>JAENWD010000332.1 GCA_016650245.1 Vicinamibacteria bacterium
GCCGTCGATGTCCCACGCGACGTTGACGCGCGGCATCGCAAACGGACTCCGATTGTCCGTCCCGCCCTGAGGAGCCTGGCCCTGCGAGGCGTACTGCCAGCCATTGACGCTCTGGTAGGTGCCCGGATCAAGGAACGTGCCGCGGCTTGAGGTGTAGGCCGACGGATCGAAGAAGCCGCCGAAGTCGTTCAGCTCGCCGTTGTTGGTCCAGAAGCCGGCGCGGATCCCCATCTCGAGGGTCAGGTTTGGCTTAATCTTCCAGCTGTCCTGGGCGAACATGTCGGTGTTCCAGTACCGCCACTGCCCCTCAGGAATGCGGGTGCCCTGGCTATAGTTGGCCAGTCGGCCGGTCAGCAGGTCGGATACTGGACCGCCGGTGCCGCCAGTCGCCCACGGGTCGAATTGGTACTCGCCGAACTCGCTGTTCTCGAAGTTCTGCTGCTTCTGGCCGCGCTCCACCGCGATGCCGAACTTCAGTCCGTGGCTACCCGCGATCTTGGTCACCTTGTCCGAGAACTGGAGCGCGTCGTTGTAGGCGTACACGTCCATGGCCGGCGCCCAGAGGTTGCCCGGTCCGCCCTGACCCCACCCTGAGGTGATGATGTTGACGGGCAGGTACGGGCTAGCGCCCGGGAAGAAGCCTTGATTGTAACCCGCAAGCTCAGGGTAGCTGGAGAGCAACATCTTCGAGGGATCTTTCCACGCGTTGTCCAGCGTCAGCCGGCTCCAGCTCACCAGCACCTCATTGGTCATCGTCGGACTGAGGACGCTGACGACGTTGCCCGAGACGGAGCGGCCCTTGTTGGTGCCCAGGGCCGGCGTCGGCAGCGCCAGGTCCGACGAGGCCCACCAGATCCCGCGTGCACTCTCACCGGACTCGCCCTCGATAGCAGCGCGCACGTAGGCCTTGGTGTTGTTCGAGATGTTGTAGTCGAACCGCATCTTGAGGTCCGTGCGGTTGGTCTCCTGCAACGTGTTGAAGACGTAGTTGTAGCGGTTGATCGGGTCCACCAGGTTTGGCGCGGGATACAGACCCGCCAGGATCTTGCCCATCGGCTGGATGTACTGCTGGAACTGGTTGCCCGGCGCCGGCGTGCCCGCTCCCGGGAAACCACGGGGGATGTTGTACTGCGCGCAGGTCATGTTCAGGTTCTGCCCGGCGCAGTTGCCCGGAAGCTGCTCGCTGAGGTCACCCGCCCGCATCCGGTCGGTGAGCGTGGTGCTCAGGAACGAACCGGTGTCGACCTTCTGGCGCTGCACTTCGAAGCCGACGAAGAAGAACGCCTTGTCGCGGTTGCTGTTCCACTCCACGCCCGGAATGATAATCGGACCGCCGATGTTGCCGCCCGGGTAGTTGAACGTGCTCTTCGGCTTCTCCGTGCCCGTGATGCTGTTGGACCGGTCGTTGGCCGCGAACTTGTAGTTCCGGTTGTAGTCGTACAGGGTGCCGCTGAACTTCGAGCTGCCACCTTTGGTGATGGCGCTGACGTTCATGCCGCCGGTGCCGTACTCGGCAGCGAAGTTGCTGCTCTGCACCTTGACTTCCTGCACCATGTCGTTGTTGAGCGTCACGATGACGCCGCTGTTGCTGCCGATGTCGATGAGCGAGGACCCGTCCAGCTGCACGGTGTTGCCCGACGACCGGATGCCGTTGACCGTGTAGCCCTGCGTGTTGTTCGCGCCGCCGCCGAAGCTGACGCTCTCGAACGCGGTCTGATCGGGCGCGACCACGCCGGGCAGGATGCGCAGCAGTTCGAGCGAGCTGCGTCCGAGAACCGACAGGTTGTCGATCTGCTTGGCGGTCAGCACACCTTCGCGCGCGCCGGTCTCGGTCTGGATGACCTCGGTCTGCGCCGTGACGGTCACCGTCTCGCTCTGGGCGCCAACCTCGAGCCGGACGTCGATGCCGCGGACGTCACTGGGGCTGATGCTCACAGCCTTCTGCTCGTAGGTCTTGAAGCCTTCAAGCTCAACTTTCAGGTCGTAGGTGCCGGGGAAGACGACAGCCTGGTAGCCGCCACGTCCGTCAGTCACGCTGGTTGCGACGGCCTTCGTGTTGACGTTCGTGATCGTGACGGTCGCGCCCGGAAGCACGCCGCCACTGCTGTCCTCGACCGTGCCGCGAACGGTGGACGTCGTGGCCTGGGCGAAGACGGCGACGCTGGTAACGAGTAGGGCCACGAGCGCCAGTGCGGCGACTCGTCCCACGCGTCGATATGCGGTGAAACACAGGTTAAACATGGGTGTCCTCAGTGGGTCTCCTGTACTCGCGAGGTCTGACCACGTGATTGAATGTGGGAAGTAATACAAAAGTTCTAGAGGCAAGTCAAACCGAAATCTTGCGCAAGTGAGACCACTTTCTGACCACTTCGACCATGGTGGTAACCACTGAGACACATCGCTCTCATCTCATTGTGAGATATGTGACCAGATGTCAGTGACGTTGGACTATCGATCCGGCGGGACGGATCATCGATTGACTTGGCCTTTACCACTTGATCCGCCAGAAATGGCCATTTCTCGGGCTATCCCCTTCGGGTTCTTGGACCGGAAATGCGCCTTCCAGACCCTTGGGCTGGTGTCTGAGGGCAAAATGTGTCGTTCATTAGGATGGACGAAGGTCTATCATAATGGATGAAATCGTTACCGCTGCCCGCTGACCCTATGTCCAATACCAACGAGCTCTTGGCGGAGAAGGCAGAAGAAAGGGCCGAGAAGTCCGGCGGCGGCGTCCCGGCCATCGATCGCGCCCTCAACGTCCTTGAATGTCTGTCCCAGTCGCGCAAGGGCTACTCGGTCTCCGAGATCAGCCGGCGCCTGGCCCTGCCCAAAAGCTCGGTCCACCTGATCCTGCGCACGCTCGAGCGCCGGGGGTACCTGCAGAAGCAGTCGGCGGGCGGGCGGTACAAGTTCGGGATGAAGCTCATCGCGCTGGGCCGCACGGCGCTTGACGGCGTGGAGCTGCGCGACGAGGCCCGTCCGGCGCTGGCCGCACTGGCACAGCACACGGGCCTGACGGTGCACATGGGCGTGCTCGAGCGGGGCGAGATCGTGATCATCGAGCGGCTCGAGTCGGCCAGCACGATTCGCGTGGTGTCGTGGATCGGGCGGCGGATGAGCGTCAACTCGACGGCGGTGGGCAAGGCCCTCATCGCCCACCTTCCGGGGCCGGAGTTCGACGCGCGGGTCCGGCCAGAACAGCTGGCGCGCCCCAACGACCGGACCATTGGGTCGATGGCGGACTTGCGCAAGGAACTCGTGCGCGTGCGTCAGCGTGGCTACTCGGTGTGTGACGAGGAAGACGAGATCGGCGTGCGCGCGGTCGGCGCGCCCATCCTGAACCGGCAGGGCCACTCGATTGCGGCCATCAGCGCCGCCGGCACCACGCAACAGATTCCGCCCGAGCGGGTGGACGAACTGGGCCAGGCTGTCAGGGACGCCGCTGCCGAGATCAGCGCGCGCTTTCAGCGCGCGTCGAACTAACGGCGCCAGAGTTCGGCGGTTCCTGCCCGCCGGCCAGCAGCAGCATGCAGATGGCCTTGAACAACACCGCAAACGGGTTGCGTGCGGCGTCCAGCGGCGCGAGCAGACGTTCAAGTACCGGAAGGACGTCGTGGCGCGCCAACCAGCCGCCGCGGTCAATCAGTTCGGCGGCGCGCCGCAGCGCGACGGCATCGGCAGGCGCGAAGCTTTCGCGAAAGAGCTCCTCGAACTCGGCCTCGTCGAGTTCGTGCACCCGCTCGGCAAACGCGCCAAGGTGTCGGGCAGCGTCGAGCGAGACCGCGGTCGCCTCGTGGCGCGCGTGATCGATCCGGGCGAGATATCCCTGGTCGGGCGGACGCAAGAGCGCGCCGATCAGCGCCGGGTCGAATGGGGGCTCAGGCATGGCGACCGCCGCCATCGTCGCCCGCCAGGCCGCGCCCTCCTATGACGGGCGTCATAACGGCCTTCGGTCTTCGGCCCTCGGTCTTCGGCTGAAGGCTGAAGGCTGAAGGCTGAAGGCTGAAGGCTGAAGGCTTTGAGCATACGATGCGCCATGCCCGAATCGCCGCTGGAACTGGTGAAGACGACGCCGATCTTCCGCCGGCTCTCGCCGCCCGATCGCGAGAGAGTCGCCAGCCGCGCGGCGGTGCGCTCGTTCACACGCGGCGACATGCTCTTTGCCGAAGGCGACCCCTCCGAGCAGTTCCTCATCGTCGTCACCGGCCGCGTGAAGGTGTTCAAGACCACGCCTGCGGGCAAGGACGTGATCCTGGAGATCTTCGCGGCCGGCGACCCGATCGGCGGCGCGGCGGTCTACGAGGGGTGGCCGTTTCCGGCCTCCGCCATCGCCCTCGAGGACACCACGTGCGTCGCCATCGCGCGGCGTGACCTCTTCGAGCTGCTCGAACAGCACCCCTCGCTGGTGCGCGGCCTGCTGGCCGGCCTGACGATGCGCCTGGTGGAGCTGACGACGCGGCTGGCGGAGCTGACGGGCGGGCGCGTCGAGCCGCGCTTTGCCCGGCTGTTCGTGAAGCTGGCCAGCGAGGTCGGCCGCCAGGAGCGCAGCGGCACCTTCGTCCCCGTGGTCCTCTCACGCCAGGAGCTGGCGGACCTGACGGGCACGACGATCGAGACCGCCATCCGGATCATGAGCCGCTGGGGCAAGCAGCAGGTCGTGATGACCGAGAAAGACGGGTTCCTCGTGCTCGACCGGCACGAACTGGACACGCTGGCCCTCGGCTAGAACGCTGGGGACGCCGGCGTCAGACCCCAGCTCGGTCACACCGGGGGTCTGACCCCGTTACCTGACAGCCGGCGCGTCATAATGGCGATCATGGTCTCGCCTCGCGCCAGTCTTGCCGTCTCGCTCTCCCTGCTGGTCCTGCTGGCACCTGCTCTGGGCGCGCGCCGCCAGGCGCCGGCGCGGGTAACGGCCACCTCCGAGGCCATCGGGCTGAACAACCTGGGCGTGGCCTCGATGAACCAGCAGAAGCCCGAGGCAGCGCTCGAGCGCTTCGAGGGGGCATTCGAGGCGGACCCGTCACTGACCGCGGCCCGGGTCAATCAGGCCATCGCGATGTCGGCGCTGCAGCGGTACGAGCCGGCGCAGCAGATCCTGGACGCAATCGTGACGTCCGATCCATCCAACGTCCGCGCCTGGTACACCCTCGGCCTGCTGACGCGTACGCTCGGCGACAGCGACGCCGCGCTGGCCGCCTTCACGCGCGCGACCGAATTGGCCCCCAACGACCCGTACGCGCACTACTTCGTGGGTCTCATCAGCAGCCAGTTGCAACACCACGACAAGGCTGTCGCCTCGTTCACGCGCGCGCTCGAGATCGACCCGTACCTGGTCTCGGCCGAGTTCGGACTGGCGCGCGCGTATCAGCGCAGCGGCAAGACCGACGCCGCCAAAACGCACATGGATCGCTTCACGCGGCTGACGCAGGAGAAGGTCGCCTCGGCCATGAGCCTGGCCTACGGCGATCAAGGCCCGCTGTCGCTGGCTCAAGCCGTGCAGCCACAGGCCGGAGCGGCGCCGGCGGCGATCGCGGTGAAGTTCGTGGGACCGCGATTGACGCCTCCCACACCGGTCGACGAGAACGGCGTCGCCAGCGGCACCTGTCTGATCGACGCCGACGGGGACGGGGCGATCGACTACCTCGCCCTCGACGATGAGGGCGCGCGTGTGATGCGCAACACCGGGAAGGGCCAGTTCACGCCCGGCGCGGTGCTGAAGGCGGCCTCGCCGATGGCGTGCGCTGCTGGCGACTACGACAACGACGAGAAGCCGGACGTGGCGATCGCGGCGGCCGCTGGCGTGTGGCTGTTCCGGAATGCCGGCAGCGGCGC
>JAENWD010000333.1 GCA_016650245.1 Vicinamibacteria bacterium
CGCCTTCGGGTCGTCGGGGTGGATCGCCTTCGCGTCGCTGATGCCAGCGTCATGCCGAACGTGGTGAGCGGCAACACGAACGCGGCAGCGATCATGATCGGCGAGAAGGCCGCGGAGATGCTGGCCGCCGACAACGGCGTCCGGCTCGAAGAGTTCGTGGGCGAAGCAGGACGGAAGGGAGCGTCGCTGTGACCTGGGGGATGCGCGCCTGCCTGGCTGGACTTCTGTTGTCGTCGGCCAGCACCGCGACACTTGCGGCGGGGCACCCGCTTGATCCCTTGACGGCGGACGAGATTCGGATCGCGGTACAGCTGGCCCGAGGCGACTCGCGCCTGGCGAGCGCGGCGTTTCCGTCCATCGACGTGCTCGAGCCACCCAAGGCCGCTGTAACCGCGTGGCAGCCGGGCCAGACGCTCATGCGGCAGGCCCGCCTGGTGGCCATGACCGCGGACCGCGTGTACGAAGTGATCGTCGACCTCCCACGACGACGGCTCGCGTCTGTTGTCGAACGGACCGGCGTAGAGCCGTCGATCACGCTCTCGGAGATCGAGGCGACCAGCCTGGTGCTCTCGAACGCCGAGTTCAAGGCCGGGCTGCAGAAACGGGGAGTGACCGATTTCACCAAGATCTTCTGCGCGCCGTTCTCCGCCGGCTACTACGCCAACCCCGCACACGACGGTAAGCGGCTGGTCAAAGTGGCGTGCTTCGACACACGTCGGTCCACGACCAATCTGTTCGGCTGGCCGATCGAACGGCTGTACGCGCTGGTGGATTTGCGGCGGCGCGAAGTCCTCGGCGTCACCGATCAGGGCGTGGTGCCCATCACCGAGCGCGACATGAACTTTACCGAAGCCGCGGCGGGTCCGCTGCGGGATCCCCGCAAGCCGACAGCTCTTGCGCAGCCGGCCGGCGCGAACTTCCAGATCGCGGGTCACGAAGTGACCTGGGGCAAGTGGCGCTTCCACGCGCGCGTCGACCCGCGAGTCGGAACCGTGATCTCGCTGGCCCGCTGGCAGGACGCCTCCGAGGTCCGCTCGGTGCTGTACCAGGGCTATCTGTCCGAGATGTTCGTGCCCTACATGGACGCGGATTACGGATGGCAGACGCGGACGTACTTCGACACCGGCGAGTACGGCGCGGGCATCCTTGCGACGCCGCTGAAGCCAGGCGTCGATTGCCCGGCGACCGCGACGTTTCTGCCAGCAACTTTCGGCCACGACAAGGGCGAGCCGATGACGACCCCGAATGCGCTGTGTGTGTTCGAGCGCAGCGGCGGCGATCCGATCTGGCGCCACTACGAGCCCATGAACCAGACGTACGAGGGCCGCGCGAACGTCGAACTCGTCGTGAGGATGGTGACGACGATCGGCAACTACGACTATCTGTTCGACTGGGTCTTCAACGACGCGGCGGAGATCGAAGTGCGTGTCGGCGCCACTGGCATCGACGCGCTCAAGGGCGTGGCGTCACAGCGGATGAGCGACGCCACCGCAGCCGCCGACACGAAGTACGGCACTCTGGTGGCACCCAATATCGTGGCGGTCAATCACGACCACTACTTCAACTTCCGTCTCGACATCGACGTCGACGGGCCCGGCAACAGCTTCAACCACGACCTCTACACGCCGGTCCAGCTTCCGGCAGACTCGCCCCGGCGAAGCATCTACGTGGTGAGGCCGACGATCGCGGAGACCGAGAATGCGGCGCAGATCGACCGCCACGATGGACCCTCGAAACTGCGCGTGCTCAACGAGAGTCGCACCAATGGGGTCGGCAACCCGGTGTCGTACGAGGTGCTTGCGGCCAACCACGCGCGCCTGCTGCTGGATCCGCAGGACTGGCCCGCTCGTCGCGCGGGTTTTCTGAAACATGACGTGTGGGTGACGCCGTACGCTCCGGAGGAACGGTACGCGGGCGGCGAGTACATCTTCATGAGTCGCGGCGACGACGGCCTGCCGGTCTGGGCCGCGCGCGATCGCCCCATCCGCAATCGGGACATCATCGTCTGGGTCAATCTCGGGATGCATCACCTGACGCGCGCCGAAGACCTCCCGGTGATGCCGACGATCTGGCACTCGTTCAAGCTGCGTCCGCACAATTTCTTCGACCGCAATCCGGCGATCGATTTGCGGAACGAGCCGTCGCAGCCTTGAGACTCGTGCTCGGATGAACGTCCCGTCACAGGACCCGATCGCACGGTTTTCCCACGCGCTGGGCAACTTCGTCCCGGATGCGATTTCCGCCTCCGTGATTCTGCTCGGCGTCGTGGTCGCCGCGGCGCTGGCGATCGGCAATCCCCCGACAACGGTGGTCGATGCCTACTACCGCGGGCTGTGGATGCTGCTGCCGTTCACCATGCAGATGACGCTGATCCTGGTGCTGAGCGCGGTGGTGAGCACCACGCCGCTGTTCCGGACGGCGGTCGTCGCCCTGGCGGATTTGCCGAGAACACTCACGCAGGTCGTGGCGCTGGCCGTGGGGCTCGGCGCCACTCTCGGGTACTTCTACTGGGGCCTGGGTGTCGCCCTGGCGCCAATCATCGCGATCCACTTCAGCGCCGCCGCCGAACGGAAGAGAATCTCTGTGGACTTTCCGTTCCTCCTGGCGGCCGTGTCGGCGTCCAACGCCGTGTGGCAGTTCGGGCTCTCGTCGAGCCCCGCGCTCTTGATGGCGACGCCCGGGCACTTTCTCGACGCCACCGTGGGCGTGCTGAGCCTGCGCTCGACGATCTGGTCGTTGCCGGCGGTGCTGATGGTCCTGGCGTTCCCGGTGGGGGTCGTCCTGCTGACGATCGTGTTGATGCCACGGGCTGTGCGGCCTTTGTCGGCCTTTCCGGAGGCGCAGGAGGTTGCGTCGATCCTAGACCCGGACGCCAGGGCCTCCCAGCCGGAGATGGAGCCGGCCGGACTTGCCGCGTGGGCCGAGCGCAGCAGGCTCATTCCCGCGATGCTCGCCGTCGCCCTGGTCCTCTGGCTGTACCACCATTTCGTGACCAGGGGTCACAGCCTCGACTTGAACGCGATGAACACCCTTCTGCTCATGA
>JAENWD010000334.1 GCA_016650245.1 Vicinamibacteria bacterium
GCGCCAGCTGGTGCCGCGCATCTGCCCTTCGATAGCGGCGCGAAGCTGACGCAGGTCGGTGCTGTTGGTCTGCAGCGGCGTGCCGTTCTGGCGGCGCTCGTCGAACAGGTCGCCGCCAAGGCGTGCCGCAAACGCCGGTCCGGCGCGATAGCCGACATCGGCTCGCACCACGCCGTACTCGCCTCCGGCAGGTGTGTCGACCGCGCCGCGGTCGTCCTCGCCAACCAGGATGTAGCCGTCGGTGGTGGCGCCCTCGCCAGCGGCCGACGCCGTCCATCCGCCGAGACCGCCTCCTCCAAACAGCGACAACCGCCCCGAGTCGTGCGTGGCCGCCGCCGCTTCCGCTCGCAGCGTCGGCGAGGTTGGCCGGCGGGTGACGACCTGCACGACGCCGACCAGCGCGTCGGCGCCGTAGAGATCGCTGGCGCCGCCTCGCACGACCTCAACACGATCGATCGCGGTGGCGGGTACTCGGTCCCAGTACACCCAGCCGCCAAACGGGTCGTTGAGCACCTCGCCATCGGCCAGCACCAACGCCCGGCTGGCGCCCGAGGCCGACAGGCCTCGAAGGCCGGCGCCCTGTGTGGTCGGGTTCGCGCTGCGCGACGAGGTGCGGCGGAAAAGGCTGAATCCCGGCACGACCTTGAGCACGTCGTCGAGGGGCACGGGAGGCGCCAGCGCGAGATCGCCGGCGGTGAGGATCGACACCGGTGCGGCTGCGCTGGTGGTTCGACGATCGCCGCGGGTCGCCGTCACGACGATCGCCTCGGCGAACGACACCGTGTCGAGGGTCACTCGGTTGGAGCCCTCCGACGCGACGACGATGGCGGCACGCAACCCGGCGGCCTCGACGGTCAGCCGATCGCCCAACTTGGCGCAGTCAAGCGAGAACGAGCCGTCCGCGCCCGTCTCGACGCGGCAGCCAGCGTCGGTCGTGCGCACGGTCGCTCCGGCAACCGGGGCACCCGACGCGTCACGCACGACACCGGTCACTGAAGAGGCACTGTCTCTTGAGGGCGCGTGCCCACCGGTCAGGCTGCACGCGAGCACGAAGACGCCAAGGGACGGCACGACCCCAGATCGTAACTCATGCGCCCTGCGCCCATCGGTCGCAAGTGATCAGGCGGTGGCGGGCCGGCCCAGAGGAAGGGATGGACGTCCGAGTGCGCCCGTGACGGGCGCAGACGCCGTGCCCGACGCCCAACTCTGCTTGCGGAACAAGGTGAGCGCGACATCGACGTTGTCGCACAGCGACTTGCGGATCGCCGGCCACTGCTTGTCACAGCGCAGCAGCGTCTTCCACGAGTACAGGTGCTTGGGTTTGTGGAAGTCGCTGCTAGGTTAGGGCGACGACGTAACGCCGGGATCACACGGGCGCGACAGAATCCAAAACTCTCACCACTTCGGGACTTGGGCACTTCGGCACTCCAGCACCGCACTAAGCACTCGGCACCCAGCACTCAGCGCTTCATGTTGCCCCCAGCCGGCCTTTCCACATATTCTCCCGGCATGCGCGACGTTCTGGCGATCATCCTCGGGGGCGGGCGCGGCACGCGCCTGTTTCCGCTGACCCATGCCCGCTCCAAGCCCGCGGTGCCCATCGGCGGCAAGTACCGGCTCATCGACATCCCGATCAGCAGTTGCCTCAACTCTGAGATCCGCAGCATCTTCGTCCTGACCCAGTTCAACTCGGCGTCCCTCAACCGCCACATCAGCCAGACCTACCGGCTCGACGGCTTCTCCCAGGGATTGGTGGACATCATCGCGGCCGAGCAGACGCCGGACAATCACGGGTGGTTCCAGGGCACGGCCGACGCGGTGCGACAGGCGCGGCGCCACTTCGAGTCGCTCGACGCCGAGTACTACCTGATCCTCGCGGGCGACCATCTCTACCGGATGGATTACGCCGAGCTCATCGAGTCCCACACCGAGCGGCACGCCGACATCACGCTGGCGGCACAGCCCGTCGGCAAAGACGACGCGACGCAGATGGGGATCTTCTGGTTCGACCACTCCGGTCAGATCGCCGGCTTCGAGGAAAAGCCCAGCGCGGATCGCCTGTCTCAGATTGGCAGCTCGCTGCCGACCGGCGCGATGTTCCTGCGGACTCCAGAGGACAAGCCCTTTGTCGCGTCGATGGGCATCTACGTCTTCTCGCGCCAGACGCTGCTCGACGTGCTCGAACAAGACGGCATCGACTTCGGCAAGGAGATCATACCGGCCGCGCTCGGGAAGTACCGCGTGAACGCGTTCCTCCACCGCGACTACTGGGCCGATGTGGGCACCATCGACGCCTACTACGACGCCAACATCATGCTGACACGGCCTGGCGCGCCCTTCCGCTTCCACGATCCGAAGCGGCCCATCTTCACCCGGCCGCGCCACCTGCCGCCGGCGCGTGTGTTCGGCGGAGCAGTCGAGCACTGCGTGCTCAGCGACGGGTGCTCGCTGTCGGGCGGACACTTCCGCGACTCGGTGATCGGCGTCCGCGCCGTCGTCGGAGAGCGCGCGACTATCACGCGCTCGGTGCTGGTCGGCGCCGACTTCTACGAAACCGACGACGATACGGCCGGAATGGGACGCCTGCCGCGCCTCGGCATCGGCAAGGACGTCGTCATCGACCGCGCCATCATCGACAAGAACGCGCGCATCGGCGACGGCTGCCGGCTGGTCAACGCCAACGGCGCTCAGGAGGCCGACGGCGACGGCTGGCACATCAGGAGCGGCATCATCGTGGTGCCCAAAGGCGGGGTATTGAAGGCCGGGACCGTCGTGTAATTGCAGATTGCAGATTATTGCCAGATTGCAGATTACGGGACAACGAACACCCACCGAAGGCCGGGATACATCCCGACGCCTGAAACGTAATCAGCAATCGTCAATCCGCAATCGTCAATGAGCGCGTAACGCACATTTAACACCCGAGACACCCCCGCGAAACCTGCAGCCGGTACCGTAACGGTGCCGATGCAGAAAACGCGGGTGTTGATTGTCGAAGACGAGCAAGACATCGCCGGGTTGATCAAGCACACCCTGGAGCGCGGGGGCGACACACGCGCCGATGTGGTGTCCTCTGGCGATGCGGCCCTCAAGGCCGTGCTCGACCAGCCACCCGACCTCATCATCCTGGACCTCAACCTGCCGGTCATCGGGGGGCTCGAGGTGTGTCGCATCCTGCGGGCGCGCCCCGGCACCTCGCGCGTGCCAATCATCATGCTCACGGCCAAGACGAGCGAGTCGGACCGCGTCAACGGCCTCGACGTCGGCGCCGACGACTACGTCACCAAGCCGTTCAGCCTGCGCGAACTGGCCGCGCGCGTCCGCGCGGTGCTGCGGCGGGGCAAGCCCGAGGCTGGCGCGCCAGACGCCGCCGTCTACCGCGGCAAGTTCCTGGTCGCCGACTTCGAAGCCGTCGCCGTGAGCGTCGAAGGACAGTCCGTCCGGCTCACCCGCCGAGAGTTCGAACTGTTGAAATACCTGGTCGAGAACCGCAACCGCGTGCTGTCGCGCGATCGCTTGCTGGAACGGGTGTGGGGATACGACCGGCTGATTGAAACCCGATCGGTGGACGTGCACGTCGGACGGCTGCGCGGCAAGCTCGGCCCGGTGGGCCGCCAAATCGAGACCGTCGTGGGCCTCGGCTATCGCTTCGTCGAATAACTCACGTCGACTCTACCGTCCAGCCCTGCTCGGTCAGTGTGAGAATCTCGACCTGGAACACCGACCGCGCGCGCTCGACCCGGTGCCAGTCGTCGTAGATCTTGGCGCGCACCACCGCGCTGTCCTGCTCTTCGCGCACTTCCCAGCCCTCCCCGCCCTTGGATTCGATCAGAAACCGCCGGGTGTGGCCATCGCAGCTCAGATTTCGCTCGAACATCGCGGCCTCTCTCGCTCTCGCCTGGAGGGATATGTCTGAGGTGGATCTTTGATCGATCCCAGGGCCACGGCTGTAAACACTGTGTAAACGATTCTCGGGGATCTGCCCGATCAGGCGCGGAGCCGCAGCGCGCGGGGCCTGACCGAGACTCGAAGCGACTGGCCACCCACAAAAGGCTCGCCGTCGGCGTGGTACACCAGTGGCCCATCCCCGGTCACGATGGCCGACTGAATACGGCTCGTCGACACCCCTGGGGCACCGGCGATGGTGCCCCGGAACAGCCGTGGAATCGACAACAGCACGGCCCCTCGGCCCCTGTCTTCCACCACCACGGCGTCCAGGGCGCCGTCGTCGAGCTGGGCCGACGGCGCGATGATGGCCCCGTTGCCCCACTGGCGGCCGTTGGCAAACGTCAGCAGAAAGGCGCGGAGCGAGCGGGCTGGCCCGCCGTCGCCAGGGAGCGGGTCGAGCGCCAGGGTGTAGGTGCGGCATTGGTAGCACCGAAGCTCGCGCACGACGATCGCGCCATAGCGAAGGAAACCGCGTCGCGCGCGGCCGATGGCGGCAAACGCCCTGGCGATGTGGGCGTCAAAGCCGACGCCGGCGACGTTGACGAAGACACGCCCGTCGATCTCGCCGACGTCGATGGCGCGGTCGGTGCC
>JAENWD010000335.1 GCA_016650245.1 Vicinamibacteria bacterium
CCCTTCCGTACGATCCACCAGATAATCCCCGCAAACAGCACGATCACCACTGCCGCCATCGCGCCAAACAGCGTGATCGCGCTGTAGAGGATCGACTGGCTTTCCATCCGCGCTTCGATGTGAACAGGCGTGCCCTTCAGCCGGTCGGCCAGCGTCTGTTCCCACACCAGAATATTGCCGCGCTCCACCTGTTTGGACGGCGCGTCGTGGTACAGGATCCGCGCGGGCAAGTGCATGCGGAACGCGACCAGCTCGTCGCCGCGCCATCCGACCTCTCCGACCTGACGTCCCACGGCAGCGCCCACCGTCTGCGTGTAGACGTACTGGCCGCCCCGCCGCTGCATCTTGTAGGTCGCCCACGAAAAGGGGGCCGATTGTGGTAGCCGGCCCACATCATTCACCGCGAGCCTGAGGTGGATGAACCGCCGGCCGTTGCGGCGCGACGTGCTGAGACGCGTGAGAGCGGCGACCTCCGACGTGAAGAACTGCCGTACGGCAGCGCGGTCGAGGCGCGCGGAGGGTCGTGTATCGAGGTCGATGCCGTGCAGCGCGACAAACGCGGGCACCGATCCGTTGATGTAAACCGTCGCCGATCCGTCCAGCGACAGGTTCACTTCTTCGTCGTACTCGTAGTGTCGCGGGAGCAGCGTCGTGCAGGCCGTGGCAAGCACCGCGCTTGCGGCCAGCAGCGCCAGAGAGCACGAGCGGCCCACGGTGACCGCCTGTCGGATCGTCACGAAACCGAATGATATACTGACTCGTTTTTCCGCTCGATGTTCCGCCAGCTTTCATGACACCACGCCCGCGCCTGTTCCTCATCGACGGCAACAACCAGATGTACCGCGCCTACCACGCGATCCGCGGGTTGAGCGGTCCCGACGGCAAGTCCACCAACGCGGTCTATGGCTTCGTGACGATGCTGCGCAAGCTGCTGGCGGACCACCGGCCCGAGTACATCGCGGCGTCGTTCGACCTGGCGGGCCCCACGTTTCGCGATCAGTTGGCCGCCGACTACAAGGCCAACCGCACGCCGATGCCCGACGATCTGGCAGAACAGATCCCCTGGGTCCATGAGGCGTGCGAAGCGATGGGCGTGCCCATCGTCACCGCGGAAGGCTTCGAGGCCGACGATGTGATCGGGACGTTGGCGGTTCGGGCTGTGGCCTCTGGCCAGGATGTCGCGATCGTGACCGGCGACAAGGATTTCTTCCAGCTCGTCGGCGGTCCGATCCGCGTGTTCAACCCGCGCGACGAGGGCACGTGGTTCGATCCCGACGGTGTGAGGGAGAAGCTGGGCGTGCGGCCCGACCAGATCGTGGACGTGCTGGCGCTGATGGGCGACGCGATCGACAACATCAAGGGTGTGCCTGGCATCGGCGAGAAGGGCGCGCGCGAGCTGATCTCGACCTACGAGACGCTGGACGCGCTGCTCGAACGCGCCGCCGAAGTGCCACAGAAGCGATACCGTGAGGCGTTGCTGGCGCACGCCGACGCCGCGCGACACAGCCGGGAGCTGCTGCGCATCCGCACCGATGTGCCGGTCGAGGCCGGCGTCGACGACTTCGAGTACCGCGGGCCTTCACGGGCGCGGTGCTACGACCTGTTCGGCCGGCTCGGCTTTCGCACGCTGTTGATGGACTACGCGCCGACGGCCGACACGGTCGCCAAGTCCTACGCGCTGGTGACGACCGAGCCGGATCTGGAAGCGCTGGCCGCGTCGATCCGTCAGGCCGGCCGCATCGGCGTGCACGTCGTCTCCGACGGCGCCTCGCCGCTGCGCGCGCGCGTCATCGGGGTGGCCGTGGCCACCGCACCGCGCAGGGCGTGGTATGCCCCGGTGTCGCGCCGCGCCGGCTCGCTGCTGGACTCCGGAGATGGGCTGGAACTCGAGACGGTGATGGCGGTGCTGGGACCGGTGCTAGCCGACGAGCGCGTCGCCAAGGTCGGCCATGACCTGAAGGCGGCAGCCTTGATGTTCGGGCGACATGGCGTGACGCTTGGTGGCCTCGCCTTCGACACGATGATCGCCAGCTACCTGATCGACCCGACCCGGTCGGCGCACAACCTCGAAGACACGGCGCTCGAGCATCTCGGCTACAAGGCAGTCACCGAAGAGTCGCTCACGGGCAAAGGCGTCAAGGCCACCGCCTTGGCAGATCTGCCGGCCGACACCGTTCTGGACTTCGCGGCCGAGCGAGCGGACCTGCCGCTGCAACTGGCGCAGGACTTGCCGGCACGCCTCGACGCCGAAGACCTCACGCGCGTGTGGGAGACGCTCGAGCGGCCGCTGATTCAGGTGCTGATTGACATCGAGCAGGCCGGCGTGCGGGTGGACCGAGCGGTGCTGGCGGCGCAGTCGGCGCACGTCGAGCAGGAGATGGCCTCGCTGGGCCGAAAGATCTTCGACCTGGCGGGCGTCGAGTTCAACATCAACTCGCCCAGGCAGCTTGGCGAGATCCTGTTCGAGAAGCTGGCGCTGCCGTCGCTGAGGCGCACGGGCAAGACGCGCGCGGTGTCCACCGCCGTGGAGGTGCTCGAAGAGCTGGCGGCGACCCATGAACTGCCGCGGCTGGTGCTCGACTGGCGAGGTCTGCAGAAGCTCAAAGGCACCTACATCGACGCGCTGCCGCAACTGGTGAACCCGCAGACGGGCCGCGTCCACACCTCCTTCAATCAGGCGGTGGCTGCCACCGGGCGGCTGTCGAGCAGCGACCCGAACCTGCAGAACATCCCCATTCGGTCCGACCTTGGGCGTGAGATCCGCCGTGCCTTCGTCGCCGAGCCCGGCTACCTCCTGATCTCCGCAGACTACTCGCAGATCGAACTGCGCGTGCTGGCGCACTTGTCGGGCGACGAGACGCTCATCGCCGCCTTTCAACGCGGCGACGACATCCACGACCAGACCGCGCTCAAGGTGTTCGGCGCCGACAGCGTCCTGGGCCCGCACGAGCTGCGGCGGCGCGCGAAGATCGTCAACTACGCCCTGCTGTACGGAAAGACCGCCTTCACCCTGGCCAAAGACATCGGCGTCACGCAGCAGGCCGCACAGGAGTTCATCGACGCGTACTTCGCCGGCTTTCCCCGCGTGCGCGCCTTCATCGACCAGACGCTTGAACGGGCGCGCGCCACAGGCGTGGTCAAGACGATGTTCGGGCGCCGCCGGCTCGTGCCGGAGATCACCAGTCGCAACGGCCAGGTGCGGGCCGCCGCCGAGCGCATGACCGTCAACATGCCGATTCAGGGCACCGCGGCAGACATCCTGAAGCTGGCAATGATCGCCCTTGACGCCGGGCTCAGGCGCCGTAACGCCGGAAGCCTGGCGCCGGTCGCCCGGATGATCCTCACGGTGCACGACGAGCTCGTGGTCGAAGCGCGGGCGGATGCCGTGGATGAGATCTCAGCGCTGGTGCGGGACACGATGAGCAGCGCGGCCAGCCTGGCCGTCCCTCTCGACGTCGACGTCGGAGTCGGGGCGAACTGGAAGGATGCGAAGGGTTGACATGCGTGCTCGCCTTCTGGTCCTTGCGGCCGCCGTTCTGTTTTCGACAGGCGGCGCGGCCATCAAGGCTACGTCGCTCACGGCGTGGCAGGTGGCGAGCTTCCGGTCGGGCATTGCAGCGCTGGCAGTGCTGGTGATGCTCCGCGGCGCGCGCCGCCTGCCGGATCGCGCCACATGGCTGGTGGGCGTCGTCTACGCGGCGACGCTGGTCTTCTTCGTCTTCGCCAACAAGAACACGACGGCCGCAAACGCGATCTACCTGCAGGGCACCGCGCCGCTGTACATCCTGTTGGCCGCGCCGTTTGTGCTCCGCGAGCGGGTTCGCCGCGCAGACGTCGTGTTCATGGCGGCGCTGGGTCTGGGCCTGGCCGCGTTCTTCATGGGCCAGGAGCCGGCGCGCGGGACGGCGCCAAACCCTGCGTTGGGTAACATGGCGGCGCTGGCCAGTGGCCTCACGTGGGCAGCGACCGTGATGGGTCTGCGGTGGCTGGGACGACGCTCGGACGACCCGACGGCGACGCAACCGTCGCTGGTGGCCGGAAATGTGCTGGCGTGCGTGCTGACGCTCGGCCTGGCGCTGCCCGTCGAGCAGCTCCCGGCGCGCGACCTGGCGATCCTGGCATTCCTGGGCGTCATTCAGATCGGACTGGCGTATGTCTGCCTGGTCTCCGGAATCCGGGGCGTGCCGGCGCTGGAAGCGTCATTGCTGCTGCTGCTCGAACCGGTGCTGAGCCCCATCTGGGCCTGGCTCGTGCACGGCGAAGCGCCTGGCCAGTGGGCGCTCATCGGCGGCGCGATCATCATGGTCGCGACCACGGCGCGCACCGCGTGGGACACTCGGACAGGTTAGTCGGGTTGGGGCAGGTTGGGTCGGGTTGGGTCGGGTTCAGTTCCAGAGCACCTTGATCTGTTCCCACTCGGCGGTCATCGCGTCGATGGCGGGCCTGGTGTCGCCGGTCGGGCCCGTGAGCTGACGGGCGCGTTCCGGGATGATCGCGGTGTCGACGAGCCGATCGAGATCGGCGCGCAGCGCGACGCCGCGGTCGGGGGCGACGCTCGCGCGCAGGTACCCTGCCAGCGCAGCGTGCCAGGCGCGTTCCGTGTCGCCAATCGATCGCGCCGCGGCTGCAAGCCAATAGCCTGCGGCGGTCGAGCCCGGCTGCAGGCGCAGCTCGGCCTCCATCCGGTCGATGATGCGCTGGTAGAGGGCCGCCCGGTGCGCGGGATCTTCCTGCGCCTGTTGATCGATCGCGGTCGCCCACCAGTCGAGCACGCGGTCGCGCGCCACCGGGCCCAGGCGGTCGACCCTGGCCGAGGTCGAGTCGAACATCTCGGCGGCGGCGCGGAACTTGTCGGCCAGGAACAGCCACTGGCCCAGCGCCAGCGTGAACTCGGTCTGCGCCCCGGGCGACAACCGCGTGGCATCCACGGCGCGCAGCGCGGCCTGCGCCTCGCTGAGGTTGTGCGCGTCGCGGGTCTGCCGGAAGCGTTCGAGGTGGGCGCGGGCGAAGATCACGCCGGCCTCGTCGACCGCGTCGCCAGTCTGCCGGGCCTCGGTCGCGGCCTTGATTGCCAGCTCGTAGAGCTCCTGGTTGTACAGCTTGCGCGCGTCATTGGTCCGGTTGGCGGCCTCGGTCAGGGCCGAACCGGCCAACAGACAGGCGGCGAGGGCGAAAGCCACGCGTCCCATGACCTCATGCTACTACAGCCAAATGCCTCGCATAAGCCCTTGATAAAAAAGCACTTGCAGCGGCCAACCCCCGTCGTTTGATAGAATGCGCGCCTAAGACGCCCACATGGTCACGCCGACGGTCATTCCCAGAAACGATCATCCGATCTCGCGATCGCTCATCGACCCCGATGCGTTGAAGGTGCTGCAGCGCCTGCGGCACAACGACCATGTCGCCTATCTGGTTGGCGGCAGCGTGCGCGACCTGCTGTTGGGGCGCCGGCCCAAGGACTTCGACATCGGCACCTCGGCGCACCCGCACGAGGTCAAGAAGCTGTTTCGCAACTGCTGGATCATCGGGCGGCGCTTCCGCCTGGCGCACGTGAAGTTCGGCACCAAGGCGATCGAGGTCGCGACATTCCGCCGACAGTTGAGCGACGCCGAGGTGGTTGAGCAGTCGGCCGCCGCTGAACAGGCCGCCGAGGACGCCGAGATCGCCGCCGCCCAGGAGCCTGGCCGGCGCGTCCGCGACAAGCCGCATCTGCACTTCCGCGACAACACGTTCGGCACACCGGAGGAAGACGCGTTCCGGCGCGATTTCACCGTCAACGCGCTCTTCTACGACATCGCGACCTTTTCGATCATCGACTACACCGGCGGGCTCGAGGACGTGAAGGCGCGGGTCATCCGCTGCATCGGGGATCCAGACGTGCGGTTCGAGGAAGATCCGGTTCGCATGCTGCGCGCGATCGTGCTGGCCGCGCGGCTCGACTTCATCGTCGATCCGCCGGTGGTCGACGCGATTCGTCGCCACGCGGGCCTGATCGCGAAGGCCTCGGCCGCCCGCCTGCTGGAAGAGTTCTACAAGATCCTGCGCTCGGGCGCTTCGGAGCGCGCGTTTCATCAGCTCGCCGAAGTGGGTCTGCTCGAGCACATCGCGCCGGAACTGCTGCGCGACCGCGGCCAGGCGCTGTGGCCGTACACGGCCGCGCTCGACCGGTACCGGCATCGCTTCGAGGCGATGCCCGAGGCGCTCACCAACGCCGTGCTCCTCGGCACGCTGCTGGCGGCCCAGGGCTTTACCGCCGGGCACCGGCCGCGACACGTCGAAGATGGCGAGGAACCGCTGAACGAACCGCTGGTGACGCTGGGCCGGATGCAGTTGCCACGCCGCGATGTCGAGCGGCTGCGCCAGGTCCTGAGCCTCCAGGGGCGGCTGCTGGATCTGGAGGCCTCACCCCGCGCCAAGCGCGCGCTGATGCACCGCGGACCCTTCCAGGAAGCGTTGACCTGGCTCGAGATCCACGGCCAGGCACCCGACGTGCTGGAGCATTGGAAAGGCTTCCACGAAGGCACGGTGGTCCCGCAGGATGCGCTGGCCGATCAGCGGCCGGATGGACGAAGGCGCCGGAGGCGACGCGGACGGCGTGGGGGAGGAAGGCCGCCGATGGCGTAATGGCACCTTCAGCCTTCAGCCTTCAGCCTTCGGCCTTCGGCCGAATCTGCGAAATTACTGAAGGCTGAAGGCCGACGACCGAAGGCCGATGTCTACCCGTTCTTCCGCTCGAACTCCCGCATGAACTCCACGAGCGCGTCCACGCCCTCTTCGGGGAACGCGTTGTAGATCGACGCGCGCATGCCACCCACAGAGCGGTGCCCCTTGAGGCCGTCGAAGCCGGCGGAGGTGGACTCCTTCACGAACTTGCTCTCGAGGCCTTCGGTCGCGAGGCGGAAGGTGACATTCATCAGCGAGCGATCCTGCGTGCGTGCCGTCGGACGCCAGTAGCCGGTGCGATCCAGTTCCGCATAGAGCTTGCCGGCCTTCCGCTGGTTGACCGTGCCCACCTCGACGAGCCCGCCGCGGTCGCGCAGCCATCGCATCACCAGCCCCAGCGTGTAGATCGCAAAGCAGGGCGGCGTGTTGTAGAGCGAGGCGTTCTCCGCGTGCACCGCGTAGTTGAGCATCGTGTGCAGCGACTTGGTCGAGCGTGCCAGCAGGTCCTCGCGAATGATGACCAGCGTCGCACCGGAGGGCCCCAGGTTCTTCTGCGCGCCGGCGTAGATCAGGCCGTACCTGGCGATGTCGATCGGCCGGCAGAACAGGTCCGACGACGCGTCGCTGACCAGGGGCACGGCACCGACGTCGGGCAGCGTATGCCACTGGGTGCCCTCGATCGTGTTGTTCGACGTGATGTGCACGTAGGCGGCGTTGGCGGTAAGCGTCAACTCGCCTTGTGACGGAATCCGGCAGAACTTGTCGCCCTCGGTCGTCGCGGCGACGTTGACGCTGCCGACTCTCCTGGCTTCCTTCGCGGCCTTGTCCGTCCACGATCCGGTGACGATGTAGTCGGCCGTGGTCCCAGCCGTCAGGATGTTGAGGGGCACCATCGAGAACTGCAGGCTCGCTCCGCCCTGCAGAAACAGGACCTTGTAGTTCGCCGGGATGTTCGCCAGCGCCCGTATGTCGGCCTCTGCCTGCTCAATGACGTCCTCGAAGACCTTCGAGCGGTGGCTCACCTCGAGTATCGACATGCCAACGCCCGGCAGCGTCACCAGGTCGCGCTGGATTTGCTCGAGCACCGGCACCGGCATCACCGCGGGTCCGGAGGAGAAGTTATAGACGCGGGCAGTGGTAGGCGACATTTCCCTTACTCCTGGCGGGACATCTGCCACGCCGAACACAATCGCGAGGGCGCGAAGGCGCGAGGCCGCGAAGAAAACCCTGATTGTACTTCGTCATCGCGCCATCGCGCCATCGCGCCATCGCGATTGTGGCGAAAGTGGCTGTTACGTGAGCTCCACCATCTGCACACTCAACACATCCTCATTCCCCGATGTGATGAGTGCCAGCGCGGCGTCGCCGGGCCGCCCGTCGAGGTTGATGCGCGCCACGGCAGCCTCGGCGCCGGCAAAGATGACGTTCTCGGTTTCCTGAACGTTGATGGCGGCGGCCCGCAACTGGTCGAAAACGTGGGCGAGCACCCCCGGCTTGTCTCTGTGGCGCACGACCAGCATGTGCGTCGCCGGCGTCCGGGTCGCCAGGTTCACGCAATTTGGCACCTTGCCACTGCGCTTGAAGGTGCTGACGATGCGGACGGTCTCGGCGGCGATTGCTTCCTGCGCCTGCTCGGTGGACGCGCCGATGTGGTGCGTGCCGTAGACGTTGGGCAGCTCGAGCAGGGGGTCGCGGTACTCGCCCGTACCGGCCGACGGCTCGTCGCGAAACACGTCGAGCGCGACACGCAGGCCTTTGTTGCGGGTGGCCGCTTCCAGTGCCGCGTAGTCCACCACTTCGGCGCGCGCGGTGTTCACCACGAACGCGCCCGGCTTGAGCCGTGCCAGCAGGGAGCCGTCCACCAGACCGCGCGTCTCCGGCCCCAGCGCCACGTGGATGCTGAGGATGTCGCACGCGGCCGCGACATCGCCTGGCGACGCCGCCAGCCTGACGTACGAGTCGGGACGCGACGGTACGCCAAGCGTCGCCGGGTCCGTGGCCGGGTCGAGGCTGCGGCTCCAGATCACCAGGTGCAGGCCGCACGCCTGCGCGCGGTGCGCCACTTCACGCCCGATCGCGCCAAAGCCGATCAGGCCAAGCGTCTTGCCCTTCAGC
>JAENWD010000336.1 GCA_016650245.1 Vicinamibacteria bacterium
CTGGACGCGCAGAAGGGCCTGGACATCACCGGCCATGTCGCACACCTTCTGCTCAACGCCGCTGGCGGCGACGCGCAGCTGGTGGTGCTCGGGTCCGGCGCGGCCGAGTACGAAGACATGTTCCGGCATCTGGCCAGCTATCACCGTGGGACGATGGCGGCCGTGCTGCGCTACGACGCGGCGCTGGCGCCGCTCATCTACGCGGGCAGCGACATCTTCCTGATGCCGTCGCGCTTCGAGCCGTGCGGCCTGGGGCAGATGATCGCGATGCGCTATGGCAGCGTGCCCGTGGTGCGCGCCACCGGCGGGCTGGTGGACACGGTGCGCGAGGGCGTGAGCGGGTTTCTTTTTGCCGAGTACTCAGTCGACGCGTTCTGGGGTGCGCTGGGCCGCGCGCTGGCCATGTATCGCACGGATCCTGCGGCGTGGCAGGGGCTGCAGCGCGGCGGCATGGCGGCGGATTTCTCGTGGACGACGTCCGCGCGGGGGTATCAGCAGGTGTTTGACTGGGCAAATGCAAGAGTGAGAGGGTGGTAGCCTCAAGCCTCTGGAACTTCGCTGATAGCCTCAGGCCTCAGTGGGGCAGTCGGTCGCGCAGCATCGCGTACGTCCACGTGCCGACGAGCGCAGAGAGAATCGTGACGCTCACCACGCTGATGCCGGCGCCCAGCAGCGTGAACAGGGGTCCCGGGCACGCGCCGGTGAGTGCCCAGCCGAGGCCGAAGCAGGTGCCGCCGATCGCGTAGCGTGCGCCGCTTCCCATCTTCTTGGGCTCGAGGCCGATGGGCTGACCGTCCACGCTGCGCACGCCGAAGCGCTGCAGCAGTCGCAGCGTGATGCCGGCGGTGACCACCGCGCAGCCGAGAATCCCGAACATGTGGAACGACTGGAAACGGAACATCTCCTGGATGCGGAACCACGAGATGGCCTCGGACTTCATCAGCACCAGGCCGAAGGCAAACCCCATCAGGACGTAGCGCGCGTAGGTCATCGGAGCAGCAGCGGCAGCAGCAGGTGGGTGCCGGCCAGGCCGCCGGCGAAGAACCCGCAGACGGCAATCAACGACGGCAGTTGCAGCGCCGCCAGTCCGGTGATGCCGTGCCCCGACGTGCAGCCGCCGGCATACGCCGTCCCGAAACCGACGAGAAACCCGCCGCCCACGATCATCACCAGCCCGCGCGCGGTGGTGAGCGCCGACCACGAGAAGAGCGACGCCGGCACGTAGCCCGAGACGTCGCTGACGCCCAGCGCGGCGAGATCGCGCAGCGTCTGGTCTGCGATGCCCAGCGTCGGCGACGGGATCAGCCAGCCGATGCACACGCCTGCCAGCGTCGCGCCCAGGAGAAACGCGAGGTTCCAGGCGCCGGCCTGCCGCCAGTTGTACCGCAGAAACGGCGGCTTGACGGGCGCGCCGATCGCGCACAGGTGCCGCAGGTTCGCCGATACGCCAAAGGAGCGGTTGCCAGCGACCAGCAGCGCGGGGACCACGAGCCCGAGCAGCGGGCCTGTCACATGCCACGGCCAGGGAGTCGTGAGAAGATCGCTCACCGCTACGCGCCGCCTGCCAGTTTCCTGCGTGCCTTCTCGACGTCGCGGTGGAACACCAACAGCGGGTCGGCGTTGGCGGCCTTGGTGGTGAAGGTGAAGCTCTTACCGCCTTTGACCTTCAGCCGCAGCGCCTTCTCCCGGTAGTCCACGGCAAACGTCTCGAGTCCCGCAAGCGGCGCGTGGAACGCGTCGTCGCCGCCGGTGGGCGCGTAGCGCACGCCCGCAAGGTCCGCGGACAACCGTCCTTCGCAGGATCCGAGACGGTGCTTGTGCACCACCTGGACGGCCATGTCGAGCACCACCGCCTTGAGCGAGAAGGTCACCTCGGTGGGTGCCCCGGCCGACACCTCCACGTGTCGCGACATCCCGTCGAAGCCTTCGGCCGACACGTTGATCTGGTGGCCGCCGGCCTTGATGTCGCGCGTCTCGAAGGGCGTCTTGCCCACAAACGTCCGATCGATGAAGACGTCGGCGCCTGCGACATCCCCGATGACCCGTAGCAGCGGCACTGCGGCCGGAGCTGCGGGCGCCGGCTCGGGTGCTACCGGCGCGGCGGGCGCCTCTTTACCCACGCGTGGTTTTGCCAGTGCCGAAGGCTTGGCTGGAGTCGGCGCTGGCGTGGGCTCGATGGCCGCGGGCGTTGCCGCGGGAACTGCCGTGGGCTCGGCCCGTCTGGACGGCTGCGACACCATCCACCACACGAAGCTGGCGAGCACCGAGCCGCCCAGAACGATCCATCCGTTGGGCAGGCGGCGCGAGGTCATCCCTGTCCTCCGCGGATCCTGGCGATCTTCGCCTCGCGGTCTTCCTCGGCGCGCTGAATGTCGCGCCGGAACTCGGCGTCGAGCAGGGCGCGCGCGTCCGGATCGAAGATGGCCAGCACCTTCGACTGGTGCAGGATCTTCAGCTCCGCGATGCGCGCCTCGGCGCGGTTGCGCACCTCGGCAATCTCTGCCTTCTGCTCGCCGGTGACCGATTCACGGACGTCGCCGGCCTCCGCGTCTCTCTGCCGGAGGCGCTCCATGGCCAGTTCGTATGCGCTCTTGGGGCCGTCCACACCGGTCAGCATACCATCGGTCTTCAGCCTTCAGCCTTCAGCCTTCGGTCGTCGGTCGTCGGTGGTAGGATCCGCGCACGCCAAGGAGGCGAACGCGATGTCGGGATTCCTGGTGCACTGGCTCGTGATGGCGGTTGCGCTTTTGGTCACCACGCGCCTGGTTGGCGGCGTACAGGTGAGCTCGTACGCGACGCTGGCCGTGGCGGCGCTGGTCATCGGCTTTGTCAACGCGCTGGTGAAGCCGGTGCTGGTCATCTTCACGCTTCCGCTGACCATCCTGACACTCGGGCTGTTCTACCTGGTGGTCAACGGCGCGTGCCTGATGCTGGCCGCGGCGCTGGTGCCTGGATTCACGGTCAACTCGTGGGGCTCGGCCATCGTCGGGGCGCTGGTGCTGAGCGTCATCGGCTGGCTTCTGAGCAGCGTGCTGGTGGGGTCTGCACGGGCCTGAGGGTCTGGTCGATGAGCCCGAGCACGGCCGCAAGGTCGAGCGGCTTGGTCAGATACGCGATGGCACCGGCCTCACGCAGCCGCTTCACCTGGGCCGGTGTCGCGTCCGCGCTGAGCACGGCGACCGGCACGCTCCGCGTGTCGGGGTTCTCCCACAGCCGCCGCAGGACTTCTTCGCCGGGCAAGTCCGGAAGATGCAGGTCGAGGAGCACGAGATCGGGCCGCTGGGCCAGGACCTGATCGATTCCGAGCCGGCCTTGAGCCACGGCGCGAAGACGGACCCCGGGGCGCTTGGCCAGGAGGCGCTCCATCAGGCGCACGTTTGGCGCGTTGTCCTCGATGTACAGGACTTCGCCGCGCACGAGGGGGTCCGCCACCGCGAGGGATGGGTGGGCGCTTAACGCTGCTACCGCGTGGAGCGTTGGCGCGGTGAGCGGGAACTCCACCCAGACGGTTGTGCCCTGGTCGACCACGCTGTCGATGCCTATGGTGCCGCCCATCGCCTCGACCAGGCCTTTCGAGAGGGCCAGGCCCAGAC
>JAENWD010000337.1 GCA_016650245.1 Vicinamibacteria bacterium
AGCCGTCCCCCCAGAAATGCGTCCACGGCGACCTCGTTGGCGGCATTGAGCGCCACCGGCATGGTCCCGCCGGCGATGAGTGCGTCGTAGGCCAGGCGCAGGCACGGGAACCGGTCCGTATCCGGTGGCTGAAACTCGAGCGCCCCGCACCGGGTCAGGTCCAGCGGCGGCAGCAACGCCCCCCACCGATCGGGATACGAGAAGGCGTACTGAATCGGCAGCCGCATGTCGGTGACGCCCAATTGTGCGATCGTCGACCCGTCGGTGAGCTCCACCATCGAGTGCACGATCGACTGCGGGTGCACGACGACCTCGATGCGATTGGCCGGGACGTCAAACAGCCAATGCGCCTCGATGACTTCGAGGCCCTTGTTCATCAGCGTCGCCGAGTCGATGGTGATCTTGCGCCCCATCTGCCACGTCGGGTGCCGCAGCGCGTCCTCCGGACGCGCCGTCATCAGGCGTTCCGCCGGCCATGCGCGAAACGGCCCGCCTGATGCGGTGAGCACCAGCTTGCGCACCTCGCCTATGCCGCGCCCGTGCAGGCACTGATGGATGGCGTTGTGCTCGCTGTCCACGGGCAACAGCGCGACGCCACGGGCTCGGGCCGCCCTGGTGACGAGCTCACCCGCCATCACGAGCACTTCCTTGTTGGCCAGCGCGATGGTCTTGCCGGCATCGATGGCCGCCAGCACGGCCTCGAGCGCCGTCGTCCCCGAGGACGCACACAGCACGATGTCGACGTCGGGATGCGTGGCGACCTCGATCAGCCCCTCCGCGCCGCCGACGACCCGTGTGCCCGCTGACGCCGCGCCCGCCAGCGACTGGACGGCCGAGCGTTCGCCGATGGCCGCAATCGCCGGCCGGTAGCGCTGAATCTGCGCCGACAGCGCATCGGCACTGCGTCCCGCGGCCAACCCCACTACGCGCAGCCGGTCCGGATACGCGTCGATCACGGCGAGCGCGCTGGTGCCGATCGAGCCGGTCGAGCCAAGGATCGCGATTTGCTTCACAGGCGCCCCAGCGTCGCCGCACGAAGCGCGAGGTAGTAGACCGGGATCACCAGCAGCAACGCGTCGATGCGGTCGAGCACACCGCCGTGGCCGGGGATCAGGTGCGAGCTGTCCTTCACCTGCGCGGCCCGCTTGAGCACCGACTCGAGCAGGTCACCGACGATGCCACACGTCACCAGGACGACGGAGAGTCCGAGCCGCGTGCCCAATGGCATCGAGGGCAGCCACAGGCCACCCAGCCACGCCATGGCCAACGCGCCACCCACGTAACCGCCTATCGCGCCCTCGACCGTCTTCTTTGGGCTGA
This sequence comes from Vicinamibacteria bacterium, assembly GCA_016650245.1. Classification (GTDB taxonomy): domain Bacteria; phylum Acidobacteriota; class Vicinamibacteria; order Vicinamibacterales; family JAENWD01; genus JAENWD01. Next base: position 1,321 of record JAENWD010000337.1, read on the forward strand.
TGGGCGGCGCCAGCAAGGTCCGTCCGAACAAGCGCCCGGCGTAGTACTGCATGCTGTCGCTCGCGACGACCGTGAGCACCACCAGGAAGGCGGCTTCGCGACTGTGTGTCAATCCGATGCTGATGAGCGCCCCCAGCGGCAGGCCGATGTAGAGCGGTCCGGCCACGGTGAGCGCGATGCCGCCCGCGCCGGCGCGATCGGGGGGGCCGCCAGTGACGGCCACCAGGCCCGCGCCCACCAGCAGCGCCACCATGGCGGGCGTCAGCGACAGGGTCGGCCACGCCATGCAGACGCAGACCAGCGCCGTCAGGCACAACCCCGGCGCACGCGGCACGCGAGCGCCAAGCGCGTCGCCGAGCCGGGCGAGCTCGATGAACCCAAGGCTCGCAATCGCCACCGCCACCGCCAGGAGGCCTTCCGGCGGAGCAAACCAGGCCACTCCGCCGAGGGTCGCCAGCAGCGCCAGCGCACTGAGAAGACGTGTCACCGGAGGGTCGCGACCCGCGACGGCTTCAGGCCGCCATACCGTCGGTCGCGCTTCTGGAACTCGAGGATCCCGTCGAGCAGGTGGCGGGCGCGGAAGTCGGGCCAGAACGTATCGGTGACCCAGATCTCGGCGTAGGCGATCTGCCAGAGCAGGAAGTTGCTCACCCGCATCTCGCCGCTGGTGCGGATCAGCAGATCGGGATCGGGCTGTCCAGCGGTGTACAGGAAGTCGCTCACGCGCTGCTCGGTCACCTCGCGTGGCGAGACGCCGGATTCGATCATCCGCCGGACGGCATCCGTGATTTCGGTGCGGCCGCTGTAGTTGAGCGCGATGTTGAAGAGCAGCCCTGTGTTGGCGGCCGTGCGGGCCTCGGCATCGGCCAGCTCCTGCTGGATGTCGGGCGCCAGGTCCTGCACGCGCCCGATGACGCGAAACCTGATGTTGTTCTGGAGCAGCGTGCCGAGCTCGATCCGCAGATAGCGCTTGAGCAGCGCCATGAGCATGCTGACCTCGGCCTCGGGCCGCTTCCAGTTCTCCGTCGAAAACGCGAAGAGCGTGAGGACCTCGACGCCCAGGCGGGCGGAGGTCTCGACGACGTCGCGAACGGCGTTGATGCCGGCCCGATGGCCCTCTACGCGCGGCAAGTGCCGTCTGGAGGCCCAGCGGCCGTTGCCGTCCATGATGATGGCGATGTGCGCGGGAAGCTGCTCGAAGTTGACCTGACGAGCGAGCGCCTCCTCGGGAGACCCCGGAGGCAGCCACGCCAGCAGTTCGTCAAGCGCCATCACGACCCCTCGAAGAAAGCAAACGGTGAGTTTATCAGTAGTTGACCTCAACCAACCAGAGCCCGTGCGCCGGCGCGGTGGGGCCGGCCAGCGCCCTGTTTGCCGACTCGAACAGAGCCCGCAGATCGGGATCGCGGCGGCGGAGGCCAACCTCGACCAGCGTGCCCGCCAGGGCGCGCACCATGTGACGCAGGAATCCGTTGGCGGCGACCTCGAAGGCAAGCAGGCGCCCGCCGGGGACGGCCTGGGCAGGCAGCGGCGTGGGCGGCTCGTCGGTGAGGTCGGCGATCTCGGCCAGCGTGACGGTGCGCACGGCATGGACCACATCGGTGCCGGTGGACTGAAACGCCGAGAAGTCGTGGGTGCCGACCAGATGGGCAGCCGCCTGCTGCATCGCAGTGACGTCCAGGCGGCCGGGCACCTGCCAGGTGAATCGGGCCGCAAACGGGCTCACCATCGGGCCGTTGGCCAGGACGTACCGGTACCGCTTGCCCTTCGCCGAGAAGCGCGCGTGAAAGGCCTGGGGCACGTCGTCGACCGCGAGGACTCGCACGTCGGCCGGCAACCGCGCGTTCAACGCCTTGCGCAGGGTGTCGGCGTCGAGTGCGCTGGCGAGGGTGCAGCTGGCCACCTGCCCCAGCGCGTGCACCCCGGCATCGGTGCGCCCCGCGCCCGCCACCGCCACCGGCGCGCCGTCAATGTCGCCGAGGATCGCTTCGAGCAGCCCCTGGATGGAGGTGCCGTCTGCCTGCCGTTGCCACCCCACAAACCGGGTTCCCTCGTAGGCGAGCGTCAGCTTTAGAGAACGCATCGAAGTGCTAAATGCAAAGTGCTAAATGCAAAGTGTTAAATGCAAAATGAGTGGGCCAAGGCCTTTTCGTACTTCGCACTTTGCACTTCGCATTTTGCATTTCCATGCGCAGATCAGGCCCGGCTCCCTGGCTTCGCTACGGGCACTGCCTGCGCGCACAACGGGCACACCGCCGGGTCGTACGAGGGGACCATCATCGGCAAGAGCGTGTGATAGGGCACGCCCAGGTCCGTGGTGCCGCCGCTTCGGTCCACGATCGAGGCCGCGCCAACCACCGTCGCCCCCGCGGCTCGAGCCACCTCCATCGTCTCGCGCGTCGAGCCCCCGGTGGTGACGACGTCCTCGACGACCAGGACCGTGTCGTCGGGAGCCAACGTGAAACCGCGCCGCAACGTCAATCGGCCGTCCTGGCGCTCGGCGAAGACCGCGCGGACGCCCAGCGCGCGGCCCATCTCGTGGCCGATCACGATGCCGCCCAGCGCGGGCGACAGGACCACGGTGGCGCCGAGCCCGGCGACCAGGGGCGCGAGCGATCCGGCCAGGGCCGCAGCATGTTCCGGGTGCGAGAGGACCAGGGCGCACTGCAGATAGCGCGGGCTGTGCAGGCCCGAGGTGAGCCGGAAATGGCCCTCGAGCAGAGCCCCCGACCGGCGGAACAGCGAGAGCAGCGCGTCGTGAGTCACGTGGAAAATCCGTTGGACTGCGTGGTTTTGGAGCAAACACCGCCCGCCTGTGGGATTCTGGCCGGGCGCCCGACGCGGTAGTATACAATCCCGCGGTTTTGGGAAACTCCGGTCCGGGGTCATCCGTCTATAGACACCGTGGCCATCCGTCCCTAAGGGCGACGCTTTCGTTGACTTACCTAGTGGAGCACTGTCCCATGTCCTTTCGTCTCTGCCCCGGCGCGCGCGTGATGCTGGCCTGCGCGCTCGTCGCTGGCGCCTCGTCGTCGGTATTCGGACAGACCGCGCCGGCGCCGGCCCAGCCGCCCGTCCAGGTGACGCCGGCCACGACGCCGTCGGCCAAAGGTCTCGAGCCGAAGGGGCCCGTGCGGCAGTTGTCGATGGACGAGGCCGTGAAACTGGCCCTCGAGCAGAACCTCGGGATTCAGATCGAGCGGTTCAATCCCGAGTTGCAGGACCTGAACACGGCGCAAATTCTGTCCAACTACACCCCCCAGTTCGGCGGCGGGGTCTTCACGCAGAGCCAGGATCAGCCGCCAAGCAGCTTCCTGTCGGGCGGTGACACGACCATTACCTCGGACAACTTCGGGTTCAACACGAGCATCAGCAAGCTGTTCAAGTACGGCACCGACGCGACCGTCTCGTTCGACAGCGGCCGGAACAAGACCAACAACTCGTTTTCGAGCTTCAACCCGACGTTGACCGGCAACCTCGACCTGGTCGTCACGCAGCCGCTGCTGCGGAACTTCAAGTTCGACACCATCCGGCAGCAGCTGTTCTCGTCGCGGATTAACCGCGCGATCGCCGACGTGGATCTGCGACAGACCGTGGCCTTGACGGCGCGGACCGTGCGGAACTCCTACTGGGACTACGTCTACGCCATCAACGCGCTGAAGGTCGCGCGCCAGACGCTGGATCTGGCGCAGGAGTCGCTGCGCAACACGCGGTCGCGCGTGGAAATCGGGACGCTGGCGCCCATCGACGTCGTGCAGGCGGAGTCTGAAGTCGCCAGCCGCGAAGAAGCGGTGATCCTGGCCGAGGCGTCCATCGGGCAGGCTGAGGATCAACTGCGCTCGCTGATCTTCGACCCGAAGACGCCGGGCTTTTTCGACATGCGCCTCGAGCCGACCGACACCCCGGAGTTGCTCGTCCAGGAAGTGGATGTCACGGCGGCTGTCGATCGCGCGCTCAAGGAGCGCACCGACTTGATCTCGACGCGCAAGCGGATCGAGATCACGGACAACAACGTCAAGTTCTTCAAGAACCAGACGCTGCCGGGCCTGGACGCGCGGTTCGACTACAACTCCACGGGCCTGGGCGGCACGCAGCTGGTCCGGGATCCGGACAGCCCCCTGTTTCCGCCGCCGGTCATCGGCGAGGTGAAACGCTCGTTCGGGGACGTGTTGGGCAACATCTTCAGCACCGACTTTCCGACGTGGCGCCTGTCGCTCAACGTCACCTATCCGATCGGCAACAGCAACGCGGATGCAGGTCTGGCGCGGACACGGATCGAGAAGACCCAGAGCGAGACCAGCCTGCGGCAGCTTGAACTGAACGTCGCCACCCAGGTGCGCGATTCCGGGCGTCAGTTGGTCGCCAACTCGAAGCGTGTCGAAGCCACGCGTGCCGCGCAGGTGCTTGCCGAGCGGCGGCTCGAAGCCGAAGAGAAGAAGTTTGCCGCGGGCATGTCCACCAGCTTCGAGGTGTTTCAGGCCCAGCGCGACCTGGCGCAGGCCAGGAGCACGGCGCTGCGCGCGGTGCTCGACTACGCGCAGTCGCAGGTCGACTTCGAGACCGTGCAGATCGCCCCGATCGGCGGCGGCGCCAACTTCACGGCCGGCACGGCCGTAGGCGGCGCGGTCGGCGCGGCAACCGCGGGCGCGATCAGCGG
>JAENWD010000338.1 GCA_016650245.1 Vicinamibacteria bacterium
ACGTTCTCGATGGCGGCGCCCGTGCTGGCACGAGCGAACAGCGGGCAGCCGCCGCCGCATGCGCAGGCGCACGGGACTGACAAGGACAAGGACAAGGACAAGGACAAGGACAAGGACAAACATGCCAGCCAGGCGAAGGCTCGGGTGTGGGATCAGCGCTTCCACGGGCTGGACCGCAACCGCAACAACGTCGTGAGCCGCGCCGAGTGGAATGGCGACGATCGGTCCTTTGCCGTCCACGACTGGAATCGCGACGGCGTGTTGTCGGGTGACGAGCTGATCGCCGGCGCCAAGCCGGACCAGAACCGCGCGTGGGATCCCCGCTTCAACGGCCTGGACCGCAACCGTAACAGCGTTGTGAGTCGCGCCGAGTGGAACGGAGACGATCGCTCGTTTTCCAGCCACGACTGGAATCGCGATGGCGTGTTGTCGGGTGATGAACTGATCGCCGGCGCGACACGTCCGACGGCGTCGCGTCCGCCCGCGCCCCGTCCGCCGGCGCCCCGGCCGCACACCGAATCCGACGAGGTGCTGTTTGCACGCAGAGACGTCAACCGCGACAACGTCGTCTCGCGCAGCGAGTGGGTTGGAAGCGCGAGCGAGTTCGATCGCCTCGACCGCAACAACGATGGCGTGCTGAGCGCCTATGAGTACGGCGTGGGCCGATAGCCCCCTACGCGTCGGCGCGTAGCGCGACCACCGGGTCCACGCGGGCGGCCCGGCGCGCCGGCAGGTACGTCGCAACCAGCGCAACCGTTCCAAGCACGAACGAGACGGCGACGTACGTGATCGGGTCCATCGGACCGACGCCGAACAGCAGCGTGGACATCAGCCGCGTGAGCGACATCGCCGCCGCCACGCCCAGCACGAGGCCGATGGCCACCAGCTTCAGCCCGTGCCCGACAAACAGGCGACGCACGTCCGAGGCCTGCGCCCCCAGCGCCATCCGCACGCCGATTTCGCGGGTGCGCTGCGCGGCGATGTACGCGATGACGCCGTAGATCCCCACCACGCCCAGGAGCAGCGCCACCGCCGCTGCAATACCCAGCATCGTCAAGGCAAACGAGGTCTGCGCCATCGACTCGGCGCGAATCTCGGCGAGCGACCGAGGGTTGGCGACCGGCAGGTTGGCATTCACCGACCAGACGGCCTGCTGCAGCTCGCGAAGGAAGCTGGCTGACTGAAGTCGCTCGGACCTGATGGCATACGCCATGTTGCGATTCACGTAGGTCGTCTCGTCCCAGAACTTATCGATCGCCATCGGCCAATACACGATCGCCGGGGCGGGCACGTGCAGGCCGTTGTCGCGTTCGTTGCCGACCACGCCGACGATCTCGCGCCAGGGACTGGCCGGCGTGTTGCGAATCCGCTTACCCAGCGCCTCGCCTGGCGTCTTCCAGTACTCGCGCGCCAGATTCTCCGAGATCGCCACGACGGGCAGACGCTGGTACGCGTCGTTCCACGTGAGCATGCGCCCCGCAATCACCCGGTTGCCCATCGTCTCGACGTAGCCCGGGGCGATCCACTTGAAGCGGCGCAAGGGGGGGATGGCGCCGCCCTCCGGCGTGATGCCCTCGACAAAGATCGGGTCGTTGCTGTCGTAGCCGTCCATCGTCAGCGCAGAGCTCAGGCCAACCGACGTGACGCCGGGCACGCGGGCGAGCTGCTCGGCGATTTGCTGGTGTGTGCGGACGGCCTGATTCGGATCGGCGACGACGGCGTCGGGTACCGAGATGCGAAAGGTCTGCACGTGCTCGGGATCGCGGAAGCCGGGATCGATCGCGCGCAGCGCCTGGAAGCTGCGGATCATCAACCCGGAGACGACCAGCAGGACCAGCGCCAACGCGATCTCGGCGACCACCAGCGTGTTGCGCGCGCGGTGCCTGGTCGGGCCGTCGCTGGCCGAGCGCCCGCCTTCCTTGAGGGCCGTGACGCTGGGCTCGCCGAAACGCAGTACGGGGATGAGTCCGAAGAGCAGACCTGCCAGGAGCGAAATCCCGAACGTGAAGAGCAGCACCACGCCGTTGATCTCGATCTCGTTCAGGCGCGGCAGTCCATCGGGCGCGAGCCAGACCAGCAGCGACAGGCCAGCGCGGGCGACCAGGACGCCGAGCACGCCGCCCAGGAGCCCGAGCGTCACGCTTTCCGAGAGCAGTGAGCGGGCGATCTGCCAACGGCTGGCTCCCAGCGCCGTGCGGACGGCAAACTCCTGGTGCCGGCCTTCCGCGCGCACGAGGCACAGGTTGGCGACGTTCGCGCACGCGATGAGCAGCACCATCCCCACGGTGCCGAGCAGGATCCACAGCATCGTGCCGACGTCGCCGACCGCATCCTGGGCCAGCGGGTAGATGTTTGGCGCCATCTTCAGTTCGTCGTACATCTTGCGCGTGAAGCCCGGTGGCAGCGGGAACTGGTCGGGGATGCCCGGCAGCAGCCGCTCGAGGTCGGCGTTGGCTTGCGCGATCGTCACGCCAGGCTTGAGCCTGGCCAGGCCCATGTAGCTGAAGTTGCCGACGAAGATCTTGGCGCGATCGAACTGCAAGGGCAGCACGATCGACGGATCCTCGTTGAGGAAGCGAAACGTCGGCGGCAGCACGCCAATCACCTCGAGCGGCTCGCCGTCTACCGCCATCGACTGCCCGATGATGTCGGCACCGCCGAACCGGCGTTGCCAATACCCGTGCGTCAGGATGACGCGGCGCGGCGTGCCCGGCGCGTCGTCCGCCCGGGTGAACGGGCGCCCCTTCGTCGGCGCCACGCCCAGCAGCGGCAACGTGCCGTCGGTGACCATCAGCCCCTGGACGCGTTCAGGTTCCCCTCGGCCGGTGATGGACACCGCCTCGGTGCGCCAGATCCCGATGTCCTGGAAGACGCGGCCCTGCTCGCGGACGGTGAGGTAGGTCGAGGGGCTCTGATTCAGCTTTTCGAAACCCAACCCCGGCGCCCGGTGCCAGACGGCGACGAGCCGATCGGGCTCGGCAAAGGGCAGCGGCTTGAGCAGCACCCCGTAGACGACGCTGAAGATCGCGGTGTTGGCGCCGATGCCGATCGCCAGGGTCAACAGCGTGACGACTGTGAACAGCGGGGCGTGCAGCAATCGTCGAGTCGCGAGGCGAAGCCCGGTCCAGCGCATGCGGGGGTATACGGAAGTCTCGCGGACAAGGTTTCCACGTGCGGCGCCCATCCCTATTTCTGGTTCCAGTACGCGTTTTGTCCCACGTAGTCGTCGTCTGGGAAGCTGGCGAGGATGGTCCGCCTCGTCGTGATTGGGTCGATGACGCCGTTGGTCTTCATCAGGACTTTGCCGCCTGGCGCGATGACCATCGAGTACGGGACCCCCCCGTTCCACTCGGGGTCGAAGGCCTTGATCAGCTCGTAGGGGTCCATCGTGGCCGACAGCAGGTTGCGCGAGGACGCGTGCTGCCCGTCGAGGAACTTGCGCACGCCCTTCTCCTCGTCCGGGTAGTTGATGCTGACCGTGACCAGCTCGAACGGCCGTTTGCGGTACATCCGGTAGATCGTCTGCAGCTCCGGGAACTCCGCCGTGCACGGCGCGCACCATGTGGCCCAGAAGTTCACGAGGATCGTCTTGTCCGTGGCGTTCTTGCGCAACGCCTGCACGCCGGCCGCGTCGATCTTCTCGAGCGGCACCGGCTCTTTCTCGATCGCGCGCTGCTCGGCGTCGTGCAGCGTGGCTTTGTCGAGCCACTTCACCGAGCAGCCCACGGTCGGCGTCTTCTCGACGGCGACCGCGTTGCCCGCAAGCACCGCGTCGATGGCATTGCGCGTGTCGGGCACTTTCGCGTACGCCTCGCGCGGGTTGCTGTCGATGCGCCCCTGATAGCGCAGGCGCCGCTGCTGGTCGAACACGAAGACGTGGGGAGTGGCCGCGGGGCCGTACCGCCGCGAGATCTCCTGCGTCTCGCCGTCGTAGAGGAACGGGAAGTTGAACTGGCGATGCTCGGCGCGCACCTTCATGTCGTCGAGCGAATCGCCCAGGTCGGTGTAGCCCATCTCATCGAGCCGGAGCGCCTTCGCGCTGTTGGGTTGAATCACGACAAACGCGACGCCTTTGGGCTGGTACTCCGCGGCGAGGGCCTTCATCCTTGCCTCGTAGACTTCGGCGGTCGGGCAGTGAACGGCCGTGAACATCACCACCAGCACCGGGCTCTTCGCAAAGCTCGCCAGCGAGTAAGACTTGTCGTCCACCCCAGGCAGCGTGAAGTCCGGCGCCTGGGCGCCAATGGCAAGCGGCGCTGGCGCGTCGGCGGCCCGTGGGGCCGCGACAAGGGCGATGGCCATTCCGGCGAGCAGGAACGCACACAGTCGACGGGCAGCAAGTCGTGTCATCGTTGAAGTCCTTGCATCGTAGGGCGGACGTTCAGGTCCGCTGATTTCGTCATGAGGTCAATGGAAGTACCGAAGCGCCCCCTGCGCGGTCGAACGCCTCGCGCGCGCTGGCGGTGCCGCCCTCGGCTTTGGCGAGCAGTCGGGGGAAGTTCTCGCTCCCGCGCAGTGCATCCAAGAAAGGGTCCTGTCGCAGCGACACGGGGCAGTGGAAGCCGCCGTGCACCGCGCGCTCCAGCGCAGTCAGCGCTTCCTCGTGCGCGCCTGCGCGGGCCACGAAGGCCGCCAGCAGAAAGTAGCCTTCCGGATCGGCGAATCCGCTGTCGGCCATCATCCGCATCTGCGGACGCAGGGCGGTCATGTCGCCCGCCATCGCCAGCCGGTACGACGCCGAGATGAGGCGCATGCCTTCGTTGGGATTCGTGAGCTCCAGTGCGTGCAGGGTCGAACGTGCGCCCTCTTCGTCTCCCAACCTCATCTTCGCCAGTGTCGCGGCAAACGGCATGCTGGCCAGGTCGGTGGCGATGGCCTGCTGGTAGTCGCCACGCAGGTAGTAGGCGAAAGCCACACTTGTTGGCGTGGTCGGATCGAGCCGGCGAACGTGCTGGTACGCCGCGATCGACTCGTCCAGCAGGCCGCAATAGCGGCAGGTGGTGACGAGGCCTGCGAACAGTTCGGGATCGGCGGAGCGGGCACGCGCCCGCGTCAGCAGGCGGACCATCGCGCCGCTGGCGCGGCCCGTTTCGGCCTCGAGGTGCGCGTACAAATAGTGGGCCGTCGCCAGGTCGGGATTGAGCGCGAGCGCGCGTTCGAAGGCGCGCTCGGCCCGCGCGCGATCGTCGCGCGGGTCGCCCACAGCGTACTTGGCGATCACGCGCAGCACGCGACCCAGCCGCGCCCACGCCGGCGCGTAGCCAGGGTCGAGCTCCACGGCGCGCTCATACAGCTCGCGCACTTCGAGCCAGTGTGAGGAATCCGAGGCGAGCGTGTTGCCGCGGAGGAACAGCTCGTACGCCGCGGCGCTGGCGGGCACGTCCTGTCGCAACGCTCGACGGTCGTGCGCGGACAGCGGGACGTGGAGAGCCGAGACTATGGCCTGTGTCAGCGCGTCCTGCAGTTGAAACAGGTCGTGCACGGGCGCGTGAATGGTGTGTGACCAGAGAAGCGAGCCGTCGGGCACCGAGACCAGTTGCGCCGAGACCCGCACTTCGCCTCCGGCGCGCAGCAACGACCCGGTGACGACCGCGTCCACCTGCGCCTGGCGCGCCAGCGCCTGCAGATCCGGCGCCGCCGCGCCGGCCGGCGCGACCGACATGCTGGACCGCACGACCACGGACTCCAGACCCGCCAGTGCCGCCGAGACCGCATCGGGCAGGCTGAAGGCCAGAAAGTCCGTGTCCTGATCCGAACGCAGCAGCCTGAATGGCAGGACGATCAGGCGCGTCAGCGCGGGCCCTGTCTGGGCCGGGACGTTCACCGCAGCCGCGGCGGTCGAGGATCCGGAACGTAGCGCCATGGCAAACGCGGTCGCGTCTGCGGGCCGGTGTGCCGGGTCCTTCGAGAGGGCTTGTCGCACCACCTGCTCGAAGTGGGCGGGCACCGTGCCTGGCGAGAGCGTCGGTGGATCCTCGTAGGCGATCGCGTGCAGGACGTCTACCAGCGACGGCGCGTCGAAGGCCGCGCGTCCGGCGAGCATCTCGTAGATCACTGCGCCGGCGGCGAAGATGTCCGAACGGTGGTCAACGGCCTGCCCGCGAAGTTGCTCGGGCGAAAGATACCGGGGAGTGCCGACGACGAGACCCTGCTGCGTCAGTCGCGTGTCCACTGTCTCGGCCGGACCGACGTCGCGCGCGAGACCGAAATCGAGCAGCTTCACGCCGTGGCGCGTGAGGAAGATGTTGGCCGGCTTGAGGTCGCGATGGATGAGGCCCCGCTCGTGCACGGCCGCCAACGTCTCGACGACGGCGCGGGCGATGGGCGAGGCTTCGTCGAAGGGCAGGGGACCGCGATCAAGACGATCGGCGAGCGACTCGCCGTCGAGCAGTTCCATCACCAGGTAGTCCACGCCGTCCTGGTGCCCGACGTCGTGGACGGCGCAGATGTGCGGGTGGTTCAGCGCGGCGATGGCGCGCGCCTCGCGCTCGAACCGGCGGCGGCGGTCCGGGTCTGACGAGACCTCCGTGGGAAGGACCTTGATGGCGACGCTGCGACCCAGCCGGTCGTCGGCGGCGCGGTAGACCTCTCCCATGCCGCCTTTGCCCAGGGGAGCGACAATCTGATAGGGGCCGAGCCGGGTTCCAATCTCCAGTGGCATAGAACGCGCGCACATATTATTCACGTGTTTCCCTGATCACGTACGCCAACCACGGAGACACAGAGGGCACAGAGGACTCACGGAGATCTTCTTGGGGTGATGCTCGTTGGCGGCGTTGCCCTCCAAAGACTGAACTCCGTGCGTCCTCCGTGTTCTCCGTGTCCCTGTGGTTGCCGTACGTGATCAGGGGCGATTCGCGCCTACAATCGCTCACCCCATGCCCACGTTGCCCGCCGTCCAGAACCTCTCGCTGGTTCGAGGCCTTGGTCCGATCGCTGCCACGGCCATCGTCGTCGCCGGGGTCATCGGCACGGGCGTGTTCCTCAAGTCGCGGGTGATGACCTGCAACGTCGAGCTGCCGTGGCTGGTGATGGCGGTCTGGATCGTCGCCGGCCTGCTGGCGATGGCCGGTGCCCTCACGTACGGCGAGCTGAGCGCGATGATGCCGCGCGCCGGCGGCGAGTACGTCTTGATCCGGGAGGCGTACGGCCGGCTGGCCGGCTTCCTGTTCGGGTGGATGCGCTTTTTCATCGGCAACACCGGCGGGATAGCGGCGCTGGCGTTCGGGCTGGGCATCTTCCTGAACGTGCTGTTGGGAGGTGCGTTGAGCGCGTGGAGCGTCGATCTGCACCTGGCGTGGTCGCACGTGAACGTTGACGGCATCAAGACCGTCGCGATCGCCGCTATCCTCGTGGCCACCGTCATCAACTGTGCCGCCGTGTCGGTTGGCGGCACCGTCGCCTCGATCCTCATGGTGCTGAAGGTCATCTTCGTGCTGGGTATTGGCACTGTGGCGCTGCTGTTTGGTCAGGGCGACTGGGCGCACCTGACGATGTCGGGCGCCGCTGGCGCCTGCGAGGGCGTGCCCGCGGATGCCCGCGGGGGGATGGCCGGTGCGGGGGCGGCCATGATGGCGGCGATGTGGGCGTACAACGGCTGGAACGAGTTGACGTATGTCGCCGGCGAGGTCCGCGATCCGGGCCGCACGCTTCCGCGCGGACTGATCGGCGGGTTGAGCATCGTCGCGTTCCTCTACGTGTTCGTCAACGCGACGTACTTCTACGTGCTGACCCCGACCGCCGTCGCCAGCGTGGCGGTGGGATCGACGGTGGCCACCGAGGTGGTGACGCACATCTTCGGGCAGGTGGCGTCGAGCCTGCTGGCGGGCGTGTTTGCGGTGTCGGTGTTCAGCTCCTTGCAGGTGACCTCGATGGTCACCGCGCGTGTGCCCTACGCGATGGCGCAGGAGGGACTGTTCTTCGCGCCGCTCTCGCGCCTGTCGCCGCGCACGAAGGTGCCCATCCGCGCGCTGGTGGCGCAGGCGGCGTGGGCGAGCGTGCTGGTGCTCTCCGGGTCGTTCGACACGCTGACCGACTACGCGATGTTTGCGATTCTGGGATTCGTCGGGATGGCCACCGCGTCGGTGTTCGTGTTCAGGCGCCGCTGGCCGGATGTCGAGCGGCCGTACCGCACGTGGGGCTACCCGGTCGTGCCGTTACTGGCGCTGGGCGTGACGACGTGGCTGCTCGTCAACACGCTGGTGACCGCTCCGCGGCAGGCGCTGGCAGGCCTGGTGTTGATCGCGCTGGGTTTGCCGTTCTACTGGTACTGGTCGCGCGCGGCAGAGGAATCGCGACGGGTGTGAGTGTGCAGTCCTCGCTGATCTTCGCCGCGCTCTTGTTGACCGGACAGATGGCCGCGCCGGCCGTTGCTCCAGCCGATCGACCGGAGCCTCGGACCGACGCCAACTCGATGGCCGCGCACGCCGGGCTGCTGGCAAAAGCCCGGAGCGGTCGCATCGATGTCTATTTCGTCGGCGATTCCATCACGCGCCGCTGGGGCGCGACCGACTACCCGGAGCTGCTCGCACACTGGCGCGCGAACTTCCATGGCTGGAATGCAGGCAATTTCGGATGGGGGGGCGATCGGATCGAGCACATCCTCTGGCGACTGGAGAACGGCGAACTCGACGGCGTGAACCCGAAGGTCATCGTCGTGCTCGCCGGCACCAACAACGTCGGGTCGCAGCCTGGCGACGAGAGCAAGGTCGCCGACATCACGCGAGGCCTCGAGGCGATCCGCGATGTCTGCCGGCGCAAGGTGCCAGAAGCAACGATCATCCTGACGGCGATCTTCCCGCGCAACGACGGCATGGCCGTCATGCCCGAGATCGGCCGCATCAACCGGAACCTGAGAGTGATGGCCGGCGGTGTGCGCGTGCGCTTTCTGGACATCAACGATCGGCTTGCCGATGCGGAGGGCCGGCTGTTCGAGGGCATGATGCACGCCCAGGACAAGCTGCACCCAACCGTGAAGGCATATCAGGTGTGGGCGGATGCGCTGAAGC
>JAENWD010000339.1 GCA_016650245.1 Vicinamibacteria bacterium
CGATCGGGCCGCCGAAAGCCTCCTGCTCGACCTGCTGCCCGTCGTCGACGACCTCGAGCGCGCGTTGGCGGTCGAGGCCACCGGCGAGGGCGCCGAGTCGTACCGGCGCGGGATCGAGTTGATCCACAAGCAGCTCGCCGAGCTGCTGGCGCGGCGCGGCGTCACGGTACTCGATGCCTTGGGCGCCGATTTCGACCCGCACCTGCACCAGGCCGTCGCCTCCGAACCCGCCGACGGGCATCGTGACGGCGAGGTGATGGCGGTGCTGCGTGCCGGCTACCTGCTCAACGACCGGCTGCTGCGTCCGGCCATGGTGAAGGTGGCACAGGCGTGAGTCACGCCGACTACTACGAAGTCCTCGGCGTCGAGCGTGGCGCCTCGGAAGGCGATCTCAAGTCGGCCTACCGCAGGCTTGCGCTCCAGCACCATCCAGACCGCAACCAGGGCAGGAAAGACGCCGAAGAGAAGTTCAAGGAAGCGGCCGAAGCGTACGCCGTCCTCTCGGATCCGCAGAAGCGCGCAGCGTATGACCGCTTCGGGCACGCCGGGCTCGGCGCCCAGGGGCCGGCCGGCTTCGATCCGTCCACCTTCGTGGGCTTCGAAGACATCCTCGGCGGGCTCGGCGACGCCTTCGGCTTCGGCGACCTGTTCGGCGGCGGGCGCCGGCGCGGCGGGCCGCAGCAGGGCGCGCACCTGCGCTACGACCTCGAGATCTCCTTCGAGGAAGCGGCGCGCGGCAGCGAGACCTCGATCCAGTTCCCGCGTGCCGAGGCGTGCGACACCTGCAAAGGAAGCGGCGCGGCGGCCGGCACCGGCCCGACGACGTGTCCTTCGTGCCAGGGGCGCGGACAGCAACGCTACCAGCAGGGCTTCTTCACGGTGGCGCGCACCTGCGCGCAGTGCCGCGGCGCCGGCAAAGTGATCGCCAAGCCGTGCGCGACGTGCCACGGCCAGGGCCGCGTGCCCAGGGACCGCAAGCTCACGGTGCGCGTCCCTGCCGGGATCTCCACTGGGCAGCGCCTTCGCCTGCAAGCCGAGGGCGAGCACGGCACGCTCGGCGGCCCTCCGGGCGATCTGTTCGTCGTCATCCAGGTGCAGGACCATGCGTTCTTCCGGCGTGACGGCAACGACCTGTACTGCGAGATCCCCGTCAACTTCCCCACCCTCGCCCTTGGCGGCGACATCCGAGTGCCGTCGGTGCTCGGCGAGCCCGAACCGCTCAAGGTTCCCGAGGCCACGGCCACAGGGACGACCTTTCGCCTGCGTGGCAAGGGCATGCCCGACGTCTCGGGCCGAGGCAAAGGCGACTTGCTCGTGACGGTGCAGGCCAGCGTGCCGCGCAAGCTGACCAAGGAGCAACGGCGATTGCTCGACGATCTCGCAAAGGCGCTGCCGCCCGAGAAGTTCGAGCCGCGTGCCACCGACGCGGGTCACGACGAACGCAACCTGTTCGAACGCGTGAAAGACATCTTCGGGTAAGCGGTGCCCGGAACCATCCCCTGTCTCGATCTGCATTTCCCCAGCGTGGCCGATCATCCGGATCTGCCGGACATGGTGTCGCTGGCGCTCGACGATCTGGCGCCGGCCGCGATTCATGAGGTCGGGGACGACTTCGCGCCGACCTGGCGGATCTTTCTCTTCGACCCCACCCGCATCGACCACGCCGCGCGGCAGCTCGCGGCGCACTTTGGCGCGACAGGGCTGCGGATCGAGCTGGTGGAGGTCGACGACCAGGATTGGGCCGCCCGATCGCAGGCGCACCTCACGCGCGTCACCGTGGGCACGATCACCGTCGCGCCGCCGTGGGACGCTACGCCTCCTGCTGACGGCGTGTTGGTGATCGTCTACCCCTCCACGGGCTTCGGCACCGGCCACCACCAGACGACCAGGCTGTGCCTCAGGCTGTTGCAGAAGGTGGAGCTGGCCGGGCGGCGCGCCGTCGATCTGGGGACGGGATCGGGCGTGCTGGCGCTGGCAGCATGGCGCCTGGGCGCCTCGGACATCGAAGCCCTCGACGACGACGAGGACGCCGTCGTCAACGCGCGCGAGAATCTGCGACTCAACGGCGCCGAATCGGCTATCACGCTGCGCCATGCCGATTTGCGGGTCGACCCGGTCGCCCCCGGCGACGTAGTCACCGCCAACCTCACCGGCGCGCTGCTCGTCAGTCAGGCCCCGTCGCTCACCGCGCTTGTACAGCCAGGCGGCACGCTCATCGTGAGCGGCTTTCTCGAGTCCGAAGTGGACGCCATCCGCGCGATGTACACGCCGGCGTTGACACAGGTTGAGGACGCCGGCGAAGACGCGTGGCGCGCCCTTCGATTCAAACGATCCGCGGATCCCACAGGGCTCGATCGCGGCGTGACTGCCTCAGCGCGAGCCGGCGGCGGCGTTGCGGTCGTCGGCGGTGAACGAGCTGCCGTCGAGCAGGCGCGTTTCGGCAAGGCTGGCCGCTCGCGCCATCCGCAGATCGCCGGGCTTGCTGACGATCTCGTCGCGCACCAGATAGCCGGCGTGCCGCGCCTCTTCGGAATCGAAACTGTCGGGCCCGGTCCGCACGCCCGTGCGCCGGTAGAACTCGCGCAGGTCGTCAGGCGACTGCACCTCGGCGTGGTCGGCGACTTCCACCACGTGTTGCAGTTCGTGGCCCAGCAGGGCGACCAGGGTATGGTTGGTGTGTTCGGCGCTGAGTTGAATGCGCACGAAGCGGTCGCTCGCGGTGCGCGTGACAAAGCGCATCGACGCGCCCACGCCGTCGCGCAGGTCGTGCCGCGTCTCGACGTAGACGATGACGTCGGAATCCTCGATGCGCCGGACCAGTTGCCGGAAGGTGGCCGAGCGGTTCATGCCGGTGGCCAGCAGCGCTGCCACGCGCCTGTGCATCGGGCGCACGCGCGCCTTGGGGTTGGTGGCGTACGGCCCATCGGCATGGATGTGGGCCGCCAGGCCCAACGCGATGACAAGCGCCAGCGCCGATCGCATGTCCGTCCTCCCCTGCGCGAGGCGGCGCCGATCGCCGCCATCTGCAGGCCTTAGACGGAGGGTTGTCGCGTTGGCTGGGGAGTGTGTCGGTCGATCGAGGGGCGCAGTGACCAGCGATGGGACGACCCATCACCGCGACGATCAAATGGTCACGCAGGACCTGTCGTTCGCACCTGTGGAGGCGCGGGCAGTCACCAGACGTTGGTCCCACGGGTGGTCACAGGGAAAAGCGAAGACGGGGCAGAAAGGTGGAACCGGTCCCCTACGCCCCTACGCCCCTACATTCCCTAAGTCGTCAGCGCAGCGAGCACCCCGCGCATGTACGCCACCGACTCCTGCATCCCCGGCAGCGGGTCGTCGGCCTTGATCTCGTACTCGAGGCCGACCTGACCCTGGTAGCCGATCTTCAGCAGCGTGCGGAAGAGTCCCGGGAAGTCGAGGACGCCGCGGCCGACTTCGACCTGGCTGTCCTTGTCAGTCTTCACCTTCAGATCCTTGACGTGCATGTCATACAGGCGATCCTGATAGTCGATGCAGGCCTGCACCGGATCGGTGCCAGTGCGGATCGTGTGGCCGATATCGATGCAGAGCCCCATGCGTTTGTCGCGCGTCTTGAGGGCGGTGTAGGCGTCTTTTGGCGCCGGCCACCACTTGTCCTCGGGCCCGTGGTTGTGGATGACGAGCTTGACGTCGTACTCCTTCACCATCGACTCGATGACGTCCAGCGCCCCCGGATCGGGCGACGCGTAGACCAGCGGCATCCCGGCGTCTTTCGCGTAGACGAAGTCCTTGCGGATTTGCACGGGGTCGTTCTCCATCGTGATCGTGCCGCCGCCCATGATCGTGATTCCGGCGGCCTGGATCTTCGCGCGCAGCGCGCGCGTGGTCTCGGGCGGATCGGTGCGCGGGATGTGGACGTCCTTGAACGTCATGAACTGGATGCCCAGCGTCCTGGCCATGTCGAGCGCCTGCTCCAGCGTGAACTTGCGCATCGAGTAGGACGCCACGCCCAGCTTCAGCGTCTTGCCGGCAAGAGCCGGCGCCGCCACAGCCGATGTGGCCGCTCCTGCAAGCGCGGGCAGCGCCGCGGCCGAGGCAACCGCGCCGAAGAAGGCACGGCGGGAAACGTCAGTGTTCATCAAGGCCCCCTGTGAAGGGCATGCTACCCCAAAGGCCTGCTATCCTGAATCGATGATGCGCGCGCGGGGCGTGATGGTGTTGCTGGCTGGCCTGTGGGCGCCGCCCGCGGGCGTCGCCCAGGACGCGAGCGCATTGGTCGTGATCATCGCGGGCGACCAGACGTTTCATCAGCCCGGATGCGTGCTGGTGGCCAAGGCCGGCTCGAAGGTCACGGTCGCCAAGCGCGGGGAAGCGGCCCGTCGCGGCCTCAAGCCGCACGACTGCGGTCCTGGCGCGTCAGGTGGGCCGGCTGCCGACCCCAATGCCGTGAACGTCGTCACACAGCCCGGCGACAACAAGTACCACCGCGCCACCTGCCAGAAACTGGGCGCGACCCGCACGCCCCTTACCCTCGAGGAGGCCGGTCGCAAGCTCTGGCCGTGCCCTGTCTGCAGGCCGCCGATCCGCCAGCGGAAACCGCCGCCATCAAGCTGACCCAACCCGGCCGAACCAGCGCTGTTCCGTTTTGCGGTAGGCTTCGGCCATGAATCGACGGGCA
Organism: Vicinamibacteria bacterium; assembly: GCA_016650245.1. Lineage (GTDB taxonomy): Bacteria > Acidobacteriota > Vicinamibacteria > Vicinamibacterales > JAENWD01 > JAENWD01. The sequence continues at coordinate 4,661 of JAENWD010000339.1, forward strand.
TTTCTGGTCTCGGCGGTGGGAGCCGGCGCGCACGTCGGCACCTCGGCACATCAGGTGCCCGCGCAGGTGCCCGCGCAGGTGCCCGCGCGCGGACGTTGGCTCGCGACGCTGCAACGCGTGTCCGAGCCCGTGCTGACGAACCTGGCGGCCGGGACGTTGAAGGCGCGGATGCCGGTGGAGGAAGCCGTCGGCGCCAAGCGTCGCGGTGTCACGCACCTGGAGGCGTTTGGCCGGCTGATGGCAGGCATCGCGCCGTGGATCGACCTCGAGGACGGCCCGGCCGACGAGCGTGCCCTGCGGGCGCGCTACCGTGCGCTCGGTTCACGGGCGCTGGCACAGGCGCTGGACCCTGCCTCGCCCGACGCGCTGAACTTCACCCAAGGGGGACAACCCCTGGTCGACGCCGCGTTTCTGGCCCAGGCGGTCCTGCGTGCGCCCAGGGTGCTGCAGCAGGAGCTCGAGCCGGTCACACGCACGCGGCTCATCGCGGCCTTCGAGTCGGCGCGCGCGATTCAGCCGGGCTTCAACAACTGGCTCCTGTTTGCCGCGACGGTCGAAGCCGCGCTCAAGGCGCTGGGCGCCCGGTGGGACCGCATGCGCGTGGACTACGCGTTGCGCCAGCACGAGCAGTGGTATCGCGGCGACGGCGCCTACAGCGACGGGCCGGCGTTTCACTGGGACTACTACAACAGCTTCGTGATTCACCCGATGCTCGTCGACGTGCTGGCTGCAGTGGGCGATGCGCATCCAGCGTGGACGGCGTTTCGGACCAGACAGGACGCGCGCGCCAGCCGCTACGCGGCCGTGCTCGAGCGGCTGGTCGCGCCAGATGGCACATTTCCGCCGATCGGCCGATCGATTGCCTACCGCTGCGGCGCGTTTCAGGCGCTGGCGCAGGCGGCGCTGCGACACGCGCTGCCTGCCGAGGTCTCCCCCGCGCAGGCGCGCGAGGCCCTGACCGCGCTGATTGGCCGCGGACTCGACGCGCCCAAGACCTTTGACGCTGACGGCTGGCTGACGATCGGCTTTGCCGGTCATCAACCCGGCATCGGCGAACGCTATATCTCCACCGGCAGCCTCTATCTGTGTGCGATGGCGCTTCTGCCGCTGGGCCTGCCGCCCTCCGATCCGTTCTGGGCCGACCCGCCGCTCGCATGGACCAGCAAGCGCGCGTGGGAGGGGGAGGAGTTTGCAATGGATCACGCTATTGCAGATTGACGATTACAGATTGGTCCCTCACCGGCGTCGCTTCACACCTGTCCGCACTCAACCGGTAATATTGTCACCATGAGCAGGACATCCTGGCTGATAGTGTGCGCGGTCGTGGCCGTTGGCGTGATGCCTGGTTGCGGCAAGTCAGCGGCCGAGCGGGAGGCAGCGATGAAGCGTGCCGTGGAGTTGTCGGCGGGGGTGACCGCGCTCGGGATCGAGGACCTGAAGGTGGGCGAGGGCGCCGAAGCCTCACCAGGGCGCCGCGTCACGGTCCACTACACGGGCACGTTGATGGAGGGCACCAAGTTCGACAGCTCGAAGGACCGCAACGAGCCGTATGCCTTCGTGCTCGGCCAGGGCGAGGTGATTGCCGGCTGGGACGAGGGTGTGAAGGGCATGAAGGTCGGGGGTATCCGGCGCCTGACGGTTCCGTCGTCGATGGCGTACGGGTCTCGCAGCGGCGGCGGTGGTGTTATTCCCCCCAACGCCGCGCTGAAGTTCGACGTCGAGCTGGTGGGCGTCGAGTAAGCCGGCGATGCGAGGTGCGCTCGTTGCCGTGTCCGTGGTCGTGGGGGTGGGGGCGATGTCGGTAACTGGCGCCGACGTGATGAGCCCGCTGGCCGAGCGCTACGTCATGCTCGTGCTCGCGGTGGGGCAGCACGATCCCGACTTCGTGGACGCGTACTACGGTCCGCCGGCGTGGAAGCAGCAGGCCGAGCGGCACGGCAAGCAGCCGCTCGGTGACCTGCAGCGCGAGGGCGAAGCCCTGGTGGCCGCGCTGTCGGCCACGCCCACGTCAGCCGACCGCCTGGAACAACTCCGGCGCGAGTACTTGACCGCGCAGTCAAAGGCCACTGTCACGCGCGTGCGGATGCTGAGCGGCACGCGGCTGCGCTTCGACGACGAGTCCAGGGCGCTGTACGACGCGGTGGCGCCAACCCGTCCGGAGGCGTACTTCAGCGACGCGCTGAAGGCCCTCGACGGCCTCGTGCCTGGTCCGGGTCCGCTTGCCGCGCGCGTGGAGGCCTTCCGGCAGCGGTTCGTCATCCCGCGCGACAAACTCAACGCGGTCTTTCGTGCCGCTGTCGACGCGTGCCGCCAGCAGACGGTGGCCCACCTGCAGCTGCCGGCCGGCGAGCAGTTCACCATCGAGTACGTCACCGGCAAGTCGTGGAGCGGCTACAACTGGTATCAGGGGAATTACCGCAGCCTGATCCAGGTGAACACGGACCTGCCGACCTTCATCGACCGCGCGCTGGATCTGGCGTGCCACGAGGGCTATCCCGGCCATCACGTCTACAACGTGCTGCTGGAGCATCACCTCGTGCGCGGTCGGGGGTGGCAGGAGTTCACGGTCTATCCGCTCTTCTCGCCGCAGTCGCTCATCGCCGAAGGCACGGCGAACTTCGGCATCGACGTGGCTTACCCGTCGGCTGCGCGCGTCGCCTTCGAGCGCGAGCACCTGTTTGCGCTCGCCGGCCTCGACGCCGCGCAGGCGTCGAAGTTCTACGACGTGGTGGCGTTGCTCGACCGTCTCAGCTACGCCGGCAACGAAGCCGCGCGCCGTTACCTCAACGGCGACATCACTGCCGCGCACGCGGTCGACTGGCTGGTCACCTACACGCTGAGCTCGCGTGAACGCGCCGAGCAGCGGGTCAGGTTTTTCGACCAGTACCGCAGCTACGTCATCAACTACAACGTCGGCAAAGACCTCGTGCGCGCTTATGTGGAGCGGCAGGGCGGGACGGCGGACAAGCCCGAGGTGCGGTGGAAGGTGTTTGGGGATCTGCTGTCGTCGCCGCGGTTGCCCTCGGGGTTGTAACTGAATCATGCGGACCGCCACAGCGTTCACCCTCTCGATCGTGCTCGGACTCACGACGCTTGAGGCGCAGAAGAAACCGGCGCCTCCGCCGGCCACGCCTGCCGACGATGTCGGCAAGCGGATCAACACACCGAGGCCCAATGCCCGGACGGTGACCTTCGAGGTGCGCGAGGGCACCTGGATGTCAGTCGATGTGTCGCCCGACGGACGCACGCTCGTCTTCGACCTGCTGGGCGATCTCTACACGCTGCCGATCGAGGGCGGGACGGCCACCGCCATCAGCCGCGGCCCGGCCTACGATCATCACCCGCGCTTCTCTCCCGACGGCACGTCGCTCGCCTTCACCTCCGACGAAGGCGGGATGGAGAACATCTGGCTCGCCGACGCCGACGGCACCAACCGGCGCCCGTTGACGATTGAGAAGGTCGCCTACGTCCGCAGCGCCGCCTGGCTGCCCGACGGCGACTATCTCGTCGCCAGACGCGTGGACGGCAAGCGCGCGGGGTTACCGCCCAACGAGTTGTGGCTGTTCCATCGGCTCGGCGGCAGCGGCATCAAGATCACCGCCGCCAGCGATCTCAACGCGGCCACCGGCCCGGCGGGCTCGCGCGACGGGCGATACATCTACTACGCGGCGCGCCGTTCTCGGTTTTCGTACGAGTCCGATCTCCGCAACGGCCTCTGGGCCATCGTCCGCTACGACCGATCAACCGCCGAGCGTACGACGCTGACCAGCGGCATCGGCGGCGCGGCGCGGCCGGCGGTCTCGCCAGACGGCAAGACGCTTGTCTTCATCAGCCGCCGCGATGCCGGCACCGTGCTGGTCGCGCGCACCCTCGATACCGGCGCGGAGCGTGTGCTGGCACGAGGGCTCACGCACGACGACCAGGAGGGCTTCGCGGCCATGGACGTGTGGCCCAACTACGCCTTCACGCCCGACGGCCAGGCGCTGGTCTACAGCAGCAGGGGCGGGTTGCATCGCCTTGCCATGACCGTGGGCGCGACGCCGCAGCCGATTCCGTTCATCGCGCCGGTGTCGATTGCGCTGGCGCCGACCGTCACCAGGCAGGACCGACTGCCGCAAGGGGCGGTTGAGGCCAAGATCCTGCGCCGGGCACAGCAGTCGCCCGATGGACGCGCGATCGTCTTTGAAGCCTTCGGCCGCGTGTGGGTGCAGGCGCTCGACGGCGGACGCGCTGCTGGAGTCCCGCGCCGGCTGACGGCCACTGAGACGCCCTCGCGCGAGTACACGCCGGCCATCGCACCCGATGGCCAGAGCGTGGCGTTTGTGTCGTGGAGCGACGCCGAGGGCGGCGCCATCTGGAAGGCTGCGCTTGGTGCGACGCCTTCGGCGCCGACGCGGCTGACGACGGTGGCGGCGCACTACGCCAACCCGTCCTGGTCGCCCAACGGCGACCGTCTGGCCGTGGTGCGCGGATCGGGTCTCGAATTCCGAGGTCAACAGCCCGAGGAAGAAGACTTCTTCGAGTTGCGTTGGCTGCCGTCAGGCGGCGGCGAGCCCGAACTGGTAACCACCGTCGGACAGCCGGCTGGCACACGCTTTCATCCGTCCGCTGCGTGGAGCACCGACGGCACCCGGCTGATGTACGGCCGCCCCGTCGAGCTCAAGAGCCCCGACGACGACCCGAAGGTCGATCTCGTGTCGACCCGCCTGGACGGCACCGACAAGAAGACGTTGCTGCGTCTGCCACCGCTAGACGATCTCGTGCCCTCGCCAGATGGGCGTTGGCTGGCCTTCACGGTGCGCGATCAAACCTACGTCACTGCCGTGCCGCCCACACAGCTCGAGCCGGCGCCCGAAGTCGGCACCAAGGAGCCCAGCGTCCCGGTCTGGCTGCTCTCGGACGCTGCGGGCAACTATGCCGCCTGGGCCGACGCGGGGCGTTCGGTGACGTGGACGCTCGGTCCGGTCCTCCATCGCGTGTCGCTGGCGACGGCCATCGCGTTTGCCCAAGAGCGGGCGCGAAAGGCGCGCGAGAAGGAAGCCGCGGCGCCAGCGCCACAGGCGGCTGCCGCTGGCAAGCCCGCGGAGAAGAGTGATGAGCCCCGGGTGCCTGCGTCCGAGCAGATTCGGATCGCGTTGACGATGCCGCGCCCCGCGCCGATCGGCTCGGTGGCACTGATTGGCGCGCGCGTCGTCACGATGAAGGGCGACGAGGTGTTGCCCTTCGCCGACCTGATCATCACCTCCAACCGCATCGTCGCCGTGGGCCCGAGCGGGCACGTGGCCATTCCGGCCGACGCGCGCCGCCTCGACGCCGCCGGGACCACTGTGGCGCCCGGCCTGATCGACACGCACGCGCATTTGCACTACTCGGGCTTCGAGACGTTCCCGGAGACCAAGTGGGAGTACGCCGCCAGCCTGGCGTACGGCGTCACCACGGTGTACGACCCGTCGGCGCCGTCGCTGGACGTGTTCGCGCAGGCGGAGCTGGTCGAGGCAGGGCGCATGCTCGGGCCGCGCGTGCTGTCGTCGGGGATGGTGCTCTACGGCGGACAGCAGGCCGCGTTTTACGCCGAAGTCGAGAGCCAGGACGACGCGCGCCGGCAAGTGCGGCGCATGAAGGCGTACGGCGCGCGGATGATCAAGGTCTATCAGCAACCGCGCCGCGATCAGCGGCTCTGGTTCGCGCAGGCCTGTCGCGAAGAAGGCATGCTGCTCACGGTGGAAGGCGCCGGCGAGCTGCAGACCGACATGACGACGGCGGTCGATGGCTTCACCGCCTTCGAGCACGCGCTGCCGTACGAGCTCCACGACGACGTCGTGCAGTTGCTGGCACGGGCGGGCACGTACTACACGCCGACGCTGCTGGTGGCCTATGGTGGTCCCACCGCCGAGCAGTACTTCTATCAGACGGCCAATCCGCACGGAGACCAGACGCTGGGGCGCTTTGTGCCGCACCGCATGCTCGACAACTTCGGCCGGCGCACGATGTGGATGGCTCCCGACGAGTACCACTTCCCGGTTGTCGCGCGAGGAGCGGCGGCCGTGCAGAAGGCCGGTGGCAAGGTCGCGCTCGGGGCCCACGGGCAGTTGCAGGGCCTGGGCGTGCACTGGGAGCTGTGGGCGCATGCCGGCGTGGGCGACACGACCGGTGGCTCGGCGATGACGCCGCATCAGGCATGGCGCGCAGCGACCAGGGACGCGGCCGACAAGCTGGGCCTGCTCCAGGACCTGGGCACTGTCGAGGCCGGCAAGCTCGCCGACCTGGTCGTGCTCGACAGCGATCCCCTCGCCGACATCCGCAACAGCACCACGCTGCGCTGGGTGATCAAGAATGGCGAGGTCTTCGAGGCGCCGACGCTGAAGGCGATCTGGCCAACTGAGAAGGCGCTGCCAATGATGTTCTGGCAGCGTGGGAATTGACGATGACTGCGCCGAACCCATACGCGGCAGACCTTGGCGATCGCGATCCGGTCGCTTCCTTGCGCCACACGCCGGATCGCTATCTCGAGCTGCTGGGCCCGTGGACGCCGGAGCAGTTCGAGCGGCCGTATGCGCCGGGTAAGTGGACGGCGCGGCAGGTCCTGATTCATCTGACGCAGGTCGAGCTGATGGTGCAGCCGCGCGTGCGCCTGGCGCTCACATCCGCGGACTACGTCGTGCAGCCCTTCGAGCAGGACGGCCTGGTCGCCCTGGAGCCTCTGGTCGACGCGCGCACGGCGCTTGCCGCCTACCGGACACTGCGGCAGTTCGGGCTGCCGCTGTTCGAGTCGCTGACGCCGGCGCAACTGGCGACGACCTTCCGCCATCCGCAGATGGGGACGCTCGACGTGCGGTGGTTCCTGGTCATGCTGGCGGGGCATGAGTTGCGGCACCTGGCGCAACTGCGACGCATTGACGATTGAGCGTCCCGCCAGCCAGAGCATGCGAGTCTCGGGTCCAGCCGGGACCAGGCGATCGCTTCATGGGTTAGACTAGCGCCCCATGCGACGCGAAGACTGCATTCTCTTCAGTGGCGGTGCCACCGGCGCCGAGGCCGAGTTTGGGGCCCTGGCCGAGCGGTACGGCATCGACGAGGTCAACTACACCTTCGAGGGCCATCAGATCGTGCGGCACCGCGGCCTGCGCGTGCTGAACCACGAAGAACTGCTCGCCGGCGATATCAGCCTCGAGTACGTGTCGAGGCTGATGAACCGCCGCTACACGGAAGGGCCGACGCTGCGGAAGATTCTGCAGACGATCTGGTACCAGGTGAACAACGGCCAGGAGATCTACGTGGTCGGCCACATCGAAGATGACATGACGGTTCGCGGCGGCACGGGCTGGGGTGCGGAGTTCGCCAAGCTGTGCAACAAGCCGCTGACCGTCTTCGATCAGGCCCGCGATAGATGGTTCCGCTGGACTGGCGAATCCTGGAAGCCCCATACCAGTGACGACCTGCCGGTCATCACTCACCCTCACGTGACCGGCACCGGCACGCGCGTGCTCGGCGAGAACGGGCGTCGCGCGCTTCAGGAGCTGTTCGAGCGGTCCTTCGGCGCGGCGTAGTTTCGAGGCCCGAGCCTGACTCCCCGGCCTCTTGAGGCTCGCTTGCGGGCCTCCGGAGGCTAGGTCCCGTCCTCCCGAGGCCCAAGGCCAGCGCCCCGGCCTCCTCAGACTGGAACCGACCGGCCTGTGGTACGCTATACACATGAAACGCACAAATCTTGTGCTTAACCCGCAATTGCTGGACGAGGCCACCCGGCTGAGCGGCGAGCGCACGTACTCGCGCGCCGTCGAGCGGGCATTGGAGGAGTTCGTCAAGCGGATCAAAGCGCGGCGGATCTTCGAGCTGGCGGGCAGCGGCTTGTGGGAGGGCAGTCTGGCGGAGATGCGGGAAGACCCGCCGCCCAGCGGCGGGGATCCCGTCGGTCCGCGCAAGCGCCATGTTGCTCGTTGACACCTCCGTCTGGGTCGAGGTGTTCGCCAGACCAGCCCGGGTCGACCTGGCAACGCTCGTCGACCTGGACGAGATCGTCACCACGCTCCCGGTAATCCAGGAAGTCCTGCAGGGATTCCGCGACGAGCACGCGTATCGACTTGCGCGCGAGGCCCTCTTCTCCTTCCCAGTCGCCGACAGCCCGTTGCCGGCAGAGCGTTTCGAGGAGGCCGCGCAACTGTTCCGCCTGACGCGGCGTGCGGGCAAGACCATTCGTTCGGGCGTCGATTGCCTGATCGCGGCCACCGCGATCGCTCATCGCCTCACGGTGCTGCATCGCGACCGCGACTTCACCGCGCTGTCGTCTGTCTCCGTCCTGCAGCATCGCAACACGGCCGAATGATTTCCCATGCGTAAACCCGTCATCTTCATCACCGGTGCCGGCGGCGAGATCGGCCACGGCCTCATCACCCGTCTGGCCTCGAGCGGCCGACCCATCGTCACGCTCGACCTGGCGCCGCTGGACGCGTCGCTGGCCAAGCTCGTGCAGCGCGAGTTCCTGGGGTCGATTCTCGACGCGGGCCTGCTCGAGCGCATCCTGTCTGAGTTCGAGGTAGACCTGGTGTTCCATCTGGCGGCGCTGCTGTCGGCGCGCTCCGAGTTCACGCCGATGCGGGCCCACGAGGTGAACGTCGAAGGGACGCTGACGCTGCTGGAGTTCGCGCAGAAGGAGGCCGAGTCGCACGGCCGGCCCGTGAAGTTCCTCTACCCGTCGTCGATTGCCGCCTATGGCCTGCCGAACCTGGCGACCAAGCAGGCCGCAGGCCTGGTGCGCGAGGACGACTTCAACCACCCGACGACGATGTATGGCGCCAACAAGCTGTACTGCGAGATGCTCGGGCGGTATTACGCGCGGCACTACAAGCAGCTCGCCGCGGAGCACCTCAGCGGTAAGGTGGATTTCAGGTCCGTGCGATTCCCGGGCCTCATCTCGGCCGTGACGATGCCCTCGGGTGGCACGTCGGACTACGCTCCCGAGATGATCCACGCCGCCGCGCGCGGCGAGTCGTACGCGTGCTTTGTGCGGCCCGACACGCAGATTCCGTTGATGGTGATGCCAGACGGCGTCGAGGCGCTCATTCGACTGGCTGAGGCGCCACAGGAGAGTCTGACGCGCACCGCCTACAACGTCGCCGCCTTCAATCCAACCGCCGCCGAGATCGAGCGCGTCGTGCGCGCCGCGTTTCCCACAGTAGCGATCACCTACGTGAACGACCGCAAGCGGCAGGGGATCGTGGACTCGTGGCCGGCCGCCGTGGACGACTCGGCAGCGCGTCGCGACTGGGGATTTGCGCCGCAGTACGACTTCGAGCGCGGGTTCAGCGAGTATCTGATCCCGACGATCAGGCAGCAGTATCAGTAGGCTGCGGGCTACGAGCTTTCAGGCGTCAGGTTGGCGTCTCGCTGACGGAGAGTCCACACGAACCACAGCGCGTGCCACGTCACCGTCGCAATCGCGACCGGCTCGCGCACGCCTGGCGGCAAGGGCGCAGGCCAGAGAGAGGTGGTGACCGTGACCAGTACGGCGCCAAGGCTCAGGCCGGTGGCCCAGCGCGCCAGCGCGATTGCGCCGCGCCGATCGGTCCACAGCGCGCGACCCGCAGCGACGCCGAAGCCGGTGACGGCCAGGCGCACGACGAGCAGCGCGATGGCGGGCCAGCCGCGGGCGGTGAGACTGTCGAGCAGTGCCGCGGCGGTGATGGCCAGGTTCAGCGGCGCCCAGACTACGAGCAGAAAGGCCAGCAGCCGCCGCAGCATCAGCCCTCCAGGCCAGCGGCCGAGTGAGGAGGGGGCGCCGGCGCTGGCGGCACCTGCAGCGCGCGCCGCGGGCCAAACCGCTTGTCCACCAGCAGGAACATCGGCAGAGCCATCGCCGCCAGCACGGCCGCCACGGCAAACGCGGTGGGAAAGCCGGCGCGCCCACTGAGCCAGCCGGTCATCGTCGATCCCGTGCCGATGCCCGTGTCAAACGCGGCCAGGATCGCGCCAAAGGCGGCCCCGCGCCGCGTCTCGCCGACGTCCTGCATCACGTACGCGGCAAAGACGGGATACGACGACCCGAACCCGATCGCAAACAGGCCCGCAGAGATCGACAGGTGTACGGCCGTGGTCGCCATCGGCAGCACCGCGAGTCCGAGGGTCATCATGACCAGGCACGGGATGAACAGGCGGCGATAGCCAAGCTGATCCCCGAGCCTGCCCAGCACCGGGCGCGTCACCAGCGTCACCAGCGCCAGCGTCGTCAGGTAGATCGTCTTCGGCTGGACGCCGATGGCATCGGCGTACACGGCGCTGAAGCTGCTGATGGCGCCGTACCCATACGCGTAGAGAAACAGCGGCAGCGAGAGCAGCAGGACACGCCGTTCGATCCAGGCGCGGCGTACTGGGGCCTGGCCCCCGTACAGTACGCGGGGGCCAGGCCCCGCCGTGTCGTCTTCCAGCCTCCACGCGATGCCGGCCATCCCGAGATTGAGCGCCGTCGTGCCGACGCAGAGCCACGTCCAGCTGTGGCGATACATCCAGAAGCCGACGCTGGGCGCGATGACCATCGCGATGACCGACGCCAGGCCCCAGTAGGCGATCCCCTCGGCTCGCCGCGCCGCGGGCAGCACGCCGGTCATGTACGCGGCCGAGGCCGACAGGAGCGACGACCACACGATGCCGTGGACCAGCACCAGCGCCAGCAGCACGCGGTAGTTGTCGATGAAGGCGTAGCTGGCGGAGAAGCCCGCCAGGCCCAGGCTCGCCATCACCAGCGTGCGGCGGCGGCCGATGCGGTCGGCGTACGCGCCGGTGAACGGCGCCGACCACGCCGAGGCAAACGTCAGCAAGCCGAGAAACAGCCCCGAGGCCAGCGGCCCGCCGCCCAGGTCGCTGATGTGGAACGGCGATACGGGGATGAGCTGGAACACCGACAGGAACACGGTGACCGTGAAGCTGCACATCAGGAAGAAGCGCGGCGTGAACAGCCGATCGGAGGTCACTGAGGTGCGCCTCCGGGAGCCAGCCGCGCCATCGCCTCAGGCTCGCGACGCAGGTCGCTGATGTGGCGCCGCCACACGCCGAGCAGGAACAGACCCACCAGCGTCAGCCCCACGCACAGCCCGACCCAGAGGCCCACCACCCCGTAGCCCAGTGTGAAGCCGCCAATGGCGGCAATCGGCAACGCGATGAGCCAGTGGCCGACCAGGTTGGTGAACATCGGCGTGCGGGTGTCGCCCAGGCCGCGCAGGGCACCGGTGGTCACTACCTGCAGGCCGTCGGACAACTGAAACGCCGCGGCGACCCGCACCAAGATGACGCCCGTCGAGACAACCGCCGGGTCGCTGGTGAACAGACGCACGAGAGGACCGGCGCCCAGAATGAAGAGCAGCGCCGAGGCAGACATGAACCCGAGCGCCAGCGCGATAACGGCACCGCCGGCGCTGGCCGCCTCCTCAACCGAGCGCCGCCCGATGGCGTGCCCGACACGGACGGCTCCCGCAGAGGCCAGGCCCAGCGGCACCATGAAGGTCACGCTGGCCAGGTTGAGTGCCACCTGGTGCGCGGCCAGCGCAATCGGATCGATGCGGCCGGCCAGGGCCGCCACGGCACCGAACACGCCGACCTCGGCGGTGAGCTGGGTGGCCGCCGGAGCGCCCAGGCGAAACAGGCGCGCGAGGCGGTCCCACTCGACCTGCAGGAACGGCACGTCGAACAGGCCGACCTTGTGGGCGTGCTCGTGGCGGAGGATCACCAGCAGCAGCGACACGGCCATGAAGACGCGTCCGATGTTGGTCGCCCAGGCGGCGCCGGTCACGCCCATCGCGGGCATTCCCAGGTGGCCGTAGATGAGCACCCAGTTGGCGCCCCCGTTAATCAGATTGGCGGCCAGCAGCGTGATCATCACGGGGCGGACGATGCCCAGCGCCTGGAGATACCGCCGGAACGCCGCATAGAGCAACAGGGGCAGCGATCCCCACGCGACGACGGTCACGTAGGGCACCGTGAGCGCCTGCACGTCCGGGTGCAGGCCGATCAACGGCATCGCGGCCACCATGGTGAACGTGATCCCCATCAAGGGCAGCGTGGCCAGGACGGCCAGATGGACGCCATCGCGCAGCCAGCGATGGCACTCGCGCAGGTTGCCAGCGCCATAGGCCTGCGACACGAACGTGTCGAGGCCCAGCAGCAATCCCATCCCGAAGATAGCTGCCGAGAAATACAGGATGCTGCCGAGCCCGACCGCGCCGATGGCTTCAGGCGCGATGCGGCCCACCATCACCGTATCGACGACGCCCATGAACATCCACCCCAGCTCGGCCACGATGACGGGCCAGGCCAGCCGCAGGGTTGGCAGCAGGTCGCGGCGTACCGCGTCCATTTCTGCGCGGGCAGGGGCAGGCATAAGAGAGCGAATTTATCACGGGGTACAGGTTGGGGCGGGTTGGGGCGGGTTGGGGCGGGTTGCGAGTAACCTGTGGCCCGCAGCCCGTGGACTACCGGTATCGCCCTGAAGTGATTGACGCGCTCGCCCGGCACGGGCTGGTTCCCGGGCCAGACACGGCGCCGCAGTTTCTGCGCGACGCGCTCAACGATCTGTATCGGTACCAGATTCGCCAGTTGCGGCAGCGGCTGCTGCGCAAGGAGTTTTCGAAAGAGGCGTATGTGCCCAAGGTCGTAGACCTGCGCGGCAAGTACCTGCTGCTGTCGATCCCGGTGGCCGAGTGGACGCTGTCGGTGCCAGGTCCTGTTTAGGGAATGCCGAGTCCCCATTGTCTCGTGCACTCTGGACGCCGTAACATCCTTGACAGTACCTGGCACCGTAAAATGTTCGGACTTCCCCTCCTGATCCTGTTTGTGGTCGTCGTGTCGGCGACCTCGGGCGATGTGCCGCCTGATCTGCGAACGCGCGCCGAGCGCACGGGCTTTGACGAGACGAGCCGGTACGACGACGTGCGTCGGGTACTCGAGGACCTCGCGGCGGCACAAAGCCGCCTGGTGTTCCTCACACGTTTCGGCAGGAGCGACGAGGGCCGCGACCTGCCGCTGGCCGTGATCGGCTCGCCGGCGCCGCACGACCCCGCCTCGGCGCGCGCCACGCGCAAGCCGCGCGTGCTGCTGCTGGCCAACATCCACGCGGGCGAGGTCGAGGGCAAGGAAGCCGCGCTGATGCTCGCGCGACGCCTGGCCGGCGGCGACCTGCGGCGGCTGCTCGAGCGCGTCACTGTGCTGGTGGCGCCGATCTACAACGCCGACGGTAACGAACGGGTGAGCGTGAACAATCGGCCCGCGCAGTTCGGACCCGTCGGCGGCGTCGGCACGCGCGAGACGGCGCGCGGGCTCGATCTCAATCGGGACTTCATCAAGCTGGAAGCCATCGAGTCGCAGGGACTGGCGTCGTTGCTGAGCACGTGGGACCCGCACGTCGTCATCGACCTGCACACCACCAACGGCTCCTATCACGGCTACCACCTGACCTATGCCCCCACGCTGGCGGTCAACGCGGACCCGCGGCTGGTGCAGGCGACCCGATCCCTGCTCACCACGGCGCAGCAAGTGCTGGCCGATCGTGGTTGGCGCAGCTACTCGTACGGCACCTTCGTCGCCGAAGGGGCGCTCGACCGCGAGCTGACCCGGCCTGGGACAGGCGCGCCGGCCTGGCGCACGTTTGACGCGCGGCCGCGGTTCGTCACCAACGGCATCGGCCTGCGCAACCGCATCGCGATCCTCTCGGAGGCCTACAGCTACCTCTCGTTCGAGCGGCGCGTCCGAGTGACCGAGGCGTTTACCGAGACGGTGCTGGCGCTGGTGGCACGCCGCGCGGCCACGGTGACCGCGCTGACAGCCGACATCGATCGCGCCACCGCGCGCGCCGGCGATCAGGGCACACTCGGGGCCCTTGGCACGCGGGGCCGGCTGACGCCACTTGATGGCGCCGTGCGGATCCTGGTCGGTGAGGTCGAAACCAGGCCACATCCGAGAACCGGCACGCCGATGACGGTGATGAAGGAAGGCGTCGCGCGGCCGATGCTGATGCAGGACTACGCCGGATTTGCGCCCGTCGACCCCGTGCAGGCGCCTCGGGCCTACCTGGTTCCCGGCGACGGCACGCACGCTGCGCTGGTCGAAACACTCTCGGCGCTCCTGGCCAGGCACGGCGTCGTGGTGGAACGGCTCGCGTCGTCGACTGCTCTCGAGGTCGAAGTGGTGACACCTGGCGCCATCACTCGCAGCGAGCGAGTCTTCCAGGGACACCGCGAGGTGAACCTTGTCGATGTGAGACGGTCTCGTCGGACAGTGCAGGCGCCGGCTGGGTCGCTGAGAGTGTCGATGGGCCAGCCCCTGGCGCGGCTGATCTTCCATCTGCTCGAGCCCTCGTCTGATGACGGGGTCGTGACGTGGAACCTGGTGGACGAGTGGCTGACGGCCGGCGCAGAGGTTCCGATCTACCGCGTGATGGACTAGCGGGCCTCGTGTGGGCCGGTGGCCGGCAGCACCGCCTCGACCCGCGGCAGGTAGATGCGGAAGGTCGTGCCGATGGCGCGTTCCGAGTCGACCCAGATGCTGCCGCGGTTCTGCTTGACGATGCCGTAGCAGGTCGCCAGGCCCAGGCCGGTGCCCTTGCCGACGTCTTTCGTGGTGAAGAACGGCTCGAAGATGTGCGCCAGCACCTCGGCGTCCATGCCCACGCCGGTATCAGACACGGCCAGCAGCACGTGGGGGCCCGGCTGCACCGTGGTGTGTTGACGCGCGAACTCGTCGTCAAGGTGGACGTTGCGCGTCTCGATGACCAGCGTGCCGCCGGTCGGCATCGCATCGCCTGCGTTGACGGCGAGGTTCACCAGTACCTGCTCGAACTGTCCAGGGTCGATGCGCACGCTCCAGAGGTCGGGGTCCTGCACCGTCACCAGGTCGATGTCCTCGCCCAGCAGCCGGCGCAGCATGCGGTCGACGGTGAGGACCAGGCCGTTGAGATCGACGGTGCGCGGCTCGATGATCTGGCGCCTGGCAAACGCCAGCAACTGGCGGGTGAGGTCGGCCGCGCGCTGCGCGGCGCGTGTGATCTCGGCGATGTTGCCCCGCGCGGGGTCGGTCGTCGAGGCGTCGTCTTGCGCCATCTCGGCGTGGCCCAGAATCGCCGTCAGCAGATTGTTGAAGTCGTGCGCGATGCCACCGGCCAGCCGCCCGATGCCCTCCATGCGTTGGGCCTGCAGCAGCTGGTGTTCGAGCCGGCGCAGTTCCGAGATGTCCTGGCCGATCACCAGCAACTGCGGGCTGTCGCCGCTGCTGTCGGTGAGCAGGGTCGCGTTCCACAGGAACGCCTTGTGCGTGCCGTCGCGCTGGACGAAGGCCGCCTCGCGGCCCTGCAGTGACTCGCCGGTGCGGATGCGCGCCAGGTCAGCGGCCACCGCGGCGTGGTGCGGCTCGGAGACGCAGCACTCGAGGTAGCTGCGGTTGAGCGCTTCGGCCCGCAACAAGCCGAAGAACGTCTCGGCTTCGCGGTTGAATTCGGTGATCCGGCCCTCGGTGTCGACGACGACGATGACGCTGCCGGCCAGTTCGACCAGCGAGCGGTAACGGTCTTCACTGGCGCGCAACGCCTGCTCGGCGCGCATGCGAGGCGTGATGTCGATGGCGATGCCTCCGATGAGCGGCGGGCTGTCGTCTTGCTCGATCAGGAACTTCAGCGTCGTCCACCACCGATGGGTGCCGTCGAGGGAGGGCCCGGACTGTATCACCTCGACCGGCTGGCGCGATATCAGCGCCTTGCGGTCGCTGTCCTGAAAGTGCGACGCCGTCTCTTCAGGCCAGAGGTCGAAGTCGCTGCGACCCAGCAGCGTGTCGGCGGGCTGGCCGAACTGGGCCGCCCATGCCGCATTGCCGAACACGTAGCGCCCGTCGCTGCCCTTCATGAACGCAGTGGCTGGCG
>JAENWD010000340.1 GCA_016650245.1 Vicinamibacteria bacterium
AGCGCGAACGGATGAGAGGGCGGACACAGACGCGGCCCTTTACGAGTCGGCTGGAGTGGGCGCGTCCCCGACGGCGTGCCTTGGTGGCGTGCGCTGCCACTCCACCAGGCGACCGTCCCGCGGGATCTTGAGGCTCACCGGCACAGCTGGCGCGAGGGGCACGCTCTTGCGTGGGTTCGCGAACACTTCGTGCCTGCCGTGCTCGCGGTACCACTCTGCGGTGGTGGCGTTCTGATGCATGTTCTCCACGATCTGCCGCCAACCCACGCCCGTGTTGTACGCGCAGAACGAGATTTCTCCCATCTGCGTCGCGTACGGAATGATGCACATCTCGGTGCGCCTGAAGTCGTAGGTCCACAGGTCCTGGAACCACATCCCCGCAACAAAGAGCACCAGCCACTCATCCTGCTTCCGGTCGGGCTGTTCGGACCCGCCCAGCCGTCCTCCAAGCTGACCACCGCTCTGTTTGTCGTACTTTCGAAGGAGGTCGATCAGGCGGAAGCCCTCGGGAGCCGCGAGCGGACGGTAGTTGCGCAGCAGGCTGAGGCCGACCTGGAGCTTGGTCAGCAGGGGTCCGCGGGCGGCGTCGGAAATGACCACCGCGTCATGCAGGAAGCGTTCGACGTCGACAAATGCCGACAGCGGCCTCCATGCCTTGGTGCGCTTGCTCACCATGAATGCGGTGCCGACGCCGCAATCGGGGTGACACCCGCACTTCAAGTTCCCCCATTCGGCCTCTGGTCCCTGCAGCAGGTCCGTGACATCGGAGAACACCGAGGAGGCGGAGAGGGGAAACCAGTCGCGCAACGGCTCGGTCATGCCGGTCTGCTGCTTCATGTCCTCGGCGAGATGGGACAACGTGTAACGCCTGGCGTGACGATCGTGGTCGCTGATATCTTCGTCACGGCCCGTGAACGACACCGGCTGGAATGACACGAAGCTGATCTTGTCGCAATTGTCGAGCGCGAACTTGACGACAGGCCCGACTTGCAGGTTGTTCACGCCGTTGACAATCGTCACGACCAGACAGACGTCGATGCCGGCGGCGTACAGATTCTCTATGGCTCTCAGCTTCACGTCGAACAGGTTTCCCACCTTGCGATGGGCGTTGGCCTGGTCGCCGATACCATCGAACTGCAGGTAGGCGATCCGCAGACCCGCCTCACGAGCCGCGACCGCAAACGAGGCATCCTGCGCAAAGCGGATGCCGTTGGTCGCCGCTTGCACGCTGAAGTAGCCGACCTGTTTGGCGTACCGGACAGCATCCAGGAACAGCGGCGAGAGCGTTGGTTCACCGCCCGAGAACTGCACGCTCATCTGCCGGCGCGGTTTGACGGTGATCGCGTCGTCGAGCAGCGTGTGCACGTCGTCAAGCGTCAACTCGTGGACGTATCCGACCTGATTGGCGTCCATGAAGCACGGATCGCACATCATGTTGCACCGATTGGTGAGATCGACCGTCAGCACGGCGCCGCGGCCATAGCGGATCGAGGACGAGCCGTGATTGTGGAGCCGCTCGGTCACCGCGTCGAAATCGCGCCCGTGGAAGAGACCCTCCAGCCGGCTGAGGAACGCAGGGTTGACGGCCAGCGTGTCAGTGAAGGTACCGTGTACCGCGCACGTCTTCTCGATGATGACCTTGCCATCGCGCTCGAGGATCTGCGCTTTGATCTCCCCAGGCTGCTTGTTGAGGAGCGAGTCGACCGAGGCGTCGCCAGCAAGAATGCGCTGCCTGGTTTCCTTGACGCACGTCGGGCAGAGCGAATCGGTTGTTCGTGGCCAGCCAAGCTGGGGCTTGCTGCGCTGGTGACTCTTCATCAGCGGAGCAGGTGCCCACGCGGGCTGGAACGCACGACCGGGTCGCAGCCCGTTCACGGCCCGAACCACCGGCCACGCCAGACGCGCGGCTCCGGTGAGGCCGAGTTCAACCGGCTTCCAGAGATTCATCCTCTACGCCTCGCGTCTGATCTCACTGGGCCCAAATTCGCGCCCGATTATGTCACATCGCTGCGACCGGCCGAGGGTATCTGGCCGGCCGCCAGCCGGCGCAACTCTCCACGATCCGGTTTGCCGCGCCCGGTCCGCGGCAGCGCGTCCAGAACAATGAGCCTGCGGGGTACCTTGTGCGGCGCGAGCCATCGTGCGCAGTGGCGGCGCACGGCGAAAAGCGTCGGCGGCGTTGCCTCCGGGACAATACAGGCCACCAACTGCTCACCGCGGTCGCGGTCGCCCACACCCACGACCAGCGCATCGGCGACCCCGGGCATCGCGCGCAGGATGCACTCCACCTCGTCGGGCTGGACCTTCCGCCCCGCGACGTTGATGAATCCTGACATCCTCCCGGTCAACACCAGTTGGCCGCCTGGATTGAAGCGGCCGAAATCCTCTGTCAGAAAGGCGCCACGAAACTCCTCGGTGGCAACCCCACGCTCCGTGTAGCCGGTCGACACAGCGGCACTCTCGACGTGCACGCGCCCCCCTTGGCGGCTGTCCGATTCGGCCCGGCACAGCGTCACCGAGACCCCGGGAAGCGGGCTGCCGACGGTCGCCTCGGTTGTCTGCGCATCGGTGGCATCAAACGCGATTCCACCGGTCTCGCTGGTTCCGTAGAAGGAACGGATCTTGATGTCGAAGGCCCTCGCGAACTGCACCTGCGTGCGTGTGTCGAGCGGCGCGCCTGCCGAGATGAGCCATCGCAGCGTGGCGGGCCATCCGCCCGAGAGGGGATGCGTCACGAAATGATCGAACATGAACGGCACGCCGCACAGCACCCGCGCGCCAAACAGTCGAGCGTCGTCGGCCAGCTGCTGCGGGACGAAGGAGTTCCGCAAGACCAGGGCGGTGCCCTGCATCAGGAGCGGCAACACGAGGTTGCCGATGCCGTATGAGTGCGACAGCGGTATCGCGCCAATCTGGACATCATCGGGGGCGATGCCCATGCCCTCGATGATGTGTCGGGCATCCGCCAGCGCCTGCGCTTCGGTGGTGAAGGTCGCCTTCGGACGGCCGCTTGTGCCCGATGTCAACTTGAGGACCGCCGCGCCTGGGTAGCCTCTTTGAAGCGGGCCCTCGACGTCGGAAGGGACCACCCGGAGACCGCCGGCGACTTCGCCGCGGTCCGTGTCAGCCAGACGCACAAGCGTGACCGCAGGGCCGAACGCCGTCATGATGTCGGCGCTCTCCGCCGCGGTCGAGGCACGATCGAGCGGCATCACGGCGGCGTCGCGCAGGCGGCAGGCAAGCCAGGCCGCACAGGTTGACACATCGTTGCCGCTGGACACCGCGACCAGGGAACCGGCACCGACGCCCGCGCGTGCGAGCGCGGCGGCCAGGTCCGCGGCGTCGGCCCACACCTGGCGTGCGGTACAGGCGCGTGCAGGCCATGCCGCGGGCAGCACGACTCGGTCCGGGTCGTCGCGAAACACGCGCGCAAACAGCTCGACCAGTTCGCTCACACAACTATGCCGTCGGGCATCCGCGTCAGACCCGGGATTGTATACTGCCACGCCGTGCCTTCTCCGCTGAACCTGCTGCCTCACCGGCCGCCGATGCGACTGGTGGAAGAAGTCGTCGAGATCGATCCCGGCCGGCACGCCACCTGCCGTCGGCTGACGCGCAAGCAGGACTGGTTCTTCGACGGACATTTTCCGGACGAGCCCGTTGTTCCGGCCGCCATTCTCGTGGAGCTCATCGCGCAGACAGGTGGTTTGGCGGTGGGAGCGGGAGCTCAGGCACACGCGCCGCTTCGGCTGAGGGTGGCGGCGCTGGGACCTTTCAAGTTTCCCGCGGCCGCGGGAGCGGGCGTCACGCTCGAGGTTACCGCGCGCTGCGTCAGAGCCATGGGCGGACTCTTCAAGATCGAAGGCACCGTCACAGCGGACCGAATCGTCGTGGCCGAGGGAGCCGTCACGCTCGCCGCGGTCCGCTGACGGGACAGACGGTCAGGGCGGAAGGCTTGCGGTTCCCTCGATTTCCACCAACAGCTCCCGTCGGCAGATCTGCGCCTGGACGAACTCCAGCCGCCTCACGCCCCCGCAGCGACTCGACACGATGCTGCCTGCATCACGTGCCCAGGCCGCGTCCCTCAGGTAGACGCGCAGTTGTCGCAGCCGCTCGAGGGGCTGCGCGACGTCGGGTGCGGCGTTGGCAATGAGCGCAGCGATGTTGTCGAGCGTCTCGTGCGTCTGCGCGATCACATCGCCCGGATGTTGCGACTCCTCACCGACGATGCTGGCTGTGCCGCCGATCAAGAGCAGCGGCGTCGGGTCCACATGAACCCTCGTTGCACGCGCAAAGCATGGGGGCCGGCGTCCGTATCGGGTCGAATAATGGTAGGCAGACACCTGGCGCGGGTTCTCCACCGGATCGCCTGGATACCCGGTGGTGAGGCAATGCACTTCCAGGTCAGCGGCGCGCACCCCAACGGCCGACGCTGTCGCGAGCCGCCGATCGAACGAGCCCTCGGCGCCAAACCACTCGACACACGCGTCGTAGCGCCCGACGTTGAAAGCCATGTACCGATCCGTCTGCGCGTCCATCGAGGCGTTCAGGTCGGGAACGAAGTTCCAGAACCGAACCGGCGCTTGCCCGAGCGTAGCGATCGCCGCTGCTACCCGGCGATACGCGTCAGACGAGGCGCGCTCGAGCGACAAACGCGACATCGAGAGCGCCTGCGGCACGACCACACGCACGAGCGCCCAGCTCCCACGGCGCCTCACGGTCAGGCAGCTATCCGCGCCCAAGCCGCTCTCGAGATCGGCGTCACCCATCAGCTCCGCCACCCACGAGGGCGGAGCGGCGACCAGGTCCGGACACGAGCACTCAGCGCTGGTCAGACGGCCACTCACGTTGGCGATTCCCTGCGCACAGAGCCCCTATCATATCCAACTCCTCCCACAGACGCAGGAGCACGTGCCCCTCCCTCCGCTCGGGCGTGGCAGAATGTCCCGAACGTATGCCTTCTGTCGCGCGGCCAGATGCCTCCACTGCCGTGAGTGGTTGGCGTGGCCTCATCTACGAGCTCCGAACAGAGGCCGAGGGACGCGACGCCGCATCGGTGGGCGTTGGCGTGCTGATCGGCTGCCTGCCGATATTCGGTCTTCACTTGGGGCTCGTGCTCGTCGTTGGCCGTGTGCTGCGGCTCAACCGGCTACGCATGTACGTGGCAGCCAACATCTCGAACCCATTGATGGCGCCACTGCTGATCTTCACAGAGGTGCAGGTGGGCGCCTGGGCTCGGCGTGAGGATCTGTATGGATTGACGCTGCAAACGATTCGCACCACGAGCCCATGGACGTTCGGCGCGGATCTGCTGGTGGGCAGCCTCATCGTCGGCGTCGCGCTGGGCGGCGCCTTCGCCCTGCTCACACATCTGGTCGCCGAGCGATCCGGCGACGCCGATCCTGCGTTTGTCGCCGTCGCACGCGCAGCGGCCGACCGCTATCTGGGCACCAGTATCGCCGCATGGGAGTTCGCCCGTGCGAAGCTGCTCTCGGACCCGGTGTACGAGGAGGTCGTCACCGGCGGGCTGCTCGCGCCAGGCAACACTCTGCTGGATGTCGGCTGCGGCCAGGGATTGTTGCTGGCACTGCTGTCGGAGATCGCGCACCGTAATCGCGAGTGCTCTCCACCAGGCGCCCACGGGCCTCCGGTGTTCGAACGCCTGATAGGCGTCGAGGTGCGTGGACGTGTGGCCCGGATCGCGCGGGCGGCGCTGCGTGAGGATGCGACGGTGCTCGACATCGACATTTCCGACGCGCCGTTGGAGTCGGTCAGCGCGGTGATGGCGTTCGATGTCCTGCACATGATGAGCGCCGTTGACCAGGAGCGCCTCATCGCGCGCCTGGCAGCCGCGCTGGAGCCGGACGGCACGATGCTGGTGCGGGAGGTGGATGCCTCGCAAGGCTGGCGGTTCCGTCTCGTGCACGTCGGGAATCGGCTGAAGGCCGTTGTGACGGGCCACTGGCGGCAGCGTTTCCGGTTTCGCGGCGCCGACGACTGGTCGCGATTGTTCACGGCACACGGATTCCAGGTGCAGGTGGTGCCGATGAGCCGGAGGACTCCCTTTGCCAACGTGCTGTTCCAGCTGCGCAGGCACGGTGATCAGTCCAGACCGGAGTACTCGTCGCGCTGCGCGTCCCAGTACCGGTAGAAATGGTACCAGCAGTCCGGCCGCGCGCGAATGCGCGCCTCGAGCGCGTCGGCGACGTGTTGAACGGCGCGGGCCAGCGCGACGTCCCGTGGCTCATCGCGGCTCAGTTCGACGGGCTGTCCCAGCACGGCCCTGAAGCGCGCAGGACCGGTGCGTTCGATGAAACACGGCACCAGCGGCGCGCCGGTGAGATACGCCAGCAGGGCCGGCGTACGGAGGAACCATGCGGTGCGTCCCAACAGGGTGACCGCGACACGGTCACGACCGACGTGGCGATCCATCAGCAGAGCAACAGCCCGGTTCTCGCCAAGGGCTCGGCGAATCTGCAGGGCTGTGTCGATCGACTGGCGCACCTCCAGTGTCGGCACTCCGAGTTGGTTGCGTATCTGCAGGCGCATGCGGTTGACCGCGGGGCTGGCCTCCCGCATGGCGACCACCGTGAGCGGGAGGTCCAGGACCCGGCGCATCAGGATGGCGCCGCATTCCCAGTTGCCGAAGTGCCCCGTGACGATGATCGCGCCACGCCCGGCAGCGGTCAGCCCCTCGAACACCTGCCGGTCGCCTGGGGCGAGCGAGAACATGTGCCGCAGCTCCTCTGGATCGGCGCGCAGCGCGCGAATGAAGTCGACGGCATCCAACGTGTAACTGCGATACACGTCCAACGCACGCGTCCGCCTCCGCCGCAGGTCTTCGTCGGGGAACACAGCGTGCAGATTGTCCGCAATCGCGTCGTTGGTTGCGGGCATCAGCCGCCACGCCAGCCAGCTTGCCACGCGCGCCATGGCGTACGACACGGGCCGCGGCAGGTGTCGAACACCGGCGAGCGTGAGCCTGAATATCAGTCCGTTGTTCAGGGCGTGGAGCGTCCAACGGCGCGGGGGCGCCGGCGGACCGGCCAGCGTCTGTCCCTGGAGGTCGGTCACAGACGTTCGATGAATCGATAGTAGACGGCGAGAAGGCATGTACGAGTCGTGTCGCGCACCGGACGCAACTTGCTCACGGCGGTGCCGTAGACCGCCGAGACCGGCACGCCAACGACCCTGGCGCCCAGACGCCCGGCCTTCACCAGCATCTCGGTTTCCACTTCATATCCGGTCGCCCGCAGCGCCATGCGCCTCAACAGATCGGCCCGAAACACGCGAAACCCCGATTGGGTATCCCGGATGTCCATGCCGATCAGCCGTGACAATGCCGAGCTGCCAACACGATTGGCGTAGTACCTCGACGCGGGCATCGTGCGGCGGTCGAACGACCGCTCGCCCACGACCAGGTCCACGCCCGAGGCCTGGGCGACCTGCAGCAACCGGCCGGCCTCGGCGGGCACGTGCTGCATGTCTCCATCGAGAATGAGCACGTGCGAGTACGGGCCATCCAGGGCGCGCCGCAGGCCGGAGCGCAGGGCGGCGCCCTTCCCCTGGTTCGTCGCGTGCTGCACCACGTCGGCACCGGCAGCGCGCGCCAGCTGACCTGTCCCGTCGCGCGAGCCGTCGTCGATGACGATCACTTTTGCCACAAACGGTGAGACCTGGCGGACCACGTCGCCAATCGTGCGACGTTCATCAAAGGCCGGAATGAGCGCGACGGTCTCGATCATCAGAGCACAGTGTGGCCAGCAGGAGTGGAAGCACGACCACGGACGCCGCGGTCAGGGAGAAGACACTGACGATAGATACCACACCCATCGACTGCAACGGAGGGTATGCGGACGTGACGAGCATGCCGTAACCACACGCCGTGATGCCGCCAGCTACGAGAATGACTGGCGCGAGTTCGGCCAGCGCAATTTCGACGTCGCCGGTTTCCTGAAACCGGTGGACCAGGTGCACGCCGTAATCGACGCCAATTCCCACGAACGTCACGACCGCAAACATCGCGAACAAATCGAGCTCGGCGCCCAGCAGCGCGAGCAACCCGGCGGCCCACAGCAGGCCCACGGCGGTCGGGACAAGCGCCAGAAAGGAGAGTTGCCAGGCACGAAACGTGACCAGAATCAGAAGGACAACCGCCACGGTCCCGAGCGCGAGTCCCTTGAGGAACTGCGGCACGAACGCCGCGGAGAGTTCGCGGTTCACCAACGGGAGCCCCGTGAGCCGCGCGGTCCCGCCAGACGCCGCGATCGCCTGTTCAAGGGCAGAGACCTCGGACGGCGTACGTGGAAACACATAGGTGGCCAACACCCAGTCCCCGCGGTCGCGGCGGACAAAGCGCTCGAGCATATCCGCCGCGCCGTGCTGGGCGTATCCGTCCAGCGTGATGGAGAGCCCGCTCTGCGCAAGCCGCGGCAGGCGGGCCACAAAGGGGGCCAGGGCGTTCGGCATGAACCCGGCTGACCCGGCCGTTTCCTGCAATGCTTCCACCATGGACCGCGGGTCCGGCAGCTGCCGTTGCAGCGTGGCGAGCACGGCCTCCTGCCTGGCGCGCGATGGCAACAACATCGTCGGCGCCTGTACGGCCACACCGGGAACGCGCGCCGCCAGCGTCGCCGTCAACGCTTCATTCTGACGCAGGAGCGCTTCCAGATCGGGACCACGGTCGAGCAGCATGTACGCCTCGCCCGGCAGTCCGAAGCTCCGGGCGATCTGCTCTTCCAACTGCGCCGCCGCCGACACGGACCGGAGCTTCTCGAGGGTCGGATTCACCTTCACGCGCGTGGCTGCAAGTCCCAGGACGAGTGTGAGACCCGCGGCGCCGACCAGGAGCATTCGCCGACGCTTCAGGATGGCGCGAGCCATCCCGGGCATCAGCACAGCGCGGGGCACGCGCCCCTGGCGGCGACGAGGGAGCAAGGCAGGCACGAGCAACAGCGTCAGGACTCCGCAGACCGCCATGCTGTGGCCCAGAAGCGTACCCAGCTGCGTCAAGCTCGGAAAGTCGACGAGCATGAGCCCGTAAAACGTCGCCGCAGTCGTCCACATGCCCAGGAGCATGCTGGCCGATGCGGCACCCAGCCGGCTGTTCATCTGCCGGTCCGAGGCGCCTGCGGCCAGCACGCTTCGGTGCGTGGCGTACAGCAGCACGACACCGTCGATGCCGAGGCCGAACAACATGGCGGCGGCGCCGGCCGCGGCGGCGGACAAGGTCGCGCCGCTGAAGCCAAGCGCACTCAGCACGAGAATCAGCGACAGCACCGACGGGATGGCGCCGACCGTCACGAGCCACACGCTGCGGAACGCGGCAAACAGCAGCGGCAGAATCAGGGCAAGCGATCCGACGCTATTGGTGATGCTCTCACGACGCACCAGCGCTTCGGTCTCGATGGCAATCCGGTGGCCACCCGCAAACTCAACGGTCATTGCTGGAATCGGCCCATCGTCGCTCTCGTCCCCGGGCGGAGCGGCGTCGAGCCGGCGTCGCAGATCATCGAGCTGCGCGAACAACGATCTCGAAAACGCCGCGTCATAGGGTGGCCTGACCGGCCTGGCGACGATCAAACGGCGCCGACCGTCGGCGGTGGTGTACCCGTCGGCGCCAGCGCCGACGTCAAGCCCCGGGACGCGACCCAACTCGTCTCGGAGCAGCGTCAGCAATCCGAGTGGGTCGTGTCGCACCAGATCTGCGACCTCGCGGGAGGGCACCGCCAGCAGGGCGCGGCTGGAAAGCAGCGACTCGCGCATCCCCGACGGCTGCAGACGCGCGATTGCGGCGTCGAGGCGGGGGCCGGTCAGCAGGAGCAGCTGCCGATCGGCGAGCCACGTCCAGTGCGTGCCGTTGTCACGCGTCCCGAGATCGACGCGGCCGACATCGGCAATCCCGCGCAGCGCCTCTCCCCAGGCAGCCGTCTGCTGACGGTATTCGTCGATGCGATGTCCAGGCGGCGCGGTGAAGACCACATACAGGTGATCGACTCCACCAAACAGACGCAAGAACTCCCGGAACGCGGGGATGGCACGCCCCTGGGTGGGCAAGAGCGACAAGACGTCAGTGTCGAACCGCAGGCGCGAGATCCCGGCGGGACTGACCAACAGGACGACCACCGCCAGGCAGAGCACCAACACACGGTGCTGCCGCGCCCACGCGACGACAGTGTTGGCCAGAAGATTCAAGTGCGTCCAGGAAGCGAGAAGATCGTGGGTGCCAGCTGGGGATTGATCCGCAGATCCGAGAACTCCAGCAGCTTGCGATCGCCGTTCTTGAATGTCATCGCCATGGCAGCCAGCAGTAGCGATCGGCGGTCGACCCAGAGCTCGATCGCGGTGACGCCCTCCTGTATGCGCTTTTCGGTCGGCACCAGCACGACGTACCAGGTGTCGGGGCGCTCCGGTGCGACGCGGGCACTGATGGCGAAATGGCGCCGCAATTCCTGAGGCGTCTTGCTCACGAAATACCTCTGGATGCGGCGCTGCGTCGCGCTGATGTCGCTCTCAGTGCTGATGCCGCGCGCTGACCACGTCAGCGTCAGCACGTTGCCGTTGATGACCACCGTCCGGCTATCGGGCTCGACGTAGTCCATGCGGACGCGATCCGGCCGTGCCACGGCCAGCGTTCCTTTGGCGATGAGCGGCGTTGCGAGCAGTGACGATGTCGAGGTCTCGACAAACGATGCCGTCAGCGTCTTCCAGGACGCATCGACAACCTTGCCACGCTCGTAGATCTCGTCGAACAGATCCCGGGGGGCCTGCGTCGCGACGTCGACATGCGCGAAGGCCCCCGCGAGCAGCGCCGCAAGCACGGGCCAGCCTAACCGCGTGCGCGCACGGCGTTGAGGCAGCATCATCGAAATGGTAACGTACAGCGGTTGATGCGCGAATCCATCGCGGTGACCGGGATCGGCGTGGTGTCGGCATTCGGCGTGTCACGCGCGACGTTTTGTGATGGCCTGCTCCGAGG
>JAENWD010000341.1 GCA_016650245.1 Vicinamibacteria bacterium
AACCGTGTCGTTCTTTCCCAACCCCGGGACAACCTTCGACTTGGCCGCGTTCAGCTTCCACGTGCCCATCTGCGCATCCGCGGCGGCAAGGCCTGCTGTGACGCCGACAGCGCACAGCGCGAGAGTCAGGGCGATCGTTCTTGCTTTCATGTTCTCTCCTGATTGAGGAGCGGAGTATACGGACTAAGTGCGGGGGGAAACAGTCTATCAGGCCTCGGGCTTTGGGCTTTGGGCTTTGGGCTTCAGGACTCGCGGAGGCGCTGCCTCGGCGGTGGCGGTCTCCGTCGCGGGGCCATTGGAGCAGTGCCGACTCGGATCGCCTGACACCGACCGCAGCAGTGGGGATCAGCGAGGCTGAGCCGGTCCGCCGGCGACCCGAGCGGCCAGCGGCCACAGGTAGCGAGGACCGGTGTCCGGCGCTGCGACTGGCCCCGCGACGGAGGTCGCCGCCGCCGTTCCAGTGCGCCGGCGTGAATGGGGGGAGTTGCAGGGCTGAAGCCCTGCCCCACAACTACCACACTCTGCACCGATTCTCCCGCACCATCGACGACCCCGGCTTGCACCCGAACGCCTTGGCGAACTCCGGCATGTTGCTCACGGTGCCGTTGGCGCGAAAGGCGCCCGCCGAGTGCGAGTCGGTGACGATGCGCTGGAGCGATTCGGCGTCGGTGACGTTCTGGCACCACACCTGCGCGAAGCCGAGGAAGAAACGCTGCTCTGGTGTGTAGCCGGAGACCGACGTGCGGGGCTTGCCCTCCAGCGTGTTCATCAGCGCCATCAACGCGATGCGGACGCCTCCGTTGTCGCCGATGTTCTCGCCCAGCGTGAGGCGGCCGTTGAGGAACACGGGCTCGCCGGTCTTGGGGTCCTTGCCGGGCGAGTACTTCGAGTACTGGTCTGCGACGCATGAGGCACGCTGCTCGAAGGCCTTGCCGTCGGCCTCTGTCCACCAGTCGGTGAGGTTGCCCTTGCCGTCGAACTTGCGGCCCTGGTCGTCGAAGCCGTGCGTCAGTTCGTGGCCGATGACGGCGCCGATGCCGCCGAAATTCACCGCCTCGTCGGCCGACCGATCGAAGAACGGCGGCTGCAGGATGCCGGCGGGAAACACGATCTCGGCGAGCTGCGACGAGTAGTACGCGTTGACGGTTGGCGGCGTCATGCCCCACCGCGTCCGGTCCACGGGCTTGCCCAGCTCCTCGTAATCACGCCGCACGTCGTCGCGATCGGCGCGCCGGTTGTTTCCCAGGTAGTCGGTGCGCGAGACGGTGACTCCGGAGTAGTCGCGCCACGCGTCGGGATAGCCGATCTTCTTCTTGTTCAGCAGCCGCAGCTTCTCGAGCGCCTTGACCTTGGTCTCCTGCGTCATCCAGTCGAGCTGATTGATGTCCTGCTCCAACGCGACGGTCAACGCATCCACCAGGGCCGTCATGCGCGCCTTGCTGTCGGCGCCAAACGCCTTGTCGACGTAAAGCTGCCCGAGCGCCTCGCCCAGGCCGTTATCGACGGCGGCCGCGCAGGTCTTCCACCGCAGCGGCTGCTCCTTGATGCCGCGCAACTGCGTGCTGAAGAACGCGAAGTTCTCCTTCTCGAACTTCGACGCGAGCCTCGGCGCCGACGCGTTCAGCACCCGCCAGCGCGCATAGGTCTTCAGATCGTCGACCGAGGTCTCGGCCCAGATGCCGTTGAGCGCGCTGAAGAACTTCGGCCACCCGACGTTGACCTCGGTGAACGCGGGCGCTTCGGCGGCGGCCAGGTACGTCTTCAGGTCGATGGTGGGAACGAGCGCGGTTAGCGCGGCCGCGGTCATCTTGTTGTCGCGGTTCTTCGGGTCGCGACGGCCGACGCGATCGAGCTGCGCGGTGGCCAGCTTCGTCTCGAGCGCCAGCACGGCCTTGGCGTTACTGGCCGCGACATCGGAATCTGCGCCCGCCAGCGCGAGCATCCGCGTCATGTGCGCGACATACTGCTCCCGCGTCTCGCGATACTTCCCATCGTCTTTGACGTAGTAGTCGCGATCGGGAAGCGACGTGCCTCCCTGGTCCACGCCCATCAGCGTGGCGGTGGAGTCCTTCAGGTCCGCGCCGACGGCCAGCGTGAACAGCGTGTTGATGCCGTCGCGCCGCAGCGATCCGAGCACGCGCAGCAGATCCTCCTTCGATGTCGTCGCCGCGATGCGCGACAGGTCGGAGGCGATCGGCTGAAGCCCCGCCGCATCGATGGCGGCCTGGTCCATGCACGACGCATAGAAGTCGCCCACCTGCGCCTGCAGCGGCGTGCGTGTCGCCACTGGTCTGGACGCTTCGTCGAGGATGTCCTTCAGCGTCCAGAGGTTCAGCTCGCGCAGCTGGTCGAAACGCCCCCAGCGCGCCTTGTCGCCAGGCACGGGGTTGTTCCTGCGCCATCCCCCACATGCGTATTGATAGAAGTTCGTGCACGCGTCGACGGAGGTGTCGATAAGGCTCAGATCCAGGCTCTTGAGCGGCCTGGTGCGTTCGGGCGCCGGGGTCTGAGCCGATGGAGCGGTCGCCGTGAGCAGGCACACACACGCAGTCAGCGCCGTGAACCTCATTGGGAACCTCCAGAGATCCATTATCACTGCGTGCCTGTCTCCGGTGTCGAACGGTTTACCTCTTCGGTGGGCGGCGACGGGCCTCGCCGATGGCCGCCAGCAGATGCGCGCCCAGCGTGTGAAGCCCCGCCGTGGGTCCCAACTCACGGATCGCGCCCAGCTCCGCTGCTGTTGCCTCCTTCACCTTGGTCTTCTTCGTGGCTCTGGACATAGCTCCGCCTCCTCGCCGCGCACGTGGAATTTGCGCGGGCTGTGACTGGTGCTGAAATGCTGAACTGACGACGACGCACCCTAGCATCGTCGGAGGAGTCTGGCAAACGACAGAGCGGAGAACGAGGACGGGGCGCTAGCCCTGGTCACGGACTTGCGGAAAGGTCATCGCGGTTCCGAGCGCTATTGGCAGTATCTGCAACTCGGGCCAGATGCGCTCACGCGTGCTTACCGCGTTTCCAGCAGGAGCACGACGGCTCCTCCCTCGTTTGGTCCAGGAATTTCACCATCCTGCCGTGGTCTGCCGTGTCGCCGGGTCTGCATTGAGTCGCCGAGAGCGGGATGGCAAGCCATTCGCATAGGAGACCGTGGTCTGCGTGCGGGCACGGGACTGCCTACAACACTAGACAGATATGAGGTGGCGACGTTATCATGCAACTCACCGGCAGCGACCTTCTCGACCAGCTTCATCGCCGCGGGTGCATTGTTGTCCGCCAGCGAGGCTCGCATGTGCGGGTGAGATGTGGAACCTGCGTCACCACAATCCCTGTTCACGCAGGCGAGTCGCTGCCGCCGGGGACAATTGGGCAAGTCCGCCGCGATCTGTCGCGTTGCCTGGGGAAGGGGTGGCTGCAATGAAGCAATACGTCGTCCGGTATAAGCGTGACGCCAGCGGAACGTGGATCGCGACGGTTCCGGCCGTCAAAGGGTGCCACACGTATGGGCGCACCCTCGATCAGGCTCGCGCACGAATCCGCGAGGCGCTTGTCCTGTTCGACGACAAGGCAGACCAGGCGAAACTGGTGGACCGCGTCGTGCTTACGGCAAACGCGAGAGCGCTGCTGACGCGCGTGAAGGCGGCTCGCACCCGGGCAGCCTGCGAGCAGAAGAGGTCGTCGTCGCTGACGACCGCTGCAGCGCGATTCCTCACCTGGGAGCTTGGCTTGAGCACCCGAGACGCCGGTCAACTATTGGAACTCTCGCACCAGCGGATTCAACAGCTGGTCGAGCGGGACTGACGCAGCTAGCCTCAAGCCTCTGGAGCTGACGCACATAGGCTCAGGCCTCTGAAACTGACGCACCCAGCCTCGGGAACTTGACGCTGCTAGCCTCGGCAGCTTCGCTCCTAGCCTCGAGGCCAGAGGCTATCCCCCCGTCCTCCAGAGGCCAGAGGCTATCTCCCCGTCCTCCAACGGCGCGGGCGCGCGACGTCGGCTGCAGGAAACGCCACCGCGTGCACGATGCCCTGCTCGGTCGACAGCGCGGCGCCGACGATGCCGCCGCCTTCGAAGCGCAGGTCGTGTCCGGCGCCGACGGCCGGGTAGATCGTGCAGCGGGCGCGACTGACGGCGTCGAGGAAGCGACCAGGATCGGGCTGCGCGAAACCGTCGCCGCCGATGCCCATGTCCAGCGCGTCCAGGCCGTAGCTGCGGATCGGCCGTTTGATCCGCGAGCGGCGCACGGCGCTGGGCCTCTCCTTGGCGGCCCTCGCCGAGCAGGTCGGCATCGGGCCGACGTCGGTGTCGCTGCTCGCATCGATGGAGCACGGCACGCTGCCCCCCCGGCGCGACATCGCGGAAAAGCTCGCCGACGTGCTGGGCATCGATCGCGAGCTGCTCGTCGAGTGGTCGACGATGCGCGTCTCGCAGCACGCGCCCGGCACCGTGCTCGAACAGCGGCGCGAGTACGACAGCTCGCTGCGCGAGTCGTGGGAGACGCGGATCGAGGCGATCGAAGACAGCGCGCCGCTGATGGCCTTTGCGGCGCCGACTGCGTCAGTGCGCAGACGGCTCGTCGAATCCGACGGCACAGTGCCCGATGCTCCGCCCAATACCATCCCCGTCTACCCCGCCGGCGCCGACCCCGATCGGTTCCGCGGCCGGCTGGCCGCGCACGTCGATCGCGAGATGGTCGAACGCCTCGTCCAGGGCAAGACGGATCTGATCCGGCCGATCGCGTACCTGATCAGCGACGACGACCTCGATCGCCTGCGACGCCCCGCGTATCCCGACACACCGCCCACCTACGCCGTCGTCTCGCGCCCGCTGCCGGTGACCATCGACTCGCGCGAGCCGTACGCGATCCGCTTCGGACGCCGCGTCATCCTGGCCTACTGCGCCTGGGACGGCCGCGAGCTGGTGGTGCTGGACCCGCCCGGCCAGCGCGGCTTCGCCCGACTGAAAGCCCGCAACGCCGACAGCCTCGAAGAGATCGTCGTCGGGCAGGTGGTGGCGCTGAGCTGGTGGCCCGTCGGCTAGGCCTCGGGAACTGACGCACCTAGCCTCCGGCACTTACGCAGATAGCCTCAGGCCTCGGGCCCTCTAGAACTTCAGCCGCAGACCGCCACCGGTCTGGAATCCACCGGCTTTCAGCTCGACGGTGCTGTCCGCGAACGGTTCCTCGATGTCGACGCGGCCGCGACTATAGCGACCAAACGCGCCGATCCCGACGACGCGGTTGAAGAAGAAGGCGACGTCGGCGCCGACGTGATATCCCCAGCCCGTCGCCTCGACCTTCTCGACGTACTCGTAGTCGGTGATCGCCACGTCGTTGAGCCTGGTGAACACGCCGAAGACCTGGGCGTAGCGCACGCTGCTGACAAGGTCCTGCTGGACACGGAAGTAGGTCGGCCCGCCGAACACGCGCACCCGCGTGTGTTCCGTCAGATCGGCCGCACCCATCGCCTGTATGTTCACGCTGCCCTCGATCCGCTGAAATTCCCGATCGGTCTCTGACGTGTCCGTGGCGTTCGCGTTGAACGCAAACGGATGGGGCACGCTCACAAACAGGTCTGTCGTGTGCTGGTGCGCCGTGCCCGCGAAACTGATACCCACGCCGAACTCCGGCGTGATCATGACGCCGCCCCCGAAGTCGAATGACGCACCGGTCGGGTTCTGGTAGCCCATCCGGAACGTGCGCGTCTCCCTGAACAGCGGACCTGTCACCTCGATCGTGAAGGCCTTCTCCGCGGCATACGCGACTCCAAAGTTCACGTCAATCCAGCCACGCTCGAACGTATTGGTGCGCTTCTCCCACGGCCGCGGCTGCGTCGGCTGCGCAGCGGGCGTCTCCACAGGCGGCGGCACCGGCCTGGCCGTGTCCGGCGTCGCCGACAAATCCATCGGCGTCAGCTCGGGCCGGCTGAAGCGCAGGGCGCTGGTGGCGACGTAGCCGACGCGCACGCCCCACTGCGGGTCCTTGAACTGGACCTTCGTCCACTCCCCTTCCTCTGCGACGACAGTGAAGACGGTCCCCTGCGCTGCGACGCGCAGCGGCGTGCGCGTGGTGTCCGGCGCGATGTAGACGGGCGTGTTCGCGGTGGCGACGGCGGTGTTGCGGTCCTGCGCGATAGAGGAACCGGTGACGAGCAGCAGCAACGTGATGGCGAGGAGCAGATGTTTCATGCTCGGAGGATCGGACAAGGCAGTGACGGGTAAGGTCATACGCTCGGCTTTCGCCTTCGCGTGGCCTCCGGAGGACGGGAAGATAGCCTCAGGAACTGACGCCGATAGCCTCTGCAGGCCTGAGGGCCTGCGCTACAAGCGGCTGCTTCGCATGAGGTTGGCAGCGAAGCCCGGAGGCCTGAGGCTAGCAGCGAAGCTCCCGAGGCTTGAGGCTATCAGCGAAGTCTCCGAGAGGCCTGAGGCTATCGGCCAGCGGCCGTGCGTAGCGAGGACCGGTGTCCGGCGCTGCGACTGGCTCCGCGGAGAAGTCGCCCGCGGCCTGGCGGCGCGGAACTCTACATCCCCCCGTGTAGAATCCGCCCATGCGACCCATCGTCCTGCTCCTGGCCTTCTTCGCCCTCCAAACTCCGTCCACCGAGATCCGCCTGATCGTCAAGGGCGACGACATGGGCGCCGGGCACGGCATCAACGTCGCCACCATCGACGCGTACACGCGCGGCGTGCTGCGCACGACGAATGTCATCGTGCCGGGGCCGTGGTTCCTCGAGGCGGCGCGGCTGCTGCGCGAGAACCCGGGGCTCGATGTGGGCGTGCACCTGGCAATCACGAGCGAATGGGAGAACGTGAAGTGGCGTCCGCTGACCTATGCCAAGTCGATCGTCGACCAGGACGGCTACTTCTTCCCCACGGTCGGGCCGCGCCCGGGCTTCCCGCCACACAGGAGCATCAAGGAAGCCGCGTGGAAGCTCGACGAGATCGAAGTCGAGCTGCGCGCGCAGCTGGATGCCGCCAAGCGCCACCTGCCGCAGGCCACCTACACGTGGTACCACATGGGCTTCACGTCGCTGGACCCCACGGTCGCAGAGCTGGCCGCGAAGCTGACGAAGGAATACGGCCTGGTGCAGCCGATGGACACGGGGATCAAGTTCATCGGCCGCGCCTACGAAAGTAAAGACAGCGGCGCCGTGAAGGCGGACAAGCTAGCTGCGCGGCTCGAGACGCTTGAGCCGGGTTTGTGGCTGCACATCGACCACGCCGCAACCAACGACCCGGAGATCCAGGCGATGGGACACGTCGGGTACGAGTGGGTGGCGGCGGATCGCAGCGCGAACCTTGAGATGTGGACGAGCCCGAAGGTGCGCGAGGTGATCGAGCGGCGGGGAATAAAGCTGACGAACTATCGGGAGCTGACAGGGAAATAGGCCTCGGGAACTGACGCCGATAGCCTCAGGCCTCAGGATGCCGGGGACCTAGCCTCGGGAGCACGGGACGATAGCCTCAGGCCTCGGGCCTCGGGCGACGAGGCTAGGTGCGAAGCTCCCGAGGCTAAGTGCGTTAGCTCCTGCCGCTAGATGCGACAGCTCCTGAGGCCAGGCGTTAGCATTGCGCATGCGCCGTTGCCTGCTCGCCATCTTCCTCGCCACCTCCACACTCACTGCACAGGCGCCGCCGTTCTCGGTCGTCGAGGCCACGATCCCCGAGATGCAGCGGGCGATGGCCGAAGGGCGCGTGACCTCGCGCGAGCTGGTGAGCCAGTCGCTGCTTCGCATCGCGACGCACGAGGAGCACCTGAACGCCGTGCTCGCCGTGAACCCGCACGCACTCGAGCAGGCCGACGCGCTGGACCGCGAGCGCAAGGCCGGCAAGGTCCGCGGACCGTTGCACGGCGTGCCCATCGCCCTCAAAGACAACATCCACACCACCGACATGCCCACCACGGGCGGCGCGCTGGCGTTTGAAGGCTACGTGCCGCCGTACGACGCCACCATCACGACGCTGCTGCGCGAGGCGGGGGCGGTGATCGTCGCCAAAACGGTGATGACCGAGCTGGCCAACTGGGTCGCCGGCGGCCCCACGCCGATGCCGGCCAACTACAGCGCGCTGGGCGGCTTCGGCCGGAACCCGTACGACACGCGGCGCGATCCGCGCGAGGCGACCAACGACGGCAGGCCCGCACTCTCGACGGGCGGGTCGAGTTCCGGCATCGGCACGGCCGCCAGCTTGTGGGCGGCCAACGTCGGGACCGAGACTTCGGGGTCGATCCTCAGCCCGGCGAACCAGTCGATGCTGGTGGGGATCAAGCCGACGGTGGGCCGCATCAGCCGCTACGGCATCATCCCGATCACGGCGGACCAGGACACGGCCGGCCCGATGGCGCGCACGGTGACGGACGCGGCGATCATGCTCGGGGTTCTTGAAGGGGCGGCGGCGGACCCGAACGACCCAGCGACGACACGATGCCGGGCCGGAGACACCGCTGAAGGCCCGCGCTACATCAGCTTGCTCAATCCACGTGCGTTGAAAGGCGCGCGAATCGGCATCCCGCGCGCGTTCTTCTACGACGAGGTCGCGGTCCCTGGACGCGAGAAACCCACGGGCGGGATCAACAAGGAGCAACGCGCGGTGATGGACGAGGCCATCGCGGTACTCAAGGCGCAAGGTGCGGTGATCGTCGATCCGGCCGACATCCCGAGCGTGCTGGCGCCACGCGTCGACGACAACCTCGTCGCATGGGGCGTGTGCTCGGGCACCAGCGGCGCCAGAGGACAGGACGCGGAGTGCTCGGTCGACTTCAAGTACGGCATGAAGCGCGACTTCAACGCGTGGCTGAACTCACTGGGCGACTCTGCGCCCGTGAAGACACTCACGGAGCTGCGGCTGTGGAACCTGGCGCACACGCAGGCCGGCGCGATCAAGTACGGCCAGTCGAACCTTGACATCTCCGACGAGATGGATCTGGAGCGCGACAAGGCACGCTACGAGACCGACCGCGCGAAGGACGTCCGCCTGGCCGGCGCCAACGGCATCGACGCGGCGATGATCACGCACCGGCTCGACGCGTTGCTCTTCCCTGGCGCCAGCGGCGCCTCGATCGCCGCACGCCCTGGCTACCCCACGGTGATCGTGCCGTTTGGCCAGGTGCCCAACGCGCCGACACCGAAGTTCCCCGACACGTTTGCCGCCAAGCCGTCGCCGTACGGAGTTGCGTTCACCGGCATGGCCTGCAGTGAGCCACGCCTCATCGCGTTGGCATATGCTTTCGAGCAAGCGACCAAACGGCGCGTGCCACCAAAGCTCTAGCCTGAGCAGGACGGCGAGGTAGCCTCAGCCCCCGGGCCTCATCCGCGTAATTTCGTACTCGTCCCTCGTCACTCGTAGCTCGTCAATGGAAGATCTCACCACCGGCTCTCTCTCCCGTCACCTCATGAAGACGGCCAGCTTCATGCTGGTGACGATGGTGTTTCAGACGCTGTATTTCCTGGTGGACCTGTACTGGGTAGGACGTCTGGGCAAAGAAGCCGTAGCGGCGGTGGCCATCGCCGGCAACCTGATGTTCGTCGTCCTGGCGGTGACGCAGATGCTGGGCGTAGGCACGACCGCGATGGTGTCGCATGCGGTGGGGCGCAAGAATCGCGACACGGCGCGGCATGTCTTCAACCAGTCGCAGGTGCTCTCGGTGGGCGTCGGGCTGCTCTTTTTCGCGCTCGCGATGGCGGCGCGCGGCACGTACGCACGTGGCCTGGCGGCCGACCAGATCACCGCGAGGCTGGCGAGCGACTACCTCACGTGGTTCATCCCGGCGATGTCGATGCAGTTCGCGCTGGTGGCGATGGGCGCGGCGCTGCGCGGCACGGGCAACTTCAAGCCGGGCATGGTGGTGCAGACGGCGACGGTCATCATCAACATCGTGCTGGCGCCGGTGCTGATGTTCGGCTGGGGATCGGGCCGGCCGCTGGGCGTGGCGGGCGCGGCCATCGCGTCGCTGGTCGCGGTGACGATTGGCGTGGCGTGGCTGTCGCGGTACTTCTTAAAGGCCGACGCGTTCCTGCAGTTCGACCAGAGCGCGAAGACGCCCGACGTCGCTCTCTGGAAGAAGTTGCTGGGTATCGGACTGCCCGCGGGCGCGGAGTTCGGCCTGATGGCGGTGTACCTGCTGATCGTCTACGTGATCAGCCGGCCCTTCGGCGCGGCCGCGCAAGCCGGCTTCGGCATCGGCCTGCGCATCGTCCAGGCGCTGTTCATGCCGGTGGTGGCGCTGGGCTTTGCCGTGGCGCCGGTGGCGGGCCAGAACTTCGGCGCCCACAAAGGCGCGCGCGTGAGGCAGACGTTTCGCGAGGGCGCGATGATGGCGTCCGGCGTGATGCTGGTCTGCGGCACCATCTGCCATCTCATTCCGGCGCCGCTGATCGGCATCTTCTCGAATGACGCGGAGGTCATCGCGGTGGGATCGGAGTATCTGCGCATCTCCTCGTGGAACTTCATTGCCTCGGGGATCATCTTCGTCGCGTCGAGCACGTTCCAGGCGTTGGGCAACACGCTGCCGGCGCTCGCCACGTCGTTCATGCGCATCCTGCTGGTCGCGATTCCGGCCGTCATCGTCTCGCGATGGGCCGGGTTCGAGCTACGATGGATCTGGTACCTGTCGGTCGGCGCGACCGTGTTTCAGATGAC
>JAENWD010000342.1 GCA_016650245.1 Vicinamibacteria bacterium
ACCGATGCGCTTGCCTTCTGTTCCTGTGTCGGGGATTGCGCGGAGACGGCCAGACCGACCCACATCAGAACGACGCTGATTACTGCCAGACCGGATCGCATGGGACTCAGATCGATTCTATGGGATTACGCGGAACGGAAGCATCCGTAGATTACACAGATTCTCGAACGCTCACGGCCGGCGCTGGTCGTTGCTGTCCGGGAATCTGCGTCATCTGCGGATGAGATCGTGAGCGACGCGCCCCATCTTGAGTAAGATCGGCCTCAGCCCATGTCGCGTCTCTTGCATCCGTTGTCCCGCCGCACGTTTCTTCACACCGCGGCCATCGCAGGCATCGGCGCCGCGTTGCCGTTTGGCAGCAGATCGCCGCTAAGGGCGGCGCCGCCGACGTTCGAGGAAATCCCGCCCTCGGTCAGCGGCCTCACGTGGATCCACGAGAACGCGATGTCACCCGAGCGGTTCCTGCCCGAGACGATGGGGCC
This sequence comes from Vicinamibacteria bacterium, assembly GCA_016650245.1. Lineage (GTDB taxonomy): Bacteria > Acidobacteriota > Vicinamibacteria > Vicinamibacterales > JAENWD01 > JAENWD01. Next base: position 483 of record JAENWD010000342.1, read on the forward strand.
GGGGATGGCGTTTTTCGACTACGACAACGACGGCTGGATGGACGTGCTGATGGTCAACAGCGGGCCGGCGGATTTCTACACGCCCAAGATCTTGCTGAAGCACGCGCTCTACAAGAACAACCGCGATGGCTCGTTCACCGATGTCACCGACAAGGCCGGCATCACCGGGCAGACCTTCGGGATGGGCTGCGCCATCGGCGACTTCGACAACGACGGCTACTCGGACATCTTCGTCACGGCGTACGGCCGGCCGATTCTCTATCGCAACAACGGCAACGGCACGTTCACCGACATCACCGAGAAGTCCGGCCTGCACAAGGCGCCGAACTGGACCACCAGCGCCGTCTGGTTCGACTACGACAACGACGGGCGGCTCGACTTGTTCCTGTGCTCGTTTGTCGAATTCAACCTGAAGAACAACGTGTTCTGCGGCGACAACAAGCTGGGCAAGCGCTTCTACTGCATCCCACGTGTGTTCCGGCCCACACCGAGCGCGATCTTCCATAACAACGGCGACGGCACCTTCACCGATGTCACCGCTGGCACCGACATCGCGCGCGCCATGGGCAAGGCGCTCGGTGTGGTCGCCACCGACATCAACAACGACGGCCTCGTGGATCTGTTCGTCGCCAACGACACCGTGCAGAACTTCCTCTTCGCCAACCGTGGCAAGGGCAAGTGGGAGGAAATCGGATTGGCGTCGGAGGTGGGCTTCAGCGCCAACGGCACGCCGCGCTCGGGGATGGGCGTTGACGCGACCGACTTCGACCAGGACGGCCGGCAGGACCTGTTTGTCGCAAACGTCGACCAGGAGATGTTCTCGCTGTACCGCAACGACGGCAACGAGTTCTTCTCCGACGTCGCGGCGACGCACGGCATCGCGCAGGCCACGCGGCTCCTGTCTGGATGGGGGCTGAAGTTTTTCGACTACGACAACGACGGCCACGTCGACCTGTTGCTGGCCAACGGCCACCCGGACGACATGATCGAGCAGTACAGCCAGCAGGTGAAATACAAGGAGCCGCTGCTGCTGTTCCAGAACAACCGACAGGGCAAGCTGCAGAACGTCAGCGCGGCCTCGGGGCCGGTGTTTGCGAAGAGCTTTCCGGCGCGCGGCCTGGCCATTGGCGATTACAACAACGACGGCCGCATCGACGTGCTCGTCGGCAACAACGGCCTGGCACCGCTGTTGTTGAAGAACAACGCCGGCGAGGGCCATCACTGGCTCGGCCTGCGCCTGCAAGGCAGCTCGTGCAACCGCGACGCCATCGGGGCGATGCTGTCGTGGTCCGTTGGCGGCCAGAAGCGCTCGCGTTTCAAAGTCGGCGGCGGCAGTTACCTCTCGGCGCACGACCCGCGGGAAGTGCTCGGCCTGGGCACGGCGGCCGCGATCGACTGGCTCGAGATCAAGTGGCCCGCGCCGTCGGGAAAGGTCGAGCGGTTCACGGACCTCCCGGTGGATAGATACGTGACGATTACCGAGGGGCGCGGGAAGGTCGAGTAGCAGGCCGGCGTGCTAGACTTCGGCTCATGAGCGAACGTCCCGATCTCTCGAAAATCATCCCCGTCACACCAGCCGACGCGCCCGCGCCAGACGGCATCGCACGCCGCGCGATGCTGCAGACGCTGCTGGGCGGTATGGGCGCTGGACTCGCGCTGCCGTCGATCGTCGAAGCGCAGCACCCGGTGCAGCACCATCTGGCCAGCGCGACCGGCGTGGAGCAGGCGCAGAAGAAGGCCGCCGTCGCGGCGTACAAGCCCGAGTTCTTCGACGCGCATCAGTTGAAGACACTCGAGGTGCTCGCCGAGGCCATCGTCCCTGGATCGACGAGCGCCAGGGTCGCGCCGTTTCTTGATCAGCTGATCGCCGTCGAGTCGACGAAGAACCAGCGCGAGATCATCGGTGCGCTCGGCGCGTTCGACATGGCCGCCATCGACAAGCACGGCAAGGCCTGGAAGGCCATCACCGCCGCCGAGCAGGACGCCCTGCTGCAGGAGGCGTCGGCCGCCGAGGCCGGTACGTCGAGGTTGCGAGACCCCTTCCAGAACCTCAAAGGCTGGGTCGCCGGCGCGTACTACTCGTCCGAGCCCGGCATGCGGGAGCTGGGCTGGACCGGCAATGTGTTCCATGCCGAGCTGCCCGGGTGTAACCATCCAGGGGGGCACTCGGGATAGTGCGAAATGCGAAGTGCGAAATGCGAAATGGGATTTCGCAGAGGCTTGAGGCCTGAGGCCTGAGGCTAAGTCCGACTCACGAGGCCGACAAAGAGGCGCTGACACCGTGCAGACGACGAAGTTCGATGTGATTGTGGTGGGATCGGGCGCCTCGGGCGGCTGGGCGGCCAAGCGGTTGTCGGAAGCCGGCATCAAGGTCGCATTGCTCGAAGCGGGCAAGCCGCAAGGCGACAAGGACTTCACCGAGCACGTCCCCGCCTACGACCTCAAGTACCGCGACAAGGCGAGCGAGCTGATGCGCCGGACGCGGCCCACGCAGCGAGACTGCTACGCCTGCCGCGAGTGGAACTACAAGTGGTTCGCCAACGACCTCGAAGAGCCGTACACCAATCCAGACGACAAGCCGTTCAGCTGGCAGGGCCGTACGCGCGTGGTCGGCGGACGCACGAATGTCTGGGGTCGGCAGAGCTATCGGCACAGCGACCAGGACCTGAAGGGCAAGTCGTTTGACGGGTACGGCGAGGACTGGCCCGTCAGCTACAAGGACCTGGTCCCGTACTACGAGCTGGTCGAGGATTATGTCGGCATCTCGGGACAGACAGAGAACGTCGCCGAACTGCCCGACAGCCGATTCCATCCCGCGATGCCGATGAGCTGCGCCGAGACGCAGTTGCGGACGCGCGTGAAGGAGAAGCTGGGCTGGACGGTCACCGTCGGCCGGGTGGCCAACATCACCAAGCCGATCAACGGACGCGCACCCTGTCACTACTGCGGCCCGTGTGAGCAGGGCTGCGTGACGCACTCGTACTTCAACGCCGCGTTCACCACCGTTGCAGACGCCCTGAAATCCGGCAACACGACGCTCATCACCGACGCGATGGTCTACAAGGTCCTCACGGACCCGATGACCAACAAGGCGACCGGCGTGATGTACATCGACCGCGTGACGCGCGAGGTGAAGCAAGTCAAGGCGCGCGCGGTGCTGCTCTGCGCGCAGGCGCTGGAGTCCGCCCGCATCCTGCTCAACTCCTCCACGGGTGGCCTGGCCAACTCGAGCGGCGTGCTCGGCCACTACCTGATGGATCACACCTGGGTGGCGGGCGGAGCGGGCGGCGAGTTCCCGGACGTGCCGTCGCCCACTCCGTCGCTGGGTGCGCCGCGCCGGCCCAACGGCATCTACGGCATCCGGATGAAGAACGCCATCAACGGGCCGCGCCACAAGGACTACATCCGCGGCTTCGGGTTCCAGGGTGGCGGCAGCACGAGCTTCCGCATGAACGCCCCGGGCTACGGCCAGGCCTTCAAGAAGGGCGTGCTCGACCCGATCACATCGGTGAACCTGGTGGGCTTCGGCGAGGTGCTGCCGCGCTTTGACAACTTCATCGCGCTCGACCCCAACGTCGTGGACATCTTCGGCATCCCGGTGCTGCGGGTCACGATGTCGTGGGGCGAGAACGAGAAGAAGATGATCCCCGACATGGCGGTGACCGCGGCGCAGATGATGGAAGCGGCCGGCGCGAAGAACATCCAGCAGTTCACGGTCCCCAACCGCGTCCCCGGCTTCGGCATCCACGAGATGGGCACGGCACGGATGGGCAGCGACAGCAAGACGTCAGTGCTGAACCAGTACCTGCAGACGCATGACATCAACAACCTCTACGTCATGGACGCGTCGTCATTTGTCTCGGGCGGCTGCCAGAACCCGACGCTGACCATCATGGCGCTGGCCGTGCGCGGGTGTGATTATTTGATGGAAGAAATGAAGAAGGGCAACGTGTAGGGGCGCGCTTGCGCGCCCCGCGTGCGTTCCGCCGGGCGTCGGGATCCATGGATGTCGTCATTCAATCCGTGGAAACGCCGTAATTCGTAACCGCGCGGTGCCGTAAGGCACCAGCCGCAGCGTCTCGTCTTTCTCTCGACTCACTATGGGGCTCTGCGGTAGCGTGCCCGCCGAGCCGTCTTCCAATTGCCATTCCGGCACGCGGCGTCCAGTCACTTCGATCTCGACCGGCGGCGTGTCGCGCGCGAAGGGCGTCGGGCCAA
>JAENWD010000343.1 GCA_016650245.1 Vicinamibacteria bacterium
GCGCGGCATGCCCAACTTCCGCACCACGCCGTCGCGCCGCCCCGTGGCGACCGACGTCACCATCTACCACGCGATGCCGCACGGACTGCGGGAGCCGCTCGGAGGCCGCATCGTGCCCGGCGCGTTCGTCGATACGTCGGCAGTCTACGATATCAAGCGGAAAGCGCTGTCTGCGCACCGGAGCCAGGACCGGTTTCTCGCAGGCACGCAACACATGTCGTCGTACCTGCGGGAGATGGACGACATGTCGCGCGAAGTCGGCGCGATGTCCGGCGCGTTCGCGCACGCGGAAGGCTGGCGCCGGCATCTGCACCGCGGCCTGTGTGCGGCCGAGGCCGACCCACTGGCCGACGCGCTTGGCGAGGGATATCTCGTAAGTTCTGCTGTGCCGCCACGAGCCGCTACAGCATAACGACCTGGCCCGTGCGGAAGCTCCGGTCGGCGGCGAGCACGATCCTCAGGCTGTTCACCGCGTCGTACATGTGCGCGGACAGGTCGAGATCCTCCTGGATGGCCCGCAGCAGGTAGGCCTGCTCCCGGTCGCAGAGTGCCTGGTGATCGGGCTCGTCTTGGGTGTTGATGAACTCGTCCGGGCTGACGAACTCGTTGTTGGCGTCAAGGGCGCTGCGGTGCAGGCGGATGCAGTTGGTCTTCGTGTGGCTATCGATGTCGTCCGAGCCGGCAGAGGTCGCCTCGTTCGGGTCCTTCACGATCGACACGCACCCCTTCGGCCCGATGACGTCCTTCACGAAGAAGGCGACCTCGCTCATCATCGGCCCCCAGCCGGCTTCGTACCAACCCACCGAGCCGTCCTCGAAGGTCACCTGAAGCTGCCCGTAGTTGTACATGCCTGGCTTGATCTCGTCGGTGAGCCTCGCGCCGATCGCTGACACACGTACGGGCCGCGACTGCGTCATCTGGCACATGACGTCGACGTAGTGAACGCCGCAGTCGACGATCGGGCTCATCGAGTCCATCAGATTGCGGTGCCAGGTCCAGTTCTGACCGTGGCTCTGCTGGTTCAGGTTCATCCGCATCACCAGCGGCTTGCCAAGCGTCCGGGCGATCTCGATGAACCGCACCCACGCGGGGTGCACGCGCAGGATGTAGCCGACGACCAGCTTCCGGCTGCCGGCCCGTGCCGCGTCGACGACGGACTGCGCCTCTTCGACGGTTTCAGCCAGCGGCTTCTCGCAGAAGACGTGACAACCCGTCGCGATGGCGGCCCGCGCATAGGGGCCGTGCGTCTCGGGATAGGTGTTGATGCTCACGACGTCAGGTCGTGTCGTATCGAGCGCATGGTAGTAGTCGCCAAACTCGGGGAGGCCGCCCAGTTCCTTGCTGAGGGCCGTGCGACTGTTCGGCCCCCGGCTCACCAGACCGACGATCTCGAACTCGGGCATCTTGTGGTACGCGCGGGCGTGGCTGGCGCCCATGTTGCCGCAGCCGGCCACGAGCACACGAAGGGGACGGGTCATATTTGAGATTTCCTGGTGTTTGGTGTCTGCTGTGTCACATGCCACGCACGCGAAGCGCCATTGCTCCCGACTGGTGGGACTACACGACACTGGACGCCGACCTGCTCGCCGACGCCGCCCGGCTCACCCCGGACGACATGCGCCAACTGAGCCGGCCCGGCTTCCGCGTCGTGTTCTACGACACCCTCGAGGAGTTCTACCTCTCCGAAGCGCTCGAATATATCACCGCGTGGACGGCGGCGACCGCCGACGGCCCGGTCGGCATCTGCGGTCCGATCGGCCCGACCGAGCAACTACCACTTGTCGCGCGGCTCGTCAACGAACTTGGCCTGTCCCTTCAGGACGCGCACTTCTGGGGTATGGACGAGTGGGTCGTCGAGGGTCGGGAGGTCGCGGTGTCGCATCCGCTGTCGTTCGAGAAGGCGGATCGCGAGCTGTGCTTCAACCGCATCCGTCCCGAGCTGCGCATGCCCGACGCCAACCTGCATTTCCCCAAGGCCGATACAACCGCCTACCGGCAAAGCTGGGATGCCGGTGTGCGGTGTGCGGTGATGCAGGGCGGCCAGGGCGACGTCAAGCATTGGGCGTTCAATGACCCGCCGCGACGAGAGGGCCGCTACGCGGATGCGCCGCCGACGCCCGCCGAGTACTGCGCGTTGCCGACTCGTCTGGTGGACCTGCACCCCCTCACGATCGCGCAGAACGCGAGGACCAGCGGCGGCGGCAACGTCAGCCTGGTGCCGACCCAGGCTTTGACGGTCGGCCCGGTCGAGACCTGGAAGGCCGAGAAGGTGTCCATCTGGCACGCCGGCATGCACGACAACCCGTTTGGCCAGCGGCTGACGACGCTGATGATCGCAACGCGAGTACCGGATACCGCCGTGCCGATGTCGTTGTTGAGCGACCATCCCAACGTGCAGTTCAACTTCTATCGTGGCGGCATCGGGACGTGCGACGTCGAGATGCACTGAAGGTTCTGGGCTGTCCGTTGGGTTGTGCGCGGCGGCAGAAGTATCCGCGGATTAATGGATTGACGGGATTCCCGGGCGCTGAGGAACCCGTGTGACCCGCGGCGAAGCCGCGGCAGTGAGACGAGAACGGGCGCGGGAATGAGAGCCTGGCCGAACCAGAGGCTTTCATTCCCGTGCCCGTTCTCGTCTCACCGACCGGCCGCTACGCGGCCGATGTCACACGGGTTCCGCTGTGGCCGGGCCGCCGCGTGTCACTCACGCTCTTGCAGCGGGACACGTGACCCGGCTACCGTGACGGCGCGGCCGGCCCGCGAAGCGCGCGGAACGTGCGCCCGATGGCCTCGACCTTCTCGGGGTGCGTTCTCAGGCCACCCCACGCGAACACCAGCACACCGGTGGCTGGAGCGAGCGATCCGTGATCGAGCACGGCCTCGACTTGTTCAAGCGGCACCGACTCGCCCCAGTCCGAGATCTGCACGATCGGCCAGATGCGGCGCTGCTCGCCCGCGGCGCCGGTCAGGCCCAGGTAGCGTCCAAGCCAGGCGACCTGCCGGGAGATCCACTGCGGATCGCCCGCGTGGCCGAAGCGCGCGTGGTAGGGCATGGGGCTGAAGACGTCGATGAAGGCCGCCTGCGCGCGCAGGTCGATCGCCAGCTTCTCCTGCCGGGCGCTGCCGAAGTCCTCGTCGCTCCAGGGATTGTGAAACGTTCCCAGCAGCGCTGCTGGCCGCGTCGCATCGAGAATCATGCGGAACTCGCGGACCCAGTCGGTCAGTACGTCCATGCGCCATCGGGCCCAGTGCTGGCGGTGCGTGGAGAGCAGCAGCGCGGCTCGCTCGGCCGTCGGTCGATCGGGCAGCCGCACGCCCGAGTCGTCCTGAAACCGCCGCAGACACCGATCGCAGAAGCAGGTGTCGGGCATGTTGGGCGCCGTCTGCTCCCAGCTGGCGTGACCGTGGTGGTAGTCGAGCCAGACGCCGTCGACCTCGAAGCGCTCGAGCAGGTCCTTGAACGCGGCCATCCGGCTTCGACGATAGCTCTCGTGCGTGGGGCAGACGCCCTGCCAGCCGTCCGGAGGCGGCGAGGGCCGACCGTCGGCGCCGACCGGCGCCGCGTCCGGGTGGTCCTTGAGGTACTCGGCGACGTGCAGCGTGTTGAACTCCGCGAACACGCGGACCTGTTGGGCGCGCAGCAGCGCCACGCGCTCGGCCGTGAAGCTGCCGGACCCCAGCCACACGGCATTCACGCCGAACTCCTGGAGGCTTCGGCCGGAGTCGAGGATCTCCTGCGGCACGCCGCCGTAGATGCCGCGTATCACGACATGCGGCCGAGGACCGACCGTCTGGGCCGGCCCGAGGACGGGCACCGCGAGGAGGGCCGTGAACACGCAGGCGGTTCGAGTCATGCGGCGAAGGCTGAAGGCTAGAAGATCTCTTCAGGGTACGCGTTGAGGCTGCGAACGGCCTCGGCGTACTTCACGCCGCAGGTCTGACCTCGGTACAGCGCCAGGGCTTCTTTGGCGCGCTGCGCGCCGTCGAGCGTCGTCTTGTCGAACGGCTGGTTCCGCATCAGCGCCATCAGCTTGCCCAGCCACTCGAGCGCCAGCGGCCATTCGTCGGTGACGTCCACGAACGTGTTGGGTTCGAAGCCGATGGTGTGCCGCGGGCCGTTGTCGAACTGGTAGACCCGTTCGGGGCGTTTGTAGCTCTTAGCGGGATCGATCAGCCGGTCACCAAACCCCAGCGCGACTTTCGCCAGCCCCGAGGCCCGCTCGTGGTCGGGATGCTGGTCGTGCGGCCACAGCGTGAAGGCGATGTCGGGGGCGATGTCGGCCACCGCCTCCGCAACCAGCCGCGTTGCCGCTTCGGTGACGTCGAACTTCATCTCGGCGAAGTCGAGGAAACGCATCTCGACCCCGTACTCCTTGCCGAGGCGTACGGTGCCGTCCACGAGCTCGCGCTCCCGGCCCTGGACGGGTTTCCAGTTGCGGTAGTCGCCGATCAGCGACAGCACGACGACGCGATGGTGCTGGCGCAGTGCCTTGAGCAGCAGGCCGGAGATGCCGAAGACGCAGTCGTCGTAATGCGCGCCGATGCCGAGGATGGTTTTCATGGCCTGCGTCCGATGCCGAACTGATCGCCGGTGCGAACGGGGCGGCCGCCGGCAAACACCACTTCCACCACCTTTTCGCTCTGCACCGCGCGCCCGGTCTCGTCGGTCAGCGTCGCGATCACTTTCCTGGTGGTCGTGTCGAAGATCTCACCGGTGGACGGATACGCGTGGCGCCCGTCCAGGCTGAACGTGATCCAGCCGGGCTGATCGCGCACCGGCACGCTGGCCACCTGTCTGGGCGGCGCGACGGTGTTGTCGAAGATGTGCAGCATGCTGTTGGCGCCGTCGGTGAGCCAGATCTCGCGCTCGTCCGGCGTCAGGCCGATGCCGTGGCTCGGGCAGCCATGGCGCTTCACCGGGCCTTTCTGGTAGCCGGTCACTTCGACGCGGTGCAGGACGCGGCCCGTCGTGATGTCGCCGACTTCAAAGCCGAGCAGCTCGTTGACGTTGACGTAGACGCGCGTCTGCGACGCGTTGATGGTGAACGGGCGAATCGAGTGGCCGAACGGGCCGACCCCTCCGCTCACGGTGTGCGTCGCCGGATCGGCGATGCTCAGCGTCGACGACCTCAGCCCCGCCAGGTACACGTGCCGACCATCGGGGCCATAGATGGTGTTGTGCGCACCCGACTCGGTGGTGACCTTCGCTTTGATGTCGCCGGTGGCCGCATCGATCGCGTGCCAGTGCGGCCCTTCAAACGAGGGCACGTAGAGCAGCCGGCCGTCAGGGGAGAGCGCCAGGCGGTCGGCACCGCCGGGATACTGCCGGTTCCACACCAGCCGGTCGGTCGCCAGGTCAAACGCCGCCACGCGCAGCGGCGTCGTGATGTACAGCCGGCTGGTGCCGGCGTGCGCGGCGATGCCCTTGATGTTCTCGGGCGCACTGCCGGCGGGAACGTCGAAAGTGGCAATCCGCCGTACGAAGCGGTACCCGGCATCGATGTCGAAGACGAGGATGCCGATCCCGCCGTGCTCGACGTAGTTGCGGATGCCAGGAGCGGCGACGTAGAGGAACCTGCGCTCGCTGTCAGCGCGACGGGCCGATGGCGCGGCGACCGCGGCGAGCAGCAGCAGCCCGGTGATGGCCCTCACTGGAGTGTCGCACTCCACGTGCCGGTGCGGCCTCCGCTGACCGTGCCCTCGATCGCGCCACCGGTGACGCGGCCGGCGTAGTGCACGTCCCCGACCTGAAACTGGATCTGATCGCCGCTGAGTCGACCGCTGGCGATGGCCGTGGTGCCAAACGTGCCGGTGACGTTCTGAAACTGCTGCTCCAGTGTCAACGCTCCGTCCGACGTCTGCCAGGTCCCGCCGACCTTGGCGGGCACGATCCACAGCAGCGCCGTGCACCAGCTCACGCAGTCCGTGACGGCCTCCTGCCGGTCCGGCTCCCAGTCGCCCATCGTGAAGGTGTTCGAGACGATACGCGTGCCGGGCGCCAGGTCGAGGATCTGGGGCCGCAACCGCACGTTGATGTCGGGCAGCAGGAACATCGTGATCACAGTGGCTCTGGTGAAGTCACTGGCGAACAGGTCGGCCACGGCAAACGTCGCGCGCTCGGCCACGCCGGCCTCGGCCGCGCGGGTCTTCGACAGCGCCACCATGTCCGGGTTGTATTCGATGCCCAGCGCGGTTGCACCTCGCTTGGCGGCAGCGATGACCGTCCGGCCGTCGCCCGAGCCCAGGTCGATCAGGGTGTCGTCGGGCTTCAGCTGCGCGAGGTCGAGCATCTTCTCGACCATCGCCTCGCTGGTCGGCACCCAGACGACGTCCTTGCCCTGCTGGCCGACGCTCGGGTCGTAGGGAATTGACGCAGGCGCCTGTTGCCCTGTGGGCTGCGCAAAGCCGGCGGAGTGCGCCGCGAGAGTGAGCCCGAGCGCGAGGCAGAAACATCTGGCGACACACGACACATGCATGAGGGCACCCTGGGCGGGGGAACGGCTGTCGGGCTGAGGATACGCCAAGTCTCATGCCCGCGGTTGCGGTCGCGCAAACCCCCGCGCAGAAGCGTCCTGATTGCACCGCCGCCGAGCACCGCCAGTTCGATTTCTGGCTCGGCGCATGGGAGGTCACCGAGAAAGGCAAATCCGCAGGGACCAACCGCATCGAATCGGACCTCAACGGCTGCGTGCGGCAGCTCTGGGAATCGTCGCGCGACGGCGGCATGGCGTGGACCACCGCGTTTGATGGGCGCTATGTGAAGAGTAGGTGACGCGATGGAGACCTGGCCCAGGGTAGCCGCTGACCGGGTCCGTGCCGGCGGCGCGGTCGAGATCACCGGGTAGAGCCACGAGTGGTGCAGCCCGGGGTGGCGCTTCCCGTAGCGGGCAGGGACGTCCTGCGTCCAGTTGCTCGGGATGACCAGGCAGAAGATCAGCAGGGCCGCAAACGCCATGTGTTGTGCGGGCGACACAGGCGTGTCCGGCGCGGTGATCGTCTCGGGTCTCGGCGGCGCCGTGCCCATGGGCAGGCGCCCGAGACGGCGCAGCCGCGAGCGCACCAGGAGCCCTGCGCCCACGGCAGCCATCACGAGGTTCAACGTCTGCCCGGTGCCAAGCGCCAGGCGATGCGTCGGGTAGTCGCGGACCAGGTCGATGAAGATTCGCGGGAACGCGTACCAGAACACGAAACGTGCCGCCACCGCCCCAGGCGTCCGGTTCGTCCGCTGGACGTGGAGCAGGTAGGGCACGAGCAGCAGGTTCTTCAGCGCGTCGTACAGCACGACGGGATGGCGTGGGAACTCCGCATCGGGAAAGAGCACGCCCCAGGGCAACTGGGTGACGCTGCCGACGATCTGGCCGTCGATGAAGTTGCCGATTCGGCCTAGTCCCATCAGCAGGGCGCCGGGAATCACGAGCGTGTCGGCGAGCTCGAGAAACGGCTTGCGACGAAGGCGCGCGAAGAGGGCCGAACCGACCGCTGCTCCCGCCAGCAACCCGTGCGTGGCCATCCCTCCGAGCCAGTAGGCCGGGATGAGCGATGGGTGCTCGCGATAAAACGGCCACTCGTCAAACGCCACCTCGACCAGGCGCCCGCCGATGAGCACGCCCACGGCGAGCCACAGGCTCAATGACGCGACCTCAGACGCCGACAGCGCGAGCTGTGCGCGGCGGCGCATCAGGAACAGATGAATCTGCAAGAAGCCGAGGGTGTAGCTGAGGCCGTACCACCAGAAATGCACGCCGCCGACTTGCGCAAGGACCGGATCGATCCGGTGGACGATCATGAAACGTGCTACCCGAGCAACGATCGCAATAGGTCCCGCACCACAAAGAAGGTGAAGAACGCGTAGAACGCCGAACAGCCGAGCAGGCCGATCTCGCGCCACAGCGGCGGGCGCACGGCCCTGGGCAGGAAGCGCCGGTTCACCAGGAAGATCTGCACGCCGGCAATGAGCAGCACGACGCCAGCCATGTTGGCCAGGATCTTGAAGAGCTGAAAGGGCGACGCCGCGCGGATCACGACGACGCCCCACACCGAGAAGACGACGAGGATGCCGTAGTAGATCGCCCCAATGCCGCGGCGCCAGTCGCGCGCCTTCTGGCTCGACATCCACAGCGCGTCGGTCACCGTTCGCACGAGGATGTCGGTGTTGCCCAGTTGCGTCTTGAACAGGATCCAGAAGCCGTTGAAGAGGGTGAGAAACCAGAAGCCGGGCCAGATCTTGCTCAGATACTCGGCCTGATACGCGCCGGCCGCCAGGCCCTGCAGATCGGTGCCATGCGGGATGATGGAGGTGGCGAGGTTGACGTTGAGAAACATCCCGACGAAGCAGAACAGCCCCCACACCCAGATCTGATCGACGTGCACGTACCGCATCCACTCCCGCCAGCGCGCAAGATTCGCCTCGGTCGTGGGAAACACGGTGCCGACGTGCGACAGCGTGATCGCGTGTCCGCCGACCGCGCTCGGGATCGCGCCGACCTTGGATCCCATGCCGAACCCCTTGTCCCGGATCCAGTTGGTCACCGTGAGGTTGCCCAGGCCGCCCGACCCGGCCGTGGCCGCCAGCGCGCCGATGAGCCCCCAGTCGATCGGTCGTGGCAACCCCGAGAAGCTGAAGAAGCCCGTGAAGGTCTGCCACCAATGCGCCATCGGGACGAACGCGATGTTGATGGTGATCAGAAACAGGAATACGACCGCCAGCATCGTCCAGGCGAAGTACTCGAGCATGCGCTCGATGGTGCCGCCAAACGACAGGATGAAGACGACGGCGAGGATCAGCGCGGTCGTGATCCAGGCCTGTGACGCCTGATCGGGGGCGCCCGGCATACGGCCCATCCACGCGCCAAACAGCGTCGCGGCAGCGCTGCCGGCCAGGGCCGGCCAGCCAAGCTGGAAGAAGCCGAGGATCGAGTAGAACACCGCCCAGAACTTCGGACCGGGCTTGAGGCGCATGATGCCGCCGTAGATCGGCTCGCCCGTGTAGAGCGTGTACCGGATGGCCTCGAGGTTGAAGATCACCTGCAGGGTGATGGCGACGGTCGCGATGAGGAAGATCGACGATGAGTATTTCACCGCGGCGGCCGGCCCGACGAGCCACTCGCCGCCGCCGATCGAGGTGGCGGCCATGATCGCGCCGGGGCCGATGACCGACATCAGGTTGCGCATGCCGAAGGGCGGCGGTGCGGGCAGCTCCGCGACGTCCCATCGCGGCAGCGCGCCATGATCGGCCGGCAGTTGTGCGGCCTGGTCGCGATCAGAGGCAGGAAAGGATGAGGTTGACACGTGCCAACTCTGTACTGCAGCGCAGCTCGAACGCAAGAAATACTGGTCACACCACTCCGGCCGCAGATGCGATTGACAGTTGAGCACGAGGGCGGTCTGCAGTAACGTGCGTGTCGTCTGAAGCCGCCCTCGCGCACCCATTGAAGGAGCCCCATGTCGCCGAGACCCGTCGTTGCGCTGTTGTTTGCCTGTGTCGTCGCCGCCGCACCCTCCGCGTCCGCGCAGTCGCAGGCCACCACCGGCGTGATTGAAGGCACGGTCTCGGACGCCTCCGGGGGTCGGCTGCCGGCCGCCACGGTGACGCTGGTCAACATCGGAACCAACTTCACGCGCGACCTGGTCACCAACACCGACGGCCGTTTTCGCGGGCTCCTCCTGCCGCTGGGCACGTATCGGTTGACGGTGGCGCTGGCAGGTTTCTCCGCCTATACCCAGGAGGGCATCCAGCTGGTGGTGGGCCAGACGGCCAACATCCCCATCGTGCTGCAGCTGGCCTCGGTGCAGGAGCAGATCACGGTCACCTCGGATTCGCCCGTCGTGGAGACGACGCGCGCCGAGCAGTCCACCCTCATCAACCAGCAGACGGTGAGCGGGCTGCCCAACAACGGCCGAAATTTCCTGAGCTTCATGCAACTCACGCCCGGTGTCACCATCGTGCAGGGGCCCGACGGCGACGAGATCAGCGTGAACGGGCAGAAGGGCATCAACAACAACATCTCGGTGGACGGCGCCGACTTCAACAACCCGTTCTTCGGCGAGCAGCGCGGCGGCCAGCGCCCTGCCTTCACGTTCAACCAGGACGCCGTCAAGGAGATGGTGGTGGTGGCCGACGGCGCGGCAGCGGAATTCGGTCGGAGTGGCGCGGGCTTCATCAACGTCGTCACCAAGTCGGGCACGAACTCGCCCTCGGGCTCAGCGCATGTCTTCTTCAAGGCCGACGGCCTGTCGTCGAAGAACTCGGACGGAGAGAAATTCCCGTACGACCAGGAACAGTTCGGCGCGACCTTCGGCGGCCCGCTCAAGAAGGACCGTGTCTTCTATTTCCTGGCGTACGACGAGCAGCAGTTCAACCAGACCAAGCAGCTCAACCCGAACCGGATCGAGCCGCGTGTCGTGAACCTGTTCGCCGCCCTTGGCAGCCCTGATGAGAACGGGACCATCGACCGCACGAACAACGCGCGCGTCTTCCTTGGCAAGGTGGACTACCAGCCGAACTCGTCGAACCTGTTCACCATTCGCTACAACTACACGTGGAGCGAGCAGCAGAACGGCACTTTCGACGTGGACTCGTGGGGCCGCAGCGCCAACGCGGTCGAGCGCGGCTTCTCCAACGCCGTGTCCGGCTCGCTGGCCACGACGCTGTCCGCGACGATGTTGAACGAGTTCCGTTTCCAGTTCGCACGCGAGGATCGTCCGCGGCCTTACGGTGGGCCCAACGTCAGCGGGCAGTCGCGTCCGTTTCCCGACACCGCCTTCGACTTCGGCAGCGGCTATCGATTCGGCATGCCGTTCTTCATCCCGGTCGAGTACAACGACACCCGCGTCCAGATCGTCAACAACCTGTCGTGGGTCAAGGGCCGCCACACGCTGAAGGCCGGCTTCGAGCTCAACCGCGTCAACTCCTCGCAGACCTTCATCGGGTTTGCCAACGGCCGCTATGTCTTCGGCAGCACCGACGGCTTTCTCAACTACGCGCGCTTCGGCCCGACTTACGTGGAGTGTTCAAACGGCTCCACGAGCGTGACGGGCACTTGCCCTGCCGGGGCCAGCATCTCCGGACCGCTCCTGCTGTACCTGCAGCAGGCCGGCGTGGGCGGCTTGTCGGTCGAAGAGGCAGGCACACAAGACATCCCGCAGATCGAACCGGCTATCTTCTTCCAGGACAAGTGGCAGCCCAACGCGCACCTGACGGTGTCGTACGGCATCCGCTGGGAGGCGCAGCTCCAGCCGGACATGATCACCCCGCGCGACCAGTTGTTCTACCGCGAGTTCCTGGACAATCCCGCGTTCCCGTCCAACGGCACGATCCCGTCGGACAAGCGCATGTGGCAGCCGCGCCTGGGCATCTCGTGGGACCCCAGCGGCGACGGCAAGCAGGTAGTCCGGGCCAGCGCCGGCATGTTCTACGCCCGGATTCCCGGCCTGAACCTGGCGAGCACCCGTTCCACCGACGGCACCCGCGGGCAGACTTTGTTTCGCGCCAGCTTCTTCAACGGCTTCGGCGTGACGCCGCCAACGTGGCCCAACCTGATTCCGCAGGCGCAGATCTCGAGCCCCGATCATCCGGACGTGTTCGTGTTCGACAAGAACTTCCAGAACCCGCGCACCTACTCGGGCACGCTCAGCTACGAGCGCGAGCTCATCTCGAACCTGTCGCTGTTTGCGACCTTCACCCACTCGAAGACGGTGCACGTCACGCGGTTCATCAACCGCAACGACGCCGTGTTCGGCTCGCCCTGGTCCACGGGTCTTGGCGCCGACAAGCTCAACGGCGTCGCGACGCTCACGACGGTGGAAAGCTCGGCCAAGGCGAAGTACGACGCCTTCACCATCGGCATGAACAAGCGCTACGCCCAGAACTACCAGTTCCAGTGGAACTACACGATCGGACGCGACCTCTCTGACGATGACAACGAGCGCGATCCGTTCAGCTTCCGCTACGCCCGGGCCGACAATCTGGCCCCCGAGTACAACTACTCGGATCGTGACCAGCGCCACCGTTTCAATGCGTGGCTGCTGGTGACCGCCAAGGGGTTCGACTTCAACACCCGCATCTCGTCTCGCACCGCCCAGCCGAAGTCGGTCGGCGACACGCCACAGGCCCGCATCCTGCCGGACGGCTCGATCATCCTGCGCAACACGCTGCGCAAGGACAACGAGTTCTTCACGTGGGACATCCGCATCGGCCGGCCGTTCCAGCTGACAAAGTCCGTGCGCCTCGAGCCGGTGTTCGAGGTGTTCAACCTGACCAACAGCAAGAACATCCGCAGGCCGGAAGTGACCAGCCTGATCTTCAACTTCGACGGCACCGTGCAGAACGGGCTGGGCGAGCCGCGCCAGGCGCAGCTGGGCCTGCGCGTGCGGTTCTGAGTCGGTCAAGGAGTGCGCGGCATTCCCAAAGGAGAGACAGACGATGCGTCGACAACTGGTCATGGGGTTGGCATTCGGGATTGCGGCCGCGCTGTCGGGCCACATCACCCAGGCCCAGGCCCCGCAACTTGGGTTCTTCATCACCAGCGCAGGTCCGGGCAAAGGCGCCGATCTTGGCGGTCTGGTGGGCGCGGATGCGCATTGCCAGACGCTGGCCGCTGCCGTGGGCGCCGGCGGGCGGACGTGGCGGGCGTATCTGAGCGCAACGGCTAGCGGCGTTCAGCCGGCGGTCAACGCCAGGGACCGCATCGGCACCGGCCCATGGGCCAACGCCAAGGGCGTCGTCGTTGCCACCAGCGTGGCTGACCTGCACAGCGACGCCAACAAGCTGTCGAAGGACAATTCGCTCACCGAAAAGGGAGAGGTCGTCAACGGCCGCGGCGACACGCCGAACAAGCACGACATCCTCACCGGCGCGCAACTCGACGGCACGGCGTCAACCGCCGCCGGCGACTCGACATGTGGCAATTGGACCAGCAGCGGCGAGGGCAGTGCGCTGGCCGGGCATCACGATCGCCAGGGCGGCGGAGCCAACCCGACGTCATGGAACTTCGCGCACCCGTCGCGCGGCTGCAGCCAGGACAACCTGCGCAGCACCGGCGGCGATGGGCTGTTCTACTGCTTCGCCACCAAGTAGGGCAGGCCTGCGGTGCCAGGCAGGGCTAAAGCCCTGCGCCTTCTCCGAGGCACGCGAAGACGAGCCGGTAGAACTCCGGATGTGACTGCCAGGTCTGGCCGGTGACGATGCGGCCGTCGCGCACCGCTTGTTCGGCGGCGACATAGGTCGCTCCGGCGGCTTCGATCTCCCAGCGGCAGTTCTCGTAGGTA
>JAENWD010000344.1 GCA_016650245.1 Vicinamibacteria bacterium
CGCGAGTGGGGCACAGCGGCTGTTGTGGCCGCCGCCGTGATGGGCGGCGCACATATCGTGCGTGTGCACGCAGTGAAAGAGATGGTGGACGTCGTGCGCACGATCGACGCGATGCGCGACGCCGGACGAGCAACCTGGCCCAACCTGCTCCGATGAACTTCTCCTGGATCTCCGAGGCGCTGGGCCGGCCGCCAATAGGCTGGCGCGATGTGGCCGACATCGCGATCGTCTCGATCCTGATCTACGAGGTGCTCACGCTGATTCGCGGCACACGTGCCGTGCAGATGGCGGTCGGCGGCGCGCTGGCGGTTGCGCTGTTCTACGGGTCGCGCCTGGCCGGGCTCGAGACGGTCAACTGGCTGATCCGCAATCTGATTGGCTACGTCGTGTTTGCGGCGATCGTGCTGTTCCAGTCCGATATCCGCCGCGCGCTGGCGCATCTGGGCCGCGCGCCCTTCTTTCGCTATCTCGCCAAGGGCGAGACCGTGGACGAGACGGTCGAAGAGATTGCCGTGGCGGCGCAGATGCTGTCGAGCCAGCGCACTGGCGCCATCATCGCCATCGAGCGCCAGATCGGCCTGCGCAACTACGCCGAGGGTGGCATCCCGCTGGACGCGCAGATCAGCTACGACCTGCTGGTGACGATTTTCCAGAACGGCACGCCGCTGCACGACGGCGCGGTGATCATCCAGGAGAATCGTGTGGCGGCGGCCGCCTGCTTCCTGCCGCTCACCGTGAATCCCCGGCTGAGCAAGGACCTTGGCACCCGGCATCGTGCGGCCATCGGTCTCACCGAAGAAAACGACGCCGTCGCGATCGTGGTGTCCGAGGAGACCGGGTGGATCTCGGTCGTGCTCGACGGCCGCATCGAGCGCAACTTGACGCCCGAGCGGCTGCGCGGGCGATTACATCAACTGCTGCGGCCGCATAGCGGCGCCGAGATGCCCCAGGCCGAAACCGAGGGCGCCTGACATGCGGCCTCGCATCTTCCGCAACTTCGGTATCAAGGTCCTGTCGATCGGGCTGGCGGCCCTGTTGTGGGGCGCGGTGGCTGGGCAACGCGAGGCCGAGCGGTCCCTGCGCGTGCCGCTCGAGTACCGCAACATCCCGCCCGAGCTCGAGCTGCTGGGCGAGCCGGCGTCGCTGGTGGATGTGCGCGTTCGCGGCAGCAGCGGCGTGCTCGGTGAGCTGCGCGGCGCCGACCTGGTGGCAGTGCTCGACCTGAGGACCGCTCGTCCGGGGCGACGCCTGTTCCACCTGCTGCCGGGTGACATCGCCGTGCCAGCCGGCGTGAAAGTGTTGCAGGCCACACCCTCCACGCTGTCGCTCACCTTCGAGGCGTCGGCCGTGCGCACGGTGCCGGTCGTTCCGGATCTCGACGGCGATCCTGCGGCAGGGTTCAT
Organism: Vicinamibacteria bacterium; assembly: GCA_016650245.1. Lineage (GTDB taxonomy): Bacteria > Acidobacteriota > Vicinamibacteria > Vicinamibacterales > JAENWD01 > JAENWD01. The sequence goes on from JAENWD010000344.1 coordinate 1,404, forward strand.
CGTGGGGCGCGTCACGACCGTGCCGGCAACCGTCGACGTCGTCGGCCCAGTGTCTGCCGTCCAGAAGATCACCGAGGCGACGACCGAGCCGGTGGACATCACCGGCGCCACGGGTCCAGTTCGCGACACGGTGACCATCGGCTTGCCCGACTCGATCGCACGTCTGCGCAACCCACACAGCGGCATGGTGACGGTCGAGATCGCGCCAGCGCCGGTGGAGCGCACGCTCGCGGGCGTGCCCGTGGGGCTGCGTGGCCTGGCCGCCGGGCGCCGCGCGACGCTGATGCCGGCCCAGGTGACGGCGACCGTGCGAGGCGCGGGCGCGGCGGTGTCAGGTCTTACCATCACCAGCCTCGAGTTGTACGCGGACCTGTCCGGGCTCATCCCCGGGCGCTACAATCTTCCTGTGCGCTATCAGTCGTTCACCGATGTGACCATCACGCGCGTCGAGCCCGCGAACCTCGACGTCGCGATCCGTTGATGGCGCCTCGTCTGTTCGGCACCGACGGCGTGCGGGGGCGCGCCGGCCGGTGGCCCCTCGACCCGGTGACCGTCCGGCGGCTCGGCGCCTCCATCGTGCGGGTGCTCGACTCGTCGGCCGGACCGGCGCGACTGCTCATCGGACGCGACACGCGCGAGTCGGGCGCCTGGATCGAACGCGAGCTCGCCTGTGGCGCGCAGCGTGCGGGCGCAACCGTCGTCGCCGCCGGCGTCATGCCCACGCCGGCCGTGGCGTATCTCACGCGCACGACCGATGTCACGCTGGGCGCCGTCATCTCGGCCTCGCACAACCCATTTGAAGACAACGGCATCAAGGTCTTCTCCGGCGGCGGCCAGAAGTTCACCGAAGAGCTTGAACGCCGCGTGGAGCAGGACATCGCCGACCAGACCTGGTCACTCGAGTCTGGCGACGCGCCTGGGCTTGCGGCCACCGACCTCACGGGCCGTTACCGCGAGCACCTGCGCGAGGTGCTCCCCGACGTCGGAGGCCTGCGAGGGGCGACCTTCGTCGTGGACTGCGCCAATGGCGCGACCACCAGCGTGGCCCCGCGGGTCTTCGCCGACCTCGGATTCGACGTCGATCTGATCGGGGCCTCGCCCGACGGACGCAACATCAACCTGGGCTGCGGGTCGACGCACCCCGAGGCCATGGCGGCGCGGGTGGTCGAACGCGGCGCGATTGCCGGCGTGGCGTTTGACGGCGACGGCGACCGCGCGATCCTCGCCGACGAACACGGCCGGCTGGTCGACGGCGACGGCGTGATGCTGATGTGCGCCAGGCAGATGAAGGCCGAGGGCCGTCTGCGCGGGAACACCGTGGTCGCCACGGTGATGAGCAACATCGGGCTCGAGCTGGCGCTCGCCGAGTCCGGCATCGCGCTGTGCCGCACCCAGGTGGGCGACAAGTTCGTGATGGAGGAGATCGTGCGCGAAGGGTACTCGCTGGGCGGCGAGCAGTCGGGTCACGTGATCTTCTCCGACTACCTGTTCACCGGCGATGGGCTGGCCACGGCCTTGAGCGTCCTGCGTGTGATGGCCATCACCGGCAGGACGCTCTCGTCGCTGGGCGGCGAGCTTGTGACCTATCCGCAGGTGCTGGTCAACGTCGGTGTGCGCGAGCGGCGCGACCTTTCGTCGGTGCCCTCGATTGCCGACGTCATGTCGCGGGTGGAATCGGGACTGGCTGGCCACGGCCGGTTGCTGGTCCGCTATTCGGGCACCGAGCCGCTGCTGCGCATCATGCTCGAGGGCCGCGACCGCGACGAAATTGCCGGGTGGGCCGACGAGATCGCCCAGGTGGTTAAACGGGAGTTGGGGTAGCCGGGAGCACTTCTTAGGCACCGACGATGATCAAGCTGTCGGTAAACGTCAATAAAGTCGCCACCATCCGCAACTCGCGTGGCGGGTCGGTGCCGTCGGTGCTCGACGCTGCCGGCGTCGCCGTGGATGCCGGCGCCGACGGAATCACCGTGCACCCGCGCGCCGACGCGCGCCACATCACCTTTCGAGACGTCGAAGCGCTCGCCGGCATCCTGGCGTCTGTGCGCGGGCGCGTCGAGTTCAACATCGAAGGCGATCCGCGGCCCGACCTACTGGCACTGGTGCGTCGCATCAGGCCCGACCAGTGCACGCTCGTGCCCGTGCTGCCGGGCGAGGTCACCAGTCAGGCCGGATGGCCGGCAAGTACCCCGCGCGACCAGTTTCGCGCGGTCGTGAACGACCTGAAAGCGCACGGCGTGCGCGTGAGCCTGTTTGTCGACGCCGAGCTGTCTGCCGTCGATTGGGCCGCCGAGATGGGCGCCGACCGCGTCGAGCTCTACACGGAGCCCTTCGCGCGGGCCTTCACGCACGGAGAGGAGGCTGCCACCGCCAGCCTCCGCCGCTTCGCCGACGCGGCGCGTCGCGCCGACGACCGGGGTCTTGGCGTCAACGCGGGCCACGATCTCGACCTCAACAACCTCACCCTGTTTCGCAGGCTCCCACACCTGGCCGAGGTGTCCATCGGGCACGCGATCGTCAGCCGGGCCCTGTTTGTCGGACTCGCGCGCACCGTGCGGGAGTATCTCGCCGTGCTGCAGGGGGACAAGGCGTGAGACGACGCCTCGTCCTGGCGGTCGCCGCCGCCGTCTTCGCCTCGGGTGGCGCCCGGCTCGAGGCTGCCGAAACCATCGCCCTTCGCGCCACAGACGGCACGGCGCTCTCCGCCGTCTGGCATGCGCCGGCGCGCTTGGCGCCAGCGGTGTTGCTGGTGCACATGCTCACCCGCAGCCACGCGGAGTGGGACCTCACCGCCCAGGCGCTCAACGCCTCGGGCTTCGGCGTGCTTGCGCTCGACCTGCGCGGGCACGGCGCGTCAGAGGGCAGCATCAGCGGCCTGGGGTCCATGCAGCAGGATGTCCAGGCGGCCCTGGATTGGCTCAAGACCCGACCGGATGTGCTGAGCAACCGGCTCGGCATCACCGGCGCGTCGCTTGGCGCCACGCTGGCCGTGCTGGCTGCCGCCGCCGATCCCGCGGTGCGTTCAATCGCGTTGCTGTCGCCGGCCGCCGAATACCGCGGCCTGCGCTGCGAGGCAGCGATGCGCCGCTTTGCCGAGCGCTCGGGCGCGGTCATGCTGGTCGCCTCGACCGGCGACCCCTACGCGTTGCGCTCGGCCCATCACTTCGAGGCGATGGGGACGGGGTCGCGCGACCTGCGGGTCGTCGACGACACCAACGCCCACGGCACCACCCTGCTGAACGTGCGCCCCGACCTGGTCACCAGCCTTGTGGACTGGTTTCGAAGGTCGCTGCTATGATCTGGAGTTCCGGTCCGATATGAAGCCAGACTCCATCGCATTCGCCGTTGCCGGCATCGTCTTCGGCCTGCTGGCCGGCTGGGTCATCGGCGCGCAGTACACGATCACGCGCGCCGTGCCGCTCGCGGTGGCCGGCGCGGCGCCGGCGGCCCCGGCGCCGGGCCAGGCGCAGCCGCCAGCCCCGCCGCCGCTCAACGAGAGCGACGCCGCGAAGTACCGCACCCTCGCCGAGGCCGACCCGACCAGCGTGGCCCCGCGCGTGGCGCTGGCCAACCTCTACTTTGACGCCGAACGCTACAACGACGCCGTGAAGTGGTACGAGGAGGCGATGAAGCTGGACGCGCGCAACGCCGACGTCAGCACCGACCTGGGCGTCAGCTACTACTACCTGAACCAGCCCGATCGCGCGCTGCAGCAGTTCGATCACTCCCTGGCGATCAGTCCAAAGCACACCAAGACAATGCTGAACATGGGCATCGTCCGGGCCTTTGGCAAGCAGGACCTGACAGGCGCCTCGAAGGCCTGGCAGCAGGTCATCGATATCGCGCCGGCCAGTCCCGAAGGGCAGGCCGCAAAACGCGCCCTCGACGCGATGAAGAACGCGCACCCCGGCGTGGCGGGCCAGGCGCCCGGCACCTAGGTTGAAACGGTCATGGGCTGGCTCATCCGCTTCATCCTGTTCTCGCTGCTCATCACGCTCGTGGTCCGATCCCTGGTCCGGCTCTTTGCCGGCATCGTCGAGGGCGCAACCGGCGGCGGCGCGCGCAACGCGACCCCGGCCACCAAG
>JAENWD010000345.1 GCA_016650245.1 Vicinamibacteria bacterium
ATGTCGGTCGAGCCGATGATGGCGACCACATCCGCGAGGAGGGCGCCGACGACCATCGGCTCCATCGCCTGACACGCCGCCAGCGAGGGTGCCCGCAGGTGCACGCGCACCGGGCGGTTGGTGCCGTCACTGACGACATAGACGCCGTGCTCGCCGCGCGGTCCTTCCACCGGCACGAACGCGTCGCCGGACGGCACCGTGAAGCCCTGTGAATGGATGAGGAAGTGCTGAATCAGCGCCTCCATCTCGGTGTAGACCTTGTCCTTGGGCGGAGGCGTGATGGTCGGATCGTCGGCGTGCCACACCCCGGTCGGCGTAATCCGCTCGAGCGCCTGGTTGCAGATGCGGATGCTCTGGTGCATCTCGGCCAGCCGGATCCGGTAGCGGTCGAACACGTCGGCGCCCTCGAACCGCGGCACGTCGAACTCGAACGTCTCGTACCCCGAATAGGGGTGCACCTTGCGCACGTCGTAGGTGGAGCCGGCCGCCCGCGACATCGGGCCCATCAGCGCGAACGTCTCGCACTGCTCCAGCGGGAAGAAGCCCACGCCCTGGGTGCGCCGGGTGAAGATGGGGTTGCCCGTCAGCAGGTCCTCGTACTCGCGCAGTTTTATCGGCATCCGATCCAGCAGCTCGCGCACCTGCGCGTGGAACCCCCGCGGCAGGTCCTCGCGCAGCCCGCCGATCCGGATGTAGCTGGGAAACAGCCGAAAGCCGGCGATCAGTTCGTTGATGTTGAGGATCAGCTCGCGTTCGCGGAAGCAGTAGAGCATCACCGAGATGGCGCCCAGGTCCATCGCGTGCGTGCCCAGCCACACCAGGTGGCTGTTGATCCGCTGCAATTCGACCAGCAGCACGCGAATCCACTTCACGCGGTCGGGCATCTCGAGGCCCAGGAGCTTTTCTACCGACAGCGCGTACGACAGCGAGTTGCTCTGCGCGCCGAGGTAGTCGGTGCGCTCGATGAGCGGCACGACCTGCTGCCACTTCTTGTTCTCGCACGTCTTCTCGATGCCGGTGTGCAGGTAGCCGATGGTGGCCTTCGCCGAGACCACGACTTCGCCGTCGAGCTCGAGCACCAGCCGGAACACGCCATGCGTGCTCGGGTGCTGTGGCCCCATGTTGACGGTCATCGTCTCGGTGCGCAGTTCCGGCATATCGACTGTCCCGTACTCTGAATGCAGGGCTTTAGCCCTGCCCCGTCCTACAACCCGTCTTCTACCAGCTCGCAGATCACGTGCAGCAGCGTGATGTGCACTTCCTGCACGCGCGCCGTCATCGCGTGCGGCACGTTCACGTGAATGTCGGCCAGCTGGCCGGCTTCGCCGCCGTCGCGCCCCGTCAGCGCGACGGTGATCATTCCTCGCGCTGATGCCGCCTTCAGGCCAGAGACGACGCTGGGCGAGTTGCCGCTCGTCGTGATGCCGAAGGCGATGTCGCCCGGCGCGCCAAACGCCTCGATCTGCCGCACGAACACGTTCTCGAACCCGTAGTCGTTGGCCACCGCCGTCAACACACTCGTGTCGGCCGTCAGGGCCAGGGCGGGCGCCGCCCGCCGCTCGCGCTGATACCGGCCCACCAGCTCGGCGACGAAGTGCTGGGCGTCGGCGGCGCTGCCGCCGTTGCCGAACGCCAGCAGGGCCTGCCCGCTGCCAAACGCTTCGGCGATGGCGTCCACGGCGCGCGACAGCGGCTCCAGATCGCCGCCCCGCACCTGGGTCAGCAGATCGATGGTCTCGCCCAGGATCCGATCGACCGATGCCCGTCGCCCGTCGTCCACGCGCGTCACGCCCGCGGCCGCCGAAGGCGCCGGTCCGCCTCGACGTTGGCCCGGAACTCTTCCTCGGTCAGCTGCAAGGGCGCGTAGGTCTTCACCGGCAGCTTCACCTGCACCGGGTAGTCCTTGCGCAGCGGGTGCCCTTCCCAGTCGTCGGGCGTCAACAAGCGCTCGAGCTGCGGGTGACCGGTGAAGGTCACGCCAAACAGGTCCCACACCTCGCGTTCGAGCCAGTTGGCGGCACGCCACACGCCGGAAACCGTCGGCACCTGATCCTGGGCCGTCGGCAATTGCACCTTCACTCGCAGCGTCAGCCTCTTGCCCGTCGAGACCAGGTGGTAGACGATGTCGAAGCGCGGCTGACGGGGAAAGTGATCGGCGGCCGTCACGTCCAGACAGATCACAAACTGCAGTGCCGGATGGTCGCGCAGCGTCTGACAGACGCCGACCAGGGCCGGTGGCTGGACCAAGATGGTCGGGATGTCGTCGGAAGACTCGACCACCTCGAACGAGCCGCCAGGCAGCGCGTCGGCAAGCGGTGGCATGGGAAGCTTTGGCAAGCTAGATCCGTGTCTCGTTGATCTTCTTCTGGAGCTGGACGATGCCGTAGATGAGCGACTCGGGGCGCGGCGGGCAGCCGGGCACGAAGACGTCCACGGGCACGACCTGGTCGACGCCCTGCACGATGGCGTAGTTGTCGAACACGCCACCGACCGAGGCGCAGGCCCCCATCGAGATCACCCACTTGGGCTCGGGCATCTGGTCGTAGATGCGGCGCAGCACCGGTGCCATTTTTCGCGACAGCCGGCCGGCGACGATCATCAAGTCGGCCTGGCGCGGCGAGGCGCGGAACACTTCGGCGCCAAAGCGCGCGACGTCGTACCGGCTGCAGCTCATCGCCATCATCTCGATGGCGCAACACGCCAGACCGAAGGTCACGGGCCAAATCGCCGAGCGGCGGGCCCACTGCACCATCTTTTCGACGCTGGTCGTCAGGACCGGGATTTCAAGCTGCTGTTCAAGACCCATCCGTCACCCTGTAGTGCGCGAGCCGATCGCGCGAGCCTTTGACGCCCCAGTCGAGCACGCCCTTACGCCAGATATACACGAACCCGGCGAGCAGAATCAGCAGGAACACCACCACTTGGACCAAGCCGGTCCAGCCCAGATCGCGCAGCGCCATCGCCCACGGGTAGAGGAAGGCGACCTCGATGTCGAACAGCAGAAACACCATCGCCACGAGGTAGAACTTCACGGATTGCCGCTCGCGCGCATCGCCGACCGGCGGGACACCGCACTCGTACGGGGCCAGTTTCTCGGGCGTGACGACCCTGGGCCCGAGAAACTGCGAAATGAACACCGTGAAGGCGCCAAATCCGACGGCCAGACCGAAGAGCAGCAGGATCGAGAGCCAGCTTTGCATGGGTCGTTGGGGGGACCGTCACGGCTTGTGAAGACTTTCCCAAGCCGTTCAACCCTCATGCTACTGGACGGTTAAAGGGGAAGTCAACGAACAGGCGGTGCTCTCGGGTGCTCTCGGGTGCTGCGAGGTGCTCTCAGGTGCGGTAGAGAGTGTGCGACAAGGTGCTGCCGCGGCACCCGAGCGCACCTGCAGAGCACCCGAGAGCACTATCATCTTCCCGTGCGCCTGGCACTGTTCTCCCCCCTACCCCCGGTTCGAAGCGGCATCGCCGACTACACGGTCGAGTTGCTGGGGACTCTCGGCGCGAGGCATGAGATCGATGTCTTTGTCGCATCGCCGGAGGAAACGGCCGCCTGGCCGCCGGGACGAGCCCGGTTCACGGTGCGCAACGCGCACGATTTCGTGTGGGCGCGCGTCAGGACCCCGTACGACCTGGTCGTCTACCAGTTGGGCAACGCGTGGTGCCACGACTACACGTGGCCCTACCTGTTCAAGTGGCCCGGCCTGGTCGTCCTGCACGACGCGAACCTGCACCACGCGCGCGCCTGGTCGCTGCTGCGGCGCTTTCGCGGGAGAGACTATCGCGCGGAACTGGCATTCAATCACCCGGCGCTGTCGCCTGACGCTGGCGAAATCGGTCTGAGCGGCTTTTCCGGTCCCCTCTACTACTGTTGGCCGATGCTCAGGACGGTTGTCGCCTCCGCACGTGCGGTCGCGGTGCACAACCCGCGTCTGGCGACCGACCTGGCGGCGGAGTTCCCCGACACGCCGGTGCGGGCCATCCCGATGGGCGTCGCCGACCCGATCGCGCCTGATGAAGCGGCGCGCGCGATCCGCTTGTGGCACGATTTCGGACCCGAGGCCGTGGTCCTCAGCGCATTTGGCGGGATCACGCCAGAAAAGCGCATCGAGGCTGTTCTTCAGGCACTGGCCGTCGCGCGACACTATCAGCCCGATGTGCGGCTGTTGCTGGTCGGCCAGGCGATGACGCACTTTGACGCTCCGGCAGCCGCCCGCGCGCTGGGCGTCGACGACCTGGTGACCATCGCCGGGTACGTCCGCGATGACGAGATGCCGGCCTATCTGGCAGCCAGCGACGTCGTGCTCTCGCTGCGCTGGCCCAGTGGGCGCGAGACATCGGCCTCGTGGCTGCGGGCAATCGCCGCCGGCCGGCCGACCGTCGTCACCGACCTGGCGCAGCACGCCGATCTGCCGACGCTGGACCCGCGATCCTGGACCGTGGTCCACGCGCAGCCCACGCTCGAACGGCTCGAACCGGTCGCGGTCGGCATCGACATCCTGGACGAAGCGCATTCGTTGACGCTGGCCCTGAAGCGTCTGACCACCGATGCGGCGCTGCGCGCACGACTCGGCGCCGCCGCACGCGGGCATTGGACGGCCGGGCACACCGTCGATCGCATGGCGTCGGCCTACGACGACGTCTTGCGCGAGGCCGCGGGGTTGCCAGACCCGGTGGTGAGGCTGCCGTCGCACCTGCGGCCGGACGGCGCCGCACATGCGCGGCGCCTGATGGCCGCGTTTCCGGACGCGACGATCCTCCGCGCGCAGTTGCCGACATCAGGAAATTGACGTTGGGTTCCGCCGCCGATCGGTCCGCAACACGTCTCACACGGGCGTGGAGCCTCGTCGCGCTTGCTGTCGTTCTTGCGGTGGCCTGCGCGCTGCTGCAACTGTTCGCCGTGCGACCTTTCCTGCCACCGGCCGGGCACGGCGCGGTGCGCGAGGTCGAGGCCGCCAGCCCCGCGGGCGCGGGCGGCCTTCGCCCTGGCGACCAGATCCTGGAGGCGCGCGGCGTGCTGTCGGGCCGCCGCGTGGAGGTGTCGAGTCCCCCACGCGCATCCTACGATGGTCGCGGTGCTGGTGGCGGGCGTGGAACCAGGCACGCTCGTCTGGTGGCCGAGTGCCAGGTGTGCGGCACGTGCCACGACTCGGACGTGCCGAC
>JAENWD010000346.1 GCA_016650245.1 Vicinamibacteria bacterium
ACCACGAGCGTGTCATGGCGGAGCTGGCCGACGAAGAAGGCGGTCTAGCGTCGTCCGATGCCCGGCTCACGTCACCGGAAAAGCAGCTGCAGCTCGAGACCTATGCCGAGGCGCTCGCCGTCCATCTCGAACGGCAGCGGGACAGCGATCGGCCCACCGACGATGCCGTCGTTCGTGACTTGAGAAGGCAGTACGAAGTGACGGCCGACGAGCACGGCGCTGTGCTCGACCGCCTGCTGCGCCGCCAGGACGGCATCGGCGCGCACCTCGCCGATGTGCCCGCGACCATCGAGTGGGCGGCCGAGGCAGTCAACGCGCTCACCCCTCCGCGATCGTCGGTGTCGCGGTTCCTCGTGAAGCTGTTGCGACGACGCTGGGCCAGGGCCGCCGACGCGCTGGCGCAGGCCCTTGGCTCTGACGGCGAGGCGACGGCGCCTACCGTGGCCGGCCTGATCTCGCCGGACGCGCCGATGCGCGCGGCGGCCGTCACAGCCATCGGCGCGCACCTGTCGCCGTCGGCCGCGGCACGCCTGGCCGGCTCGCTGGCGAAGGCACGCCACGACATGGGCGCAGTTCCCACCCTGCCGCTGCTGCTGCGCGCGCAGCTGGCCAGCCCCGATCCCTACGTGCGCGCGACGGCGCTGTATCTGCTGGACTCGATGGACGCGGCCACTGAAGCCGATCGTCTGCGCCTCGAAGACGACGAGCACCAGGTCGTGCGCGAGACGGCGTTGCGACGCCCGGGCGGCACGATCCTCGGCACGGCGACCTCCACGTCATCCATCCTGGAGAAGATGATCGGCCTGGCGCCGATTGGCCTCTTCGACGACCTCGACCCGGAGGATCTGGCCGAGCTCGCGCGCGCAGGCACCGAGCGATGGTTCAGGCAACAGGAGCAGATCTGCCGCGCCGGCGAAACAGGCGACGAGGCCTTCGTCGTTTTGGACGGCGAAGTGTCCGTCCTGCACCCCGATGGGCGCGTGGCGTACGTCGAAGGACCGGGAGACTGCATCGGCGAGTTGGCCGTCCTCGACCCGGCGCCACGAGAGGCGACGGTCGTCGCGTCAACCGTGGCCGTCCGCACGCTCTGCCTCACCGGGGCCTCGCTCAGGAACGCGCTGAGCGGGAGCCCCGCCATGTCGGAACGCATCATCAGAATCCTGGCCCGCCGGCTGCGACGGTCCATCCCCGCACCCGTTTCTGACCCCTGACGTCAAAAGGAGAACGACCATGACTGCGATTCGACGTAGTTGTCTCTCGCTCGTTGCGCTTGTGCCCATGCTGGCCGTGACCGCATGGGCCCAGGATCCTGCCGCCAAGCCCAGGTCGCTCTACGAGCGGCTCGGCGGCTACGACGTGATCGCGAAGATCGTGGACGACTTCGGCCCGAAGCTGAGCAAGGATCCGGCGATCGCCCCGCTGGTGGCCGGTCTGTCGATGGACCACAGAATGCGCAATCGGCAACTCGTCGTCGACCTGCTGTGCGAAGCGGCCGGCGGGCCATGTTTCTACATCGGGCGGACGATGCTGTCCTCGCACCAGGGTCTGGGCATCACCGAAGACCAGTTCAAGCAGGCAGGGGCGCTGATGGTCGAGACGCTCGACAAGTTCAAGATCGGCGAGCCGGAGCGCTCGGAGTTGCTGGGCATCATCGGGAAGCTGCGGCCCGACATCGTGGAGAAGAAGAAGGACCCGGCGCCAGCGGGAACGGCCGGCGCGGCTAAGTACTGGTTCGCGTAAATATGGCAACGTATTCTACTTGCCTGACGTGGCCAGCGCGGTTTACCCTGACGTCCAAGGAGGACGACAGGAATGCCACGACGGAGCCCCTACGTCATTACCCTCTCGCACCACGAGCGAGAGGCCTTGGAGAGTCGCGCGCGAAAATATACGTTGCCGTATTTCCAAGTTGTTCGGGCGCACATGATCCTCTTGGCCGCGGAGGGACGCTCCAATGACGAAATCGCCGCGGCGCTTACCGTCGGGCGCGATGTCGTCAGTCTCTGGCGCAAGCGCTTCTTCTCTGAACGCTTGGCGGGACTCGAGGAGCGGCCCCGCCCGGGTCGTCCCCGGGCTTTTCCCCCCAGAGGTCGTCGTCCAAATCAAAGCTCTCGCGTGCACATCGGCGAGGTTCTCGGCGAGGGTGTTGGTGTGAATAATGTTGGGCGCTTCGATGCCGTGCAGGATCATGTTCATGATCGCGATGACGTA
>JAENWD010000347.1 GCA_016650245.1 Vicinamibacteria bacterium
CCGGTGAGCCTCAAGATCCCGCGGGACGGTCGCCTGGTGGAGTGGCAGCGCACGCCACCAAGGCACGCCGTCGGGGACGCGCCCACTCCAGCCGACTCGTAAAGGGCCGCGTCTGTGTCCGCCCTCTCATCCGTTCGCGCTTTGCTATACTAGGTGGCAGTCAGTCCCAGCCGGCAATAGCCGCAGGGGAGCTGGCCTTTTTTGTCTCTATAGATTGTGCAATGTTTCACAATCTTTGGGAGCCTCCCGATGGCTACCTATCTGCCGATGTTGAATGAGGTCGAGAGAGCCTCGATTGACGAACGTCAGCCGCTGCCCGACCGCTATCGCGGCCTCGACGACGAGCAGATGGACCGCCGCATTGCCGCGGCACGCGCGACGCTCGGCTCTCGGCTGCTCATCCTGGGCCATCACTACCAGCGCGACGAAGTGATCAAGTTTGCCGACTACGTCGGCGACTCGTTCAAGCTCTCGCGCTATTGCGGCACGCGCCCCGATGCGGAGTTCGTCGTCTTCTGCGGCGTGCATTTCATGGCCGAAAGCGCCGATGTGCTGTGCGCGCCGCATCAGAAGGTGATCCTGCCGGACCTGGCGGCCGGCTGCTCGATGGCCGACATGGCCGAGATCGACCAGCTCGAACACTGCTGGCGCGACCTCGAGGCCATGGGCATCGACTCGGTGATCCCGGTCACCTACATCAACTCCACGGCCGCCATCAAAGCCTTCGTCGGCGAGCACGGCGGCATCGTCTGCACGTCGGGCAACGCGGCCGGCGTGATGACGTGGGCGTGGGGGCAGGGCGAGCGCATCCTGTTTCTCCCCGACCAGCACCTGGGCCGCAACACCGCCTACAAGATGGGTGTGCCGCTGGATCAGATGGTCGTGTGGGATCCCAACGAATTCGATGGCGGGCTGGCCGCCGACGAGGCGCTGGCGGCGACGCTGTTGCTGTGGAAGGGCCACTGCTCGGTGCACGAGCGATTCACCGTGCAGCAGATCGCGCTCGTCCGCGAGCAGCATCCCGGCGTGCGTGTGATCGTGCACCCCGAGGTGCCATGGGACGTGGTTCAGGCCGCCGACGACAGCGGGTCCACCGAGTACATCCTGAAACAGGTCCGCGAGAGCGCACCTGGCAGCATCTGGGCCGTGGGCACCGAGGTGCACCTGGTGAACCGGCTGGCCCACGAGGTAGCGCCGGGAAAGACCGTCATCTCGCTCGACCAGCTCGGCTGCCTGTGCTCGACGATGTTCCGCGTGTCGCCGAACCATTTGCTCTGGATACTGGAAGAGCTGGTCGACGGGCGCGTTCACAACCAGATCGTGGTCCCCGAGGCGCAGCAGCACTGGGTGCGCGTCGCGCTGGATCGCATGCTGGAAGTGGTCTAAGATCGCAGGGTTATTCGACCACGTCAGGAGATCACCGATGGCTCATCAGCTGCCCCCGTTGCCCTATGACTTCGTTGCGCTCGAACCGCACATCGACGCGCAGACGATGCAGATTCATCACGGCAAGCATCATCAGGCGTACGTCAACAACTTGAACGCCGCGATCGAGAAGCACCCCGAGCTTGGAAGCAAGTCCGTCGAAGACCTCGTCGCCAACCTCAGCGCGGTGCCCGAAGACATCCGTACGGCCGTGCGCAACAATGGCGGTGGCCACTTGAACCACTCGCTGTTCTGGACGTGGATGGCGGCGGGTGCCGGCGGCGCTCCGACCGGCGCGCTGGCCGAGGCGATTTCAAGCGCCTTCGGCAGCGTCGAGAGTTTCAAGGAGGCGTTCGGCAAGGCCGGCGTCGGCCGATTCGGAAGCGGGTGGGCCTGGTTGGTGAACACCGGCGGCAAGCTGTCGATCGAAAGCACGCCGAACCAGGACAGCCCGATGATGGACGGCAAGAAGGCCATCCTCGGCATCGACGTGTGGGAGCACGCCTACTACCTGAAGTACCAGAACCGGCGTCCCGACTACATCAGCGCGTGGTGGAATGTGGTGAACTGGGCGGAAGTCGCCAGGGCGTACGGCAAGTAGCGACGCCTCCTGTAGGGGCGCGCGGCGCGCGCCCCTACAGGAGATCCAACACGTGTTCGATCTCGTCCTTCTCAGGGAATTCTTCCTGCGTCTCGCCCACAAACACCGCTCGAATCACGCCGGTCTTGTCGATCACGAACAGCGCCGGCCGCGAGATGTTCCACGCGTCCAGCCCCAGCCGGTGCCACACGCCGTAGCGTCTGGTCACCTCGCGTGACTCGTCTACCAGGATGGTGAAGGGCAGCCCCGCATCCTCGACGTAGCGGCGCACCACGGCGGAGTTCTGCGCGACCACCGCCACCACCGAGACGCCGCGCGCGGCGTACTCGGCCGACCGTCCTGCCAGTTCACCGAACCGGCGGCGACAATTGGGTCACCAGGTGCCGCGATGAAACGCCAGGAGCACCGGCCCGCGTGCCAGGTACTCCGCCAGCGAGCGCTGGTCGCCGCGATTGGTCGGCAGCGAGAAGTCGGGGGCCGTGGCGCCGGGTTTCAGACTTGTTGAATATTTGAGCATCAGAACAACGTCACTTCTACAACCGTCCCTGCGTCAACTGACTCGACGTCCGCCGGGATCTCGAAGTACCCGTCGGCGTGCGCCAGGCTGGTGATCTCGCCCGATCCCTTGAACACCGGAATTGCCGCGTCTCCATCCACGCGGACCGGGTAGATCTGATGCCGGCCGGCAACTGATTCGACCTCACTGGAGAGCCTGGCCCGCACGACGCGCTCGGTCGCCGGCGGCAGGTGCGCCATGCGGCGGAGAAGCGGCGCCACCAACAGGTAGGCGTTGGTGAGGCACGATACGGGATTACCCGGCATGCCGAACACTGGCCGGCCCGCCACCGTCGCAAACACGGTCGGCTTGCCTGGCTTGAGCCGCAACCCCTCGAAGTGTACCGTGCCTGCCTCGGCGATGATCTCGAGCAGGTAGTCGCGCTCGCCCACCGACGTTCCCCCAGAGAACAGCACTATGTCCTGGTCCAGGCATCGCTTGAATGCGGCCGTCAGCGCCTTGCGGTCGTCGCCGACGCGAGGAGCGACCACCGGCTCGCCGCCGTGCAGTCTGATGGCGGCCGACAGCGCGGCCGTGTTGGAGTCAAAGATCTGCGCCGGCCCGAGCGAGCCGCCAGGCGCGACGATCTCGTCGCCTGTCGAGAGGATCGCGACCCGGGGCCGCTGGTAGACGTCCACCGCCTCGAACCCAAGTGCGGCGACAACGCCAAGCCGCGCGGGTGATAGCACGGTGCCCTCGGCGAGGGCGATCTCGCCGGCCACCAGATCGCTGCCCGCACGGCCGACGTGTTGGCCCGGCCCAACGGCCTGTAGCACGAGTACTGGCGCCCCCTCTCGCGCGGTGTGCTCGATCATGACGACCGCGTCGGCGCCGGCGGGTATGGGGGCCCCCGTCGCGATCCCCGCGCACGTGCCCGCGGCGACCTGAGCCGTAGGCGCGCGGCCGGTGTAGATGGTCTCGACCAGGCGCAGCGTCACCGGATGCTCGCGCGTGGCGCCTGCCGTATCCGCCGCACGCACCGCGTAGCCGTCCATCATCGACCGCGCGAATCGTGGCACGGCGTTGGCCACGACCAGATCCCTCGACAGCACTCGCTGGTCTGCGGCGTCGAGCGCGACCCGCTCGACGCGCATCACCGGTTCGCCGTGGGCACTGAGGATCGCGCGTGCCTCTTCGACGCTGGTCAATTGCCGGCCTGGGCGATACGCCATCAGCGCCGCGCCTCGCGAACCAGGTGCCCGATCTCTGGAAGCACCAGTTCCTCCAGGGCCAACCTCGCAGCGTGCTGCGAACCGGGCAGGACGATGACGACGGTCGGACCCACCAGGCCGGCCGTGGCACGCGACAGCATCGCGGCTGCGCCGATCTGCTGGTAGCTCAGCATGCGGAACAGCTCGCCGAAGCCCGGCAGCCGCTTGGTCAGCAGGCCGTCCACGGCTTCAAACGTGCCATCACGCGCCGTGATGCCGGTGCCGCCCGTCGTGATCACGACGTCCACCAGCGCCTGGGACGCCAACTCCGCCACCGCGGCGCGGACCTGGTCGGCCTCGTCCCGCAGCAGCGTGCGGCCGGCCACCCGGTGCCCGGCGCCCTCGATCAGCTCGACGATGGCCCGGCCGCTCGCATCAGTGTCGAGCGTGCGCGTATCGCTGACAGTGATGACGTGGACGGACACCGACGCTGGGGACTGCTGCCGGTGCTCGGTGACGGACATGCAGCGATTGTAAGGTGGTTCGGGTGCTGCGAGGTGCTGCGAGGTGCTACGCGGTGCTACGCGGTGC
>JAENWD010000348.1 GCA_016650245.1 Vicinamibacteria bacterium
CGACGTCGCTGCCCGCAAATGGATTGCCGTGGCGCGCGACGTCGATCGCCGCGGTCAGGCCGGCCTGACACGCGCGCATCACGTCCAGCGGCACCTCGGCCGCGCCGCGCAACGCGCTCTGCACGGCCGCCTTCCTCACGGTTTTCTCCTCGTCGGTCGCCTTGGGCAGCCGATACGCCGCGACCACCGCGTCGTAGGCGCGCGCGTCCTCGTCCACAAGCGTGCTCACGTGATCGCAGAGCGGCAACAGCGCGGTACGGGCCTGGTCCAGCACCACGCGGTCCTGGTCAGACCCCGCGCGCGTGCGGCCCATCTGCGCGACCATCGCGAGAAGCGAGAGACCGATCGAGGCGGCCAGCGCGGAGGCGGATCCGCCGCCGGGCGTGGGAGAGGGATCGGAAAACGCGCCGAGCAACTCGGCCAGCGGACGGTCGAGGAAGGTCATGGCGACAGTATCGCCCTATTGGCTGTCGGTCGTGGCCGCGATCATCCGTCGGGCGCCGATGGCGCGCTCGGCCCAGTAGCCCGAGGTGAGCCGGCTGATGCGGACCTGCCCGCGCGCGTTGGGCGCGTGCACGAACTGGTCGCCGCCAAGGGCGATGCCCACATGGCTCACCTCGTGGCCCAGGGTCTCGAAAAACACCAGGTCGCCTGGTTCCAGCTCGTCCAGCTTCACGGAGTCGCCGTACCCGTATTGGTCCCGCACCACGCGCGGCAGGCCCAGCCCGTGGATCGCGTAGACGTACTGCACCAGGCCGCTGCAGTCGAAGCCGTCGGTGTCGGCCCCGCCCAGCCGATAGGGGACCCCGCGCAGCGCCAGGGCCGTCCGCGCGATGGCATAGCCGTCGCGCAGTTCCGGCATGGGGACGAGCAGCCCCTCGGGGATCGACCTGGGCGACGGCGCTCGAGCCGGCACGGGGAACGGCTGTGGCCGCGCTCGCGACGACGCGCAGCCGGAGGCCACCCCGATCAACACGCCGACGCAGGCGATGGCCGGTGCACGCCAGTGCATACGGTGACTATCGGCCTCAGGAGGACGGGACGCTAGGCCTCAGGCCTCTGGAGGACGGGGGACCCAGCTTCAGGCCTCGAGGCCCGAGGCTATCGGCGAAAGCTCCAGAGGCTAGGTGCGAAGCCGACGAGGCCCCTCTATGGCTTAACACATTCCGCCGCGCGTCCCTATATACTGTGGCATGGAGCAGACGCTCCTCCTCAACGCGACGTACGAGCCACTGAAGGTCGTCCACTGGCAAAAGGCCATCACCTTGCTCTGCCAGGGCAAAGTCGAGATTGTCTCGACGTACGACCGCGAAGTGCGCTCGGTGTCGGTGACGTTCCGGCTCCCGTCGGTCATCCGCCTGCTGCGCTACATCCGCATCAAACGCCGGATCGACTACGTGCCGTTCAGTCGCGCGAACATCTACGCGCGCGACCGGCACCATTGCCAGTACTGCGGTCACCTGTATCCCACCTCTGACCTCACCTTCGATCACGTCATGCCGGTCGCGCAGGGCGGTCGCAAGGACTGGGAGAACATCGTCACGTGCTGCGTGACGTGCAACCGGAGGAAGGGCGGACGCACGCCCCAGGAAGCGGGCATGCGGCTGCAGAGCCACCCGCGCCGGCCCGATTCGGGGCCGGCCGTGCGGTTCACGATCGCGATGCGGAACGCGCCGGAAGGGTGGAGGGACTACCTCTACTGGAACGTCGAGCTGGACGACTCGTAATTGCCGATTGCCGATTGACGATTACGGGGCGACAGGCTTGGGAATCGGCGGCTTCGTAGGTTTCCGCTTCGGCTGCCACGGCTTCACGACCTCGGTCTTCGGGTTGTATTTGACCCAGTCGAACCAGTAGTCGAGCAGCAGCTCCACGCGGGCGAGTTTCTGGCCGGCCAGCTCGCCTTTCGTCGCCTTCCCCTGAAAGTCCCACTCGCTCAGCGTCTCCAGATCCAGCAGCACGCCGGAGTGCGCATCGGTGCCCGCGCGCACGAAGGAGAGCGTGTCGCCGTCCGCGCGCCGATCGAAGGCGCGCACGCTGCGGCCGTCGGTGGAGGTCACCAGCAGCAGCGGCACGCCGCCTAGTTCATCCAGCCACACGCCCGACGCCACCACGCTGTTGTGCGGCCACGCTTTGCTCGTGCCGCCGCTCTTGCCGTCGAGCGTGATGCCGATCATCAGCGTGCGCGGCTCGAGGCCGCCTGTGAGCGGCGTGCCGATGCCCGGCGTTGGCCGTGTCGACATCCTGTCTTCCCAGTCGGCCGAGGCGTACTCGTCTTCCTTGGCGATCTGCTCGTCCAGCTTCAGCACCTGGCCCTTGGGCTGCTCGTCCTTCCACGTCGCAAAGGTGACCTGGTCGTGCGGCACCAGTTGCAGCCGGCGGCCCTTCAGCGGACCGTGGATGGCCATGCCGCTCACCTGTTGCCACCAGGTGCCCGTCTGGTCGTCGCGCATGATGAAGTTCTGGTTGTTGATGCCGGCCAGGCGGAATGTCAGCCGAGTGCCGTCCACCACCGCGCTCCACACCAGACCGGTGTGACAGAGCGTTCAATATGTGGCGACGATGGGGTGGCCTGCGAGGGTGTCGTTGGCGATGTGATGGTAGGCGAGCTGGCGGATCGGATAGGCGATGGCGGCGCCCTGGCGCGCGACGGCCATCACCAGGTCGTCGGGCTCGACGAAGGTGGCCTTGGCGGCATCGACGTGCGCGATGGTCGTCTGCGGCGCGAACATCCACTCGAAGTGGTTCTGGCGGGCGAACCACGCGCCCAGCACCACCGGCGCCAGCAGCAGCAACGCCCCGGCCCGTAGCCACCAGCGGCGCGTGCGCAGGATCGTCAGCACCGCGAGGATCGCGGCCACGACGGCCGCCAGCAGCGTGACCGTGGGTGCCGCCGTGCGCGCCATCAGCGCCCAGCCCAGGAGCCGCGTGTCCTGCGTCTTGAACGGCATGATGTAGAGGGTCGGGAAGGCGATGATGGCGACGCCGGCGATGACGGTCAGCACGAACAGGGCCCAGAGGGCGAAGGGGCGCAGGGGCGTGGGACCGTGGGTGCGTGGAGTCGGCATCGGGGGCATGGTGCGCGCGGGGGCGGGTGAGCGTCAATAATGCAAAGCATGTAGCGCAGGCCGTCCCCCTTCGCTACGCCTCTGCTTGAGCTTCGTCGAGGTAAGTCGTATCAGTAATCCGTCGAAGGCGCCTCCCACGGATAACCTGGCTCGGTTGTCAAGCGGGCATCATCGACCGGCATGCCGACCGTGAAGTGGTACAGGCTCTGGAACGCGTGACCGTGTAGCCCGAGCACGTCGTGCACGGGATCATCGTAGAAACACCCAATCCCGGTTGCGCGCGAGCCGGCGGCTTCGGCTTCAAGATAGAGCGCCTGTCCCACCATGCCCGTCTCCCAGAACAAGTGGCGATAGAACGACGGACCGAACGTGCGCAGGCTCGCGTCGAAGTCGGCGAGCATCCCGACGCTGAAGAAACCGTCAGCCGCGATGTCCTGGTTGCAGCTCAGGCGAGCCGCGAGCGAGCGGGCATCGCCGCGTGCCAGGCATCGCAGCGGCAGTCCAGCGTCGGCGACTTCCCACAGGAACTCAGGGCGGCAGGCGGCTCGCAGCCGGTCGAACGCCTGCGGATCGCGCATCAACAGGTACAACCCCGGCGGGAACTGCTCGACGCGGTGGACGAAGATCGCGAGATGGACGCGCGGCGTCCACCACGCACTGTTCCACGGGGTTCTCGCGCCGGGCAGGACACGCGACAGCATGTCGACCAGTGTCGCGCGGTCGATCGTCGAGCGGCCGTCGAAGGCGACCGCGCTCCGACGCTGCAGCAGGAGCGCACGCGCATCGATCTGAGGATTGCGCCGGGTACGTCGATCGTGATCGGTCACAGGGGCTGCAGGCACACTCGACCGCCCCGGATCTTCAGTGGCCCGTGCGACCTCGTCGATGAAGGACCACTCGAGGTGGTGCTCGCTCAGCCGATTCGCGTGACCCGACCACTGGCCACGTGGGATGCCGTCGACGAGCTCTCTCACGGTGTTCTGGGGGCAATCGGCCGACTGCGCGGCGGCTATCGCCATGATGCAGCCGGGCTCTTCTCGTTCGGCTTCGGTGAAATCCTCCTCGCGATCGATGCCGGTCACCGCGGCGATCGCGCTGTGTGACCACGCCGGCAGCAGGACTGCACGCCACCCGATGAGCGCGGCGGCGACCGACACGGCCGCTATCGCGTGACCGAGGTCGTGCTGGCAGTAGCGGAACGCCCGCTCGCCGTATTTCCACGCCTCGCGCCAATGAATGGATGTGAGCGCGACCAGCAGTGTGTCCTGTCGTCCGCCGAACACCTCGCGCCACACGCCCTGGTCGAATACGCAGCGCAATTCGATCGCATGACGATCCGCCGCGTAGTGGTACACCGCCGGCTGGTCGACCAGGCCCGGCATCGCTCCGCAGATCACATACGCCTCTGTTGGATGGAGGTTTCCGCTGGACGGGTTCACCCGGAGGGACCACCGCGACGAGCCGAAGCGCTTCCATGCCGAGAGCCCCAGCGCATGCCTGAGCATGTCGCCGAGGGCCGGGGCGCTCAACGGTTCAGCCGCCAGCTCGAGCTCGCATGCCTGATCGAAGGTCTTACGACCGCGTGCGTACCCGTCTGCTGCTACACCGGGCGTCGGGTACAGCGGGAAGACCTGCGTATCGGCAAACCCGCGAAAGGGTCGCGGCTGCGACGCCCAGTCGAGGTATCCAAGCGATTGAGCGAACGCGTGGAAATGATGTTTAGTACCGTCGTGATAGCGGTACACCGTCGCGAGCGACGCCTGACGCGACTCGCGCTCGTTGATTTGTGTGGGTCGCGACACTCGGATCTCGCGCTACACTTTATTGCATGTCGATGGAGTCCGACGACGACCATGCGTGAGTGCCACGAATCTCCACCGCCTCTTCTGCGGGAGGGGATCGCGCAATTCAACCGCGGCGAGTACTTCGAGCAGCACGAGACATTGGAGCTGCTGTGGCGGGCTGAGCCGCGCGAGGTACGCCGCCTCTATCAAGGCATCCTGCAGATTGGCGTCGCGTTTCACCATCTTCGGCGCCGGAACTACCACGGGACGGTGTACATGTTGACGCGCGGCGCGCGCTACCTGACACCGTTCTCGCCGCGATGCCAGGGCGTCGATGTCGAGGTGCTCCTGACAGATGCCTCGGCTGCGCTGACGGAAGTAGAGCGGCTTGGAACAGATCGGCTCGGGGACTTCGACTGGCAACTCGCGCCGATTGTCCGTCTGTGCTCGTCGATGCTCACCCCAGCGTTCGCGCCGATCGCGGGAGGCTGGCTCACCATGGGCACCTAGCTGGGCCACGAGGACGAGCGGCCGCCGCATCGCGTTTTCGTCGATAGGTTCGAGCTGGGCGTGCACGAGCCACCCCGCGAGTGGTCGCATCCGCCATTTGCGCACGCGGATCTCCCCGTCGTGGGAGTGAGCTGGAGCGATGCGGTCGCGTATTGCGCGTGGCGATCCGAGCAAGACGGGCGCCCGGTCCGGTTGCCGACCGAAGCCGAGTGGAATTCGCCGCGCGCGGGCTACAGAAGGCGCTCTTCCCGTGGGGTGACGTCATGCCGGAGTGCGGATTGTGCCGCCAGCTTCACCGGCTCGCCGTCTGGCCCGGTTCCAGTGAATGACCAAACCCCCGTTACGAGGGCCAGATCACTTGCCTCAAGGACCCTTGTCACTTTGAGGTCGAGTGTGCCCTTCATCGCAATGAAACCGGCGAGCGCTTCACGGCCACCCGATAAGCCGTGAGCGAGGCTGGCAGGCTGAGTCGCAAAAGCGGCCTCAGGCTCATACAGGGGCATGAGAGCGTCGAGATTGCCCGTGTTGATTCCGTCAACTATCATGTGAGGACTTGCTCGGGCGTTCCTCTGAACATGTCATCCTCCATCTTTCCATGTTGCCCGCGAATGTTGTAGAAACCGCCCCCGACCGGACTGGTCAGGGTCAGACGAGCGCGAAAGCTTTCATGAAGGCTAGCACACGCAGAAAAAAGGAGAAGCCGATGAGTTCCACGGATACCAAGACCGTCGGGGATTTTCTCGTCGCCGATTTCGAACAGGAAGTGCAGACAACCCTACGGGTCCTCGGAGCGGTTCCCACCAGTCATCTCGACTACCGACCGGACTCGAAGTCCAAGACTGGTCTCGGCCTCGTCCGGCACATCGTGCTCGAAGACGCGTGGTTCCTGAATTCCATCGCGGACGGCGCGTTCACGCCTCCGCCGGACGATTCTGACGCCTGCGGCATCATGAACCCGGCCGACGCCGTCGCCCGATACAAGGATGGAGTGTCGGCGGCGCTCGTCCGCGTCCGCGCCCTATCAGGCGAGCAACTCGCTCGCACCATCAACTTCTTCGACATGATGACCGCGCCAGGACTCGGTCTTCTTGCGATGGCGCTCAAGCACTCGGTGCACCACCGTGGGCAACTGAGCGCCTACCTGCGCGCGATGGGCGGAAGCGTCCCGGGGATCTACGGGCCCAGCGCCGATACCCGGCAGTGAACGACCGTTCTGAGGTGTTCCTCAGCCGAGAAGCCGCAGGCTCGCAGATCTCAGGAG
>JAENWD010000349.1 GCA_016650245.1 Vicinamibacteria bacterium
CGCGTTCCAGGTGGCCGATCTGCTCGAGGCGGTCGGAGGCGATGCCGGCATCGCGCTCGCCGAGCTGCGCGTCGACGGCGGCGCGGCCGCCAATAACGCGCTGCTCCAGTTCCAGGCCGACCTGCTTGGCGTGCCCGTCGTTCGGCCCGAGGTCACCGAGACCACGGCGCTGGGCGCCGCCTACCTGGCGGGCCTGGCCGTCGGCTTCTGGGACTCGACCGAAGCGCTGGCGCAACACTGGCGCGCCGACAGGCGCTTCCAGCCTTCGATGCCGCCGGCACAGGTCTCCGCGCGCCGCGCCGAGTGGCGCGAGGCGCTCAACCGGTCGAAGGGCTGGATCACGCCGGGCCGCTAACGATGATCCGCCCGGACATGATCGCGCGGCTCGACGCCCGCCGCGATCCGTGGGACATCGTCGTGATCGGCGGCGGCGCCACCGGGGTGGGCATCGCCGTCGATGCGGCCAGCCGCGGCTACGACGTGCTGCTGATCGAGCAGCACGACTTCGGGAAGGGCACGTCGAGCCGCAGCACCAAGCTGGTGCACGGCGGCGTGCGTTATCTCGAACAGGGCAACATCGCGCTGGTAATGGAGGCCCTCAAAGAGCGCGGTCTGCTCCGTCAGAACGCGCCCCACCTGGTCAGTAATCTCGCCTTCGTCGTGCCCAACTACGACTGGTGGGAAGCGCCCTTCTACGGTCTTGGCCTCAAGGTCTACAACGTGCTGGCCGGCAAGTACGGCTTCGGCACCTCCGAGATTCTCACGCGCGAGGAGACGCTGGCGCGACTGCCGACCATCAAGACCGATGGACTGCGCGGCGGCGTCGTCTACTACGACGGCCAGTTCGACGATGCGCGCCTGCTGATCAATCTAGTGGAGACGGCGGCCGATCAGGGCGCGACGCTGGTCAACTACGTGGAGGTCGTCGGCATCACCAAGGGCGCCGACGGGTTCGTGGACGGCGTCATCGCGGCCGATCAGGAGACCGGACGGGAGTGGACGATCGGCGCGCGCGTGGTGGTGAATGCCGGCGGGCCCTTCTCCGATGCGGTGCGACGGCTCGCCGAGCCGGACGCCAGGGCGTTGATGGCGCCCAGCCAGGGCATTCACCTGGTGTTCCACCGCTCGTTCCTGGCCGCCGATGCCGCCATCATGGTGCCGCACACCTCCGATGGGCGCGTGATGTTCGCCATCCCGTGGCATGGGCACACCCTGGTGGGCACGACCGACACCCCCATCTCGACGCCGACGCTCGAGCCACGTCCGCTCCAGGAGGAGATCGACTTCATCCTCGAAACGGCCGGTCGGTACCTCCACAAGGCGCCGACGCGCGACGATGTGCTCAGCGTCTTTGTCGGGATCAGACCGCTGGTGAAGAGCGGCGACGGCACCCTGACCGCCGCCCTTTCGCGTGACCACACGATCCACATCGACGCGTCGGGCCTACTGACGACGACCGGCGGCAAGTGGACCACCTATCGCAACATGGCGGAGCACACCGTGGACCAGGCCGCCGACCTGGCGCGGCTGACCGAGCGGCCCTGCGTGACGCGCACGCTGAACGTCCACGGGTTTCACACCAACGCCGATCGCTTCGGCGCGCTCAGCGTCTACGGATCGGATGCGCCCGCGATTCAAGATCTGATGCGGGCAACCCCATCGCTGGCCGTGCCGTTGCACCCTGCTCTGCCATACACGGGCGCGGAAGGGGTATGGGCTGTCCGGAACGAGATGGCGCGCACCGTCGAGGATGTGCTCGCGCGCCGCACGCGCGCGTTGTTCCTCAACGCACGTGCCGCCCAGGCGATGGCGCCAGCCGTCGCGCGATTGATGGGCGCTGAACTGGGCTGGGACGCCGCGCGACGGGTCCGTGAGGAGAACGCGTTCACAGCACTCGCAATGGGGTACCAGATTCAGGGTGACGGTCCACCGCAGGCGTGAGCAACAGCCACCGTGCGGCGGCAAGTGATCCGCGGATTAGGGGATTTCAGGGATTCCCGGGCGCTGAGGAACGCGGGCGACCCGCGGCAAAGCCGCGGCAGTGCGACAAGGAGAGGCGTGAGGATGAAAGCCCTGAGTCGAACGGCTCTCATCCTCACGCCTCTCCTTGTCGCACCGACCGGCCGCTTCGCGGCCGGGTCGCCCGGGTTCCGCTGTTGCCGGGCCGCCACGTGCCGCAGCGCCGACTGCGTGACGACGTGACGGGCAATTCCGAGTGCCCCTAATCCCGACAATTCCGAGAATCCGCGGATCCTTCCCGAGACGGGCGCGCAGCGCGCGGCGGGACAGTGATTGCCCGCCACCCACAGTGTTGCGTTACCTCGAGACCGGCAGGGCCACGTCCTCGACGATGAGCACGCGCGCGGGGAGAGCGTCAGTCACCGTGAGAGCCGGCGATGGATGGCGACGCCCAGTTGCTGGGCAGCGGGCGGATCGAGATTGGCGAGCACCACGACCGTCCAGGTTCTACTCGATTCGAGAACGCCGTTGAGACCTGGCGCTCCGCCGGCGATGCCCAGTTCGCCTTCACTGCGCCCGGGCGTCACGTTGTCCACTTGCAGCAGCCACGCCGTCTGCGTCGGGTCGGCCAGACGCCCAGCGCGCAACGCGGCGTCGAAGTTCAGCAGGTCGCGCGCGGTGGCGTACCCGCCCCCGGCCGCGCTGCCGGACCAACCGTGCTGGCTGACGTTGGTCTGAAGCGGCACGGGGCCACCTGGCGACCGCCGCGTGTAACCGGTCGCGGCGTCGCTGCCCGTTGGCCCGGCCGTCGTCATGCCGGCCGGCGCGTAGACGTGTTCGGCGATGTAGGTCTCGTAGGGCACGCCCGTCACCTTCGCGATGATCGCGCCCAGCACGATGTAGCAGCCGTTGCAGTACTCGCGCCTGGCACCTGGCGCAAACAGCGGCGCCTGGGCAGCGACCAGCCGATAGTAGTCGGCATTGGACCGGAAGCCATCCTTGGGCGCCTGGTCGAAGGCGGGACCGAAGAAGTCGGCGATGCCACCCTGGTGCGAGAGCAACTGATCCACGGTCGCGGCCTTCGTCGCGGCGTTCGGGTAGTCGGGCAACAGCGTGCCAAGCGCGTCAGAGAGCTTCAGCTTGCCCTGCGATACGAGCTGCGCAACGGCAGTCTTTGTGAAGATCTTGTTGATCGAGCCGATGTTGAAGCGGGTGTCGATCTTGTTCGCGGCCTTGCGCTCGCGATCGGCTGGCCCGAAGGCCTTCTCGTAGACCGGCACGCCCGCCCTGGCCACGAGCACGACGCCGCTGAACGCGTCGGACGCCACCAGCGGCGCAAGATAGGCGTCGAGCCCCTGTGCCAGTTCGGCCGGCGTCATCGTCCCGCGCACGTCGGGCGGCGGCGCGCTCTCGCGGGGGCCGACATCGCCGACCTCGATGGCCACGCGCGTGATGCGCTCGGCCGGCGGCGGCCCGAGCGTGACCTCGATGGTGCCCTGCATCCCGGTGGCGCCGCGCACGGACAGCGTCACCGGGCCGTCCTTGCTCCTCTCGATCGTCCCGAGTGTCAACTGCCCGAAGTCGGCGCGAATCCGCTCGACCATCTGCGTGCGGTCGGCGGGCGTCCGCCGGGCCAGCAGCTCTGGCGCGTAGTGCTCCTTCGCCATCGCCTCGAATGTGTCGGGGGCCCCGCTCGCCAGGGCTTTGAAGAAGGCGTCTACACGCTGCTGGCCTGCGCCGGCCTGGACATCGACCTGGGTCTTGACTGGGGGTGTCGTCGTTGCCGGCGCCTGCGCGGCAGCCGTGACGCCGCTGGCGACTATCAGGCCCGTGGTGAGCAACTGTCGAAAGGTCATCACAGATTGCAGATTGCGGCTACCGCACCGCGACCACGCGATGGTTCTCGCTGTCGGAGATGTAGAGCGTGCCTTCGTGGCGGAAGGCGCCGTGCGGGCGGTTCAACTGCAATTGGTCCGGCGGGCCATCGAGCCCGGCGGCGCCCTGTTGGCCGGTGCCGGCGACGCGCTCGATCGTGCCGCTGGCAGGAAGGTAGCGCCTGATCACGTGATTCTCGGTGTCGGCGATCAGCACCGAGCCGTCGGCGTCGATGCTGATGTGTTTCGGGCCGCGCAAGGTGGCCTTCAATGCGGGCCCGCCATCGCCGCTGAAGCCCGGCTCGCCCGTGCCAGCGACGGAGCGGATCCGCCCGTTGCGGTCCACGACCCGCAACGCGTGGCCGCCGCGCTCGCAGATGTAGATCTGGCCGGACGCGTCCACCGCCACCGCGCGCGGGTCCACCAGCGGTTGCGTCCTTGCGGCGGCGCCGTCCACCGGCACGCCCTTGTCGCCGTTGCCGGCGACGGTCCCGACGATGCCGCTCGTGAGGCTCACCGAGCGAATGCGCCGGTTGTCCAGGTCGGCGAGGTAGAGGGTCGCGTCGTGGATCGCAATGGCGTAGACGGCACCAAACGCGGCGTCGAGTGCTGGACCGCCATCGCCGCTGAACCCCTTCTGCCCCGTTCCGGCGACGCGGACGACCGTGCCTGTGGCGGGGTCCACGCGTCGCACGACGTTACTCCAGGTGTCGGCGACGTAGATAAGGCCGTCTGGTCCCTGAATCAGGTGATGCGGGCCGTTGAACGGCGTCGCAAGCGGCGTCAGCCCGGCTCGTCGGTCCCACACGCTGACGCGGTTGCCGCCCATCTCGGCGATGAACATGCGCCCGGCGCCGTCGAAGTCGACCGCGAAGGGCTCGTTGAGCCCAGACCCAACGACCAGGCGTGCGCGAGGCCACGGCTGCGCGACCGAGACCGCGGTAACCAGCGTGACGAGAACAACGAAGAGCCCACGTCGCATGCTGAACCTGCGTAATTGGTAATCGGCAATCGGTAAATCGGCAATTAGCTGCAATCTGCAATTTACTCAGCCGTCTGCGGCTTTCGCCAGAAGGCGAGTCTACCCAGAGCCGAGCTCGTGGCGAGATCATCAAACAGCGAATACGCAACCGGCGTGACCAGCAGCGTCAGCAGCAGGGCCAGCGTCTGCCCGCCGACGACGACCACGGCGATGCTCCGACGCTCTTCCGCGCCCGGACCGGTTCCGAGCGCAAGCGGCAACATGCCGCCGACCAGCGCGAGGGTCGTCATGAGGATGGGCCGCAGCCGATCCCGGTTGGCCTCCATGATGGCCGTCGCGCGATCGTGCCCCGCGCGCCGCAGGTTGTTCATGTGGTCGATCTGCAGGATCGCGTTCTTCTTCACGACACCGAACAGCACCAGCAGGCCGAGGGCGGAGTAGAGGTTCAGCGTCTGGCCCATCGCCCACAGTGAGAACAGCGCGAAGGGCACGGCCACCGGCAGCGACAGCAGAATGGTCAACGGATGCACCAGGCTCTCGAACTGCGCCGCCAGAATCATGTACATGAAGATCACCGACAGCAGAAACGCCCAGAGGAACTCGCGGAACGTGCGTTCGAGCTCGCGGGCGCGTCCCGCAACGGCCGTCGAGTAGGCTGCCGGCATGTTCAGCTCGTTGGCCGCCTGCTGCAGCGCGAGCATGCGATCGGCCTGCGCGAATCCCGGCGCGACGTTGGCACGCACGTTGACCTGGCGCTGCCGGTCCTGACGATCGATGCGGGACGGACTTTCCGCCTGCACGATGGTCACCAGGTTGTCCAGGCGCACCAACCCGCCTGTATTGCGCGGCACCAGCAGCCCGCCAAGCATCGACGGGTCGTTCCTGTCCGCTTCGGCCAGGCGCAACTGCACGTCGTAGTCGTCGTTGACGCTCGCGTCGCGGAACCGCGTGACCTCGTCGTCGCCGCCGACCATGACACGCAGCGCCGTGGCGATGTCTTCGGTGCTCACCCCGAGATCTGCCGCGCGGTTGCGGTCGATCTGCACCTGCAGCTCCGGCTTGTTCAGCTTCAGCGTCGTGTCGGCGTCCACAATGCCGATCTCCGGCGCCTTCAGCCGCAGGCGCTCGCCGTACTCGGCCAGCGCCTTCAGCTCTGGACCACGGATGGCCAGGTCGAGGTCGCCGCGGCCTCCGCCAAGGTTCAGCGACTGGATGTTGCGGACGTTTCCGCGCAGCTCGGGGAACTTGCGCAGCCGGCTGCGGACGGCCTGCATGACGTCGCCCTGCGAGTAGTTGTTGCGGAATGCCGCCAGCGGCTCGAACCTGACAAGGGCGGACGCGAGCCGTCCCCAGCCGAACACGCGCTCCTCGTGCGGCGTCAGGCGCACGTAGAGCTCGCCCTGGTTGACGGCTCCAAGGAAGCTGCCCCCGACCGAGGTCAACACCATCGTCACGCCCTGTATCGCGCGGACCTCCTTCTCGACGTCCTGCAAGGCGTCGTTCATCGCCGCCAGGCTCGAGCCTTCCGGCGCCGTGACGCTGACCTCGAACTCGCCCTCGTCCACGCC
>JAENWD010000350.1 GCA_016650245.1 Vicinamibacteria bacterium
CCAGGGCCATCCAACCCCTGCTACGCTTATGACCAGCGCTGCCGGCGCGCCGTAGCCTTATGGACCTTCGACAGCTCGAAATTCTCAAGGCGGTGGCCGAAACCGGGTCGTTCACCGGGGCTGGCCGCCGCCTTCACGTCTCACAATCCGCCATTTCACGCCAGATTCTGCTGCTCGAGGCCGAGCTCAACGAGGCGATGTTCTGGCGCATCAAGCGCAAGGTCAAGATCACGCCTGCCGGCGAGGCGTTGCTGCAGTTGGCGATCCGCGTGTTCGACGACATCCGCGAGACCACCGAGCGACTCAGCGAGACGCAGCAGAGGTTGAGCGGCACCATCCGGCTGGTGGGCGGGATGACCGTCTCGATCTATGTCTTCCCGGCGCTGCTCAAGGAGTTTCAGCGCCTGCACCCGGACGTGGACGTGAAGGTGATGACCGGACCGGCCGACCGTCTCGTACGACGGCTGCGCGCGGGCACGGTGGACCTGGGCCTGCTCACGTTGCCGGTCACCGAGCCCGACTTGATCACGCAGCCGGTGATGCGCGAAGACCTGCTGCTGGTGACCTATCCCGGGCACCCGCTCACGCAGAAGAAGAAGATCGAGACCTCCGATCTGAACAAGCTGCCCTTCATCCTGTACGAGCCGGGCAGCAACACGCGGCGGGTGATCGACGAGTTCTTCGTACGCGAGCAGGTGCAGCCGCGCATCGTGATGGAGACCGAGAACGTCGAGATCATCAAAGCGATGGCGGCCAGCGGCATCGGGGCGACCATCATCTCGAACCACGCCATCATCGCCGAAGTGAAAGCCGGCAGTCTGGTCGCGCACCGCATCGACAGCCCCTGGCTGGTGCGCGAGACCGGGTGGGTCTACCTGAAGGCCAACCGCGTGCCGCGCAAGATCAGCGAGATGATCCGCGTGCTCGATGAACTGCTGCCCAAGATGGGGTTCACGGGGTCGCCGAAGAATTGACGATTGCAGACTGCAGATATTGCAGAATGCGAAATGTCGCAGATTTGACGGTTGGGTGATTCCTTCGATCTGATTGTCCTGGGCGGCGGCGCGGCCGGTCTCTTCTGCGCCGCGCGCGCGGGGCGGCGCGGCCGCCGCGTCGTCTTGCTCGAGCGCAACCGCGAGGTCGGCCGCAAGATCCTCATCTCTGGCGGTGGGCGCTGCAATTTCACCAACATCCACTGCCGGCCCGAGCACTTCCTCTCGAACAACCCGCACTTCGCGCGCTCTGCGCTGGCGCGCTACACGCCAGCGGACTTCATCTCGCTGGTCGAGCGCCACGGCGTGGCCTGGCACGAGAAGACGCTGGGGCAGTTGTTCTGCGACGGCTCGGCGCGGCAGATCGTGGACCTGCTGCTGGCCGAGTGTCGTGACGGCGGCGTGCGGATCGAAGTGGACTGCGACGTGACTGCACCTCCTCCCGCTCGGCCGCCCTTCGTGGTGGAAACCTCGCGTGGACGCTTCGAGGCGCTGTCGCTGGTGGTGGCCACCGGCGGGCTCTCCATCCCGAAGATCGGCGCCACGGATCTCGGGTATCGCATCGCCGCGCAGTTTGGCGTGCCCGTGGTCCCGCCGCGTCCCGCATTGGTGCCGCTGTTGTTCGACGAGGCGGGCCGGCGTCGCTGGAGCGAGCTGGCTGGCGTCGCGGCCGACTGCGTCGCATCCGCATCGGGCGCGTCGTTTCGAGAGCAATTGCTCTTCACGCATCGCGGGCTCAGCGGTCCGGCCATCCTGCAAGCCTCGTCGTACTGGCACGATGGCGGCACGGTGGAGATCGACCTGCTACCCGATGTCGACATTCTCGCGGAGCTGACCTCGCGGCGGGCCGCCGGCGAGACGGCGGCGCCCAAGACCATTGTCGCGCGTCACCTGCCCAACCGACTCGCCGACCGGTGGTTCGACGATGACGTCGGCGGCGTGCTCGCGACGACGAGCAACGAGCGCCTGGCCGCCATCGCCGACCGGCTGCATCGCTGGTCTGTGGTTCCCTCCGGCACCGAGGGCTACACGAAGGCCGAGGTCACCGCCGGCGGTGTGGACACCCGTGCCTTGTCGTCCAGGACGATGGAGGCCCGCGAGGTGCCGGGGCTGTATTTCATCGGCGAGGTGGTGGATGTGACAGGCCACCTGGGCGGCTTCAACTTCCAGTGGGCGTGGGCGTCGGCCGCTGCCGCGGCTGACGCCGTATAGCCACCGAGCCAGGGCGCGTAGGTCCACGTACGCCAACCACGGAGGCACGGAGAACACAGAGGACGCACAGAGCGTTTCTTGTTGAAATTACGTACGCAAGAGGCTCTGTGGCGACTCCGTGCTCTCTGTGGCTCTGTGGTTGGCGTACGTGATCTATTGGCGTACGTGATCCGGTGCCACGACCGGGCGCAACGCGCTGGCGCTCAGCCGTGCGAAGTCGGGGTGCCGCTGATTGATCGCGGCGTTCCACTCGAGGCCCGGAGCGGCCAGCGACGGCACCAGCAGCACGGCCGTGCGCCGCTCGTCGTACCAGCGATCGCCGAACGCCTGGCTGGCCGCCTTGTCGTCGGCGTCCCACCGCTTGATGGCGGCGGGATCGACTCGCTCGATCGCCAGATCGGGCGGCACGGAGATCTCGATGTAGGCCAGCGACGCGGGCAATCTGACCGAGTTGAGCTGCGCGAGCTTTTCCAGGACGGCCGTGGCGTAGTGCTCCGCCGCGTAGATGACCCGACGGCCTCGAGAGTTCCACCTCGCGGTGTCGCTGGCCGCGGCGCCCGCGCCGTCGAAGAGCTGATAGTGGCGCGACCCGATGCGGTAGGCCCGGACGGTCGCCTCAGAGCGGAAGGCCGTGGTCGACATCGTGCAGAAGCTGCTCCACGCGCCGCGCGCCGAGTTCCGTGGCGGCGACCTCCAGTGGCGTGCGAGCGTCGAGCAGGGGATGCGGCTGATTCAGGAACCCACGAGAGTCGTCACGTTCCTGCCAGATGCCCTCGGCCAGCGCGACGATGCGAGCCAGCCGTTCGGTACGGGCGCTTTCTTCCGGCGTCAGCCGCGACCGGCGCTTGAAGGTCGCCATGGGCACGACCCGATACACCAGCGACCCGGCGGGGGCGCCCTGGGGCAGGGCGCGGCCGGCCATGACCTGCAGCGCGCGCTTCGGCAGGCCGTCGTTGACGGCGTCCTCCAGCTCACGCCACGTGCGGACCGACCGCTTCAACACCGTCGCTCCGCCCAGCACATCCACCACCCGCTCCACGGCTGTCATGTGATCGCTCCAGCATCAATATAGCACTTTCTATGGCTCACTTGATGCCACCGCACCCGACGCATCCGAGAGCACCCGAGAGCACCAAGGAGCACCCGAGACCACCCGGAGAGCACTCAGCTTGTTAGAATGAATCACCGATGCGCCTTTCTTCGGGCCTGACGCTCCCCCTGGCTGCGATTGTCGTCGCTGCTGGGCTGGGCGCCGCCTGTGGCGGCAGCGACGGTCCGGGCCCAGGGCCAGGGCCAATCCCGACCATTCCGTCGGTCGTCTCCGTGAGCCCGAACAGCGGCACCACGCTTGGCGGGACGGCGATCACGGTTACCGGAGCGAACTTCGCATTTGGCGTTCAGGTGACGGTCGGCGGCGCCGCCGCGACCAACGTCGTCGTCACCTCGTCGACCACCCTCACGGCCACCACGTCCACACGGTCGGCTGGGACGGTAGAGGTCACGGTCACACTCGACGGCCGCTCCGGCAGCTTGCCGGCCGCCTTCACCTACATCGCACCTGGCCAGGTCACCAATCAGCCGCCGGTGATCCAGAGCATCACAGCCCGGGGCGTGAAGCCGAACGAGCCGGAAAACTTCGCCGACCTCGGCGAAGAGATCGTCGTCACCGGCACGGCGACCGACGCCGAGACGACGCCGGATCGGCTGGCCTACGAGTGGACGGGCACCGACGGGGCGTTCATCGGGACCGGCCCGTCGGTGACGTGGCGCGCGCCCGCGTCGGGCGCGACGCCTTTTGTCGCGAATCTCAAACTGACGGTCGTCGATCGCTTCCAGACCACCGACGGCAGCGGGCTGCCCATCACCTTCGAGCACCGGGTGGAGAAGACGTTCACCGTCAAGGTGCACGACTCGACGAAGGAGGTGGGCGGCATGGCGACGCTGTTCCTGGAGAACTTCTCGAAGTCGTCGGTGGCGCCCGCGGTTGTGATGCAGGACTTTCTTGTCGGCTGCTACGGCACTGCGGCCGAACTGCAGGACGTCATCGACAACCGCAACGAGTACACGATTACGGGGTCCAACGTCGGTCCCGCGACCGTCACGGTCAGCTTCGGCGGCACCTGTGCCTTCCGCAACCGGCCCGGCGACGCGTGCTCGAACTCGAGCGTGAGCTGGACGTCGATCGAGAAGGCGACAGGCAAGACGGCGACGGCCGAGGGCACCGACCAGGTGACGGCCGTGTACCGCGACGCGCGCTGGTGGCTGTGCGATAGCCAGTTCAATCCCAAGAACGGCCTCACCAGCTCGCGCTTCCTGCAGTTGCTTACACGTTAGGGTCGGGCCGATGGCACCGGGCCCGCGCTACTTCGTCGGCGGAATCAGCACGTTGGCGACGATGAGGCCGCCGGCCAGGGCGACGGCGGCGGGCACCGCGGTGATCCCCGCCGCCACAACGGGCTCGACGCTCTGGTTCAGCAGCATCGTCAAGCTGCGATAGCCGATGCTGCCGGGCACCAGCAGCAGCACGCCTGGAACCAGCGGCACCGACGCCGGACCGAACTTGAAGCGTTCGAACAGGTTGCTCACGAGGACCTGACCGAGGTGCTCGGCGCCCACCTGAAAGCCCATGTAGCCCAACCAGCTTGCCCCACACACCAGCGGGATGTCGCGCGGGCGCGCGCGCAGGAGCAGCGAGAATCCGACCGGCGCCAGTGCCAGTGCGGCAAGCTGCGTCCAGGGCGGCAGACGCTCCGGCGCGAAGCTGCGGACCGGGCCGCCGTAGATCGCTGTCACCACGGTCGTGCCCAGCGCGCCGCCGAACGTCATCGCGGCAAACACGATGAACGCAGAACTCAGCCGCGCGCTGCCCGAGGACAGATGGCGGCTGGCCAGCTCGGTCATCGCGACGGTGATCGTCAGGCCCGGCAGCAACGTGATGATCCCGGCCAGCGTGGTCGTCAGGATGGAGATGTGCAGCCCCTGCGCCGCGATGAACGACACCAGTGCGGAGGCGACAAACGACGCCGTCAACTCGAAGACGTGCGAGGTGATCGTGCACGCGAATCAGATGGGTCTACTGATGGTCCAGGGGCCCGAACGAGGCCATGATGGCGGTCGGCGTCGTGAAGAACTGGCCGACGATGCCGAGCCGGTCGCAGGCTTTCCGGAGGATCTCTTCCAGGCTGTGCGCGGCATACCCCGACTTGTGCAGCGCATGGCCCAGCCGCAGGACGAACAGCGAGGCGTGGCCCTCGTCGAGCGCCTGCGGATCTGGCACGGAGGAAGGATATAGCACCCTGCAGCACCCGAGAGCACCCTCTCTTGATATGATCGTCAAGTTCACCTCCTCCGATGCGACCTGTAATGACCAACACCTTCAAGACGCTGTCCACACTCACCGTTGGCGGTGAGACCATCGACTACTACAGCCTGCCGGCGCTTGAAGCGCAGTTTCCCCAGGTCGCACGCCTGCCGTTCTCGTTGAAGATCCTGCTCGAGAACCTGCTGCGGCGCGAGGACGGCGC
This sequence comes from Vicinamibacteria bacterium, assembly GCA_016650245.1. Taxonomy (GTDB): domain Bacteria; phylum Acidobacteriota; class Vicinamibacteria; order Vicinamibacterales; family JAENWD01; genus JAENWD01. Next base: position 5,729 of record JAENWD010000350.1, read on the forward strand.
GTTTGTGAAGGCCGACGACATCCGCGCGCTCGCGGAGCGGACGCCGGGTTCGACCTTCGAGAGAGAGATCTCCTTCATGCCCGCGCGGGTGCTGCTGCAGGACTTCACCGGCGTGCCATGCGTGGTGGACCTGGCCGCCATGCGCGACGGCATCATCGCGCTGGGCGGCGACCCGGAAAAGGTCAATCCACTGCAACCTGTAGAGCTGGTCATCGACCACTCCGTGCAGGTCGATCACTACGGCACGGCCAACGCATTCCAGCTCAACGCCGACCTCGAGTACCATCGCAACCGCGAGCGCTACGTCTTCCTGCGCTGGGGCCAGACGGCGTTCCGCAACTTCCGCGTGGTGCCGCCAGAGACGGGCATCGTCCACCAGGTCAACATCGAGTACCTCGCGCGCGTCGTCTGTCGCGATCGGCAGAACGGCCGCACGCTCGCCTATCCCGACACCGTCTTCGGCACCGACTCGCACACGACGATGGTCAACGGACTTGGTGTCGTGGGCTGGGGCGTCGGCGGCATCGAAGCCGAGGCCGCGATGCTCGGCCAGCCCAGCTCGATGCTGATTCCTCCGGTTGTCGGGTATCGGCTGAAGGGCCGCCTGCCGGAAGGCGCGACGGCCACCGACCTGGTCCTGACGATCACTGAAGCGCTGCGCAAGAAGGGCGTCGTCGGCACATTCGTCGAGTTCTACGGCCCGGGTCTGGCGCACCTGACGATCGCCGATCGCGTGACGCTGGGCAACATGTGCCCGGAGTACGGCGCCACCGTTGCGATATTCCCGATTGACGACATGACGCTGGACTACCTCCGGCTCACCAGCCGCGACGCCGCGCAGGTCGCGCTCGTCGAGGCGTACGCGCGGGCGCAGGGCCTGTTCCGCACGGACGAGACGCCGGATGCCGAGTACGCCGGCACGTTGGAGCTCGACCTGGCGACGGTCGGGCCCAGCCTGGCAGGCCCCCGTCGGCCACAGGATCGCGTGGCGCTGAGCGACGCCAAGGCGTCGTTTGCCTCGGCGCTGCCGGATCTGCAGAAGGGGGTGAAGAAGGTTGCTGCGGCCGGCGGCGGCACGGCGGTCGCGACCCAGACGCAGCTCGAACACGGATCGGTGGTGATTGCCGCCATCACGAGCTGCACGAACACGTCGAACCCGAGCGTGATGATCGGCGCGGGCCTGGTGGCGAAGAAGGCGGTGGAGAAGGGGCTCGCGAGCAAGCCGTGGGTGAAGACGAGCCTGGCGCCGGGGTCAAAGGTCGTCACCGAGTACCTCGCCAAGGCCGGCCTGCAGACGTATCTCAATCAACTCGGATTCAACCTCGTCGGCTATGGCTGCACCACCTGCATCGGCAACAGCGGCCCGCTGCCAGACCAGATCGGCGCCGAAGTTCGCGAGCGCGGCCTGGTCGTCGCGTCGGTACTGAGCGGCAACCGCAATTTCGAGGGCCGCATCCAGCAGGACGTGCGCGCCAACTACCTGGCCTCGCCGCCGCTGGTGGTGGCCTACGCGCTGGCCGGATCGATGAACGTGGACGTCGCGACAGAGCCGCTCGGGACCGGGAAAGACGGCAAGCCGGTTTACTTGAGCGACATCTGGCCGACCCAACGCGAGGTGCAGCAGGCGGTGCTGAGCGCAGTGACCTCCGAGATGTTCCAGCAGCAGTACTCGAGCGTGTTCGAGGGCGACCAACGCTGGCAGCAGTTGCCGGTGCCCACGGGCGACAACTTCGCGTGGGAGGCGGACTCGACCTACATACGCAAGCCGCCGTTTCTCGAAAACCTGACGCGCGAGCCCACGCCGCTGGTGGACATCACCGGCGCGCGCGTGCTGGCGGTACTCGGCGACAGCATCACCACCGATCACATCTCGCCGGCCGGCTCGATCAAGGCCGACAGCCCGGCCGGCAAGTACCTGATCGCGCACGGCGTCGAGCCCGGGGAGTTCAACTCCTATGGCGCGCGCCGCGGCAATCACGAGGTGATGATGCGAGGGACCTTCGCCAACGTGCGGCTGCGCAACCAGCTCGCGCCGGGCACCGAGGGCGGCTGGACGACGTATCTGCCTGGCGACGAGGTGCTGTCGATCTACGACGCCTCGATGAAGTACCAGGACGCGGGCGTGCCGCTGGTCATCCTCGCGGGCAAGGAATACGGCTCTGGTTCGTCACGCGACTGGGCGGCCAAGGGCACGATGCTGCTGGGCGTCAAGGCAGTCGTCGCCGAAAGCTTCGAGCGCATCCACCGCAGCAACCTGGTGAACATGGGCGTGCTGCCGCTGCAGTTCCTGTCCGGTGAGTCGGCCGGCGCCCATGGGCTGACGGGCCGCGAGATCTTCGCGCTGGTCGGCGCTGGCGCCGCCCTGAGGCCCCGCGGCACGGTGACCGTGAAGGCAGCGGCCGACGACGGCTCTGTGAAGTCGTTCACCGCCACCGTCCGCATCGACACGCCGGAAGAGTTGGTCGCCTACGGCCACGGCGGCATCCTCCCGTACGTGCTGCGGCAGCTGACCAGGCAGGGCTAGTATTATCGGTACCATGTCCGACCAGCCGACTCTGGCGCCGTCGCTGCTGCTGTCGATGCCGCAGCTGGACGACCCGAATTTCTCGCGTTCGGTCGTGCTGCTCTGTCAGCACGACACCGACGGCGCGTTTGGTCTCGTCCTCAATCGTCCCATCACGACGACTGCGCGCATCGTGGCGCAGGCCGATCCGGATCTCGCCACCGAACAGGAAGTGGACGTGTGGATCGGCGGACCGGTCGAGCCCGAGCGGAGCTGGATCCTGCTGAGCGACAGCTCGCTCGACGACAAGGCGATCCGCGTGTGCGACGGCATCTACCTCTCCACCTCCGCGCGCGTGCTCGAAGGGGTGCTGCAGACGCCCGATCAGTCGCGTGCGCGTCTCATCGCCGGCTATGCCGGATGGGGTCCCGGTCAGCTCGACGAAGAGGTCGCGGCGTCTGCCTGGCTGACCGGCGACATCGATCTCGACATCGTGTTTCAGACGCC
>JAENWD010000351.1 GCA_016650245.1 Vicinamibacteria bacterium
CCTCGCGCCGCGTGAGCGGCGCCCACCGCGAGCGAAAGCGAGCGGCCCCCCGACGAGCGCGACAGCGCGAGGCGCCCCCGCGGCCGGAGCGGAGGCCGCGCCTGCGTCGCGCTAGCGACGCAGGAGCAGCGTGGCGATCGCGCCGGCCTTCTCGGCCAGGGTCGCGGCGAAGATCAGGTTCTGTTCCTTCAGCGCCTGCTCGCCAAGCGTGATGAATCGCTTGGCCGTGTCGTACTGCGCCTTCAAATCGTTGGAGAGCGCGGCGTAGTTCACCTTCTGCAGGCCGTCGGCCGCCTTACTCAGTTGCTGGCGCACACCGGCGTCGCCGCGATCGCCAGGCTGCATGTCGAGCGTCGGGGCAGGCGCTGGGGCCGTCTCCTGCCCATTGGGGGGCTTGGCCGCGTCGGCCGCCGCGTCGGCCGGCTTGGGCGGCTCGACGCGAGGGTCGGGCCGCGGCGCGCTGGGCCGCGGCGGCCGCGGGCGTGCCGGGGTTGCCGGCGCCGGTGTTTCCTCAGGCGGCGGGGCCGGAGTCGGGTCGGTCGGCACGATGATGCGCGGCGGCGCCGCCGGCACGGTCAGCGGCTGCGGCGGCTCCACCGCGACACGCGCTTGTGTGGCGACACACGCCGAGGTCAGCGTGGCCAACACCGCCACGACCAGACCGGCACGACCGCCAAGGGGTAAGGTTCGCACGTCGCGTGCATTGTCTCATGTCACCGCAGGCCCAGTACCGTCGGCCCCGAGGTCGCCTGCGGCAACAGGATGCGGAATGTCGTGCCCTTGCCAGGCGTGGACTGCACTTCCACCTCGCCATCGTGCAACTGGATGGTGCGAAACACCATCGACAGCCCGATGCCGCTGCCACCCGCCCTGGTCGTGAAGTAGAGGTCGAAGATGCGCGGCAGATGCGTCGGCGGGATGCCGACGCCGGTGTCCTCGATGGTCAACGCGACCCGGCGTCCGCTGGCTGGCTGCGCCGAAAACCGCAGCGTCCCTCCGTTGGGCATGGCCTGACAGGCGTTAATCGCCAGATTGAACAGCGCCTGGCGCAACGGCTCCGGGTCGCCGTGGACCGGCGGCACGTCCGCAGGGCAGTCGCACACGATGCGGATACTGGCGGCGGCCGCGTCGGGCTCGACCACTCGCGCAATACCCTGCACCAACTCTCCGACGTTGACCGGCTGCAGCTTCAGGTCCTGGGGCCGCATGAACTTCAAGAACCCCTGCACCACCTGATCGAGGCGGCTGATCTCGCCGCCGATCACCGAGACGTGTTCGAGGGCGGCGCTGTGGTCCGATGACGCCGGGGAGAGCTTGCCCTTGAGCAGCTCGAGGTGGATCGTCATCGCGTTGAGCGGATTCTTCACCTCGTGCGCGACGCCAGCCGTGAGCCGGCCGAGTGCGGCCAGCTTGCGCGAATACCGCAACGTCGACTCCACCTCGCCAAGCGCCGCCAGGTCGCGCGCGACCACCATCACGCCGACCAGGCGCCGGTCGCGATCCTCGACTGGATGCGCCGTGACGCGCCACTCACGCGCGTTGCTGTCGGCGTCGCCCGACGCCAGCGTCAGCGTCAATGGGTCGGCCGAGGCGCGCGAGTCGCGCGTGCGGTCGACGATGTCGGCAAACGGTTGGGCGGGTTCTGACGCCTTCAGCAGCGCCCGCAGCGTCGGGTTGGCAAACAGCAGCTCGCCACCCGGCCCGAAGATCCCAACCGCGTCGGCCAGGTGCTCGACGATCGAATCCAGACCCGCCTGCGGGCCCTCGGGCGCGGCGCGCTCGGCGAGCAGCTTGTCGCTCACCGCCTTGATCTCGCGGCCCAGATCGCCAAACTCGTCCTGCGGCAGCTCGAGCGCCGCCGGCTCGCCACGCTCCAACTGGCGCAGGCCGCTGCGCAGCACGTGAATGGGCCGCAGCAGCCACTGCGCCAGCGCCAGCGCGCCGGCCATCGCGACCACCAGCACCCACAGCGCAGTGACCAGCACCGGTTGCAGACGGTCTTCGAGATCGTTGCGGATGAGCAGCGTCGACACGCCAATGTGAATCGTGCCGAAGTTCTGGTCGCCCAGGCGCAACGGCTCGACCAGCTCGTAGGTGCGGCCGTCCTCGCCGAAGATGCGCCACAGCTGCTCGAATCCCGAGCGCGACACCAGTTCTTCGAGGCGCGCGGCCGGCAACTGCTGCATGCCGATGCGATCGCGGTCCAGATGCGCGACGATGCGGCCATCGGGCGCGACGATGGCCGCGTCGGTCACCTGTGGTGAGTAGATCGACGACTCGAGAATGGCGCGCAGTCCCCCGTCGGCCGCCAACGCCGCGTACGGATCCGGCGCGCTGGGCACCACCTGAAACGCGCGCTGGTAGATGGCGCGCGCCAGCAGGTCGGCCCTCGCCTCGGTCTCCTGCAGCCGCACATTGGCCAGCTGCGCCAGCCCGTGCACGCTCAGGCCGATCACCACGGCGCTGACCAGCGCGGTGACGCCGAAGACCTGCTTGGTGCGGATGGAAAGGCGCATGGACGAAGTGCTAAGTTCGAAATGCTGAATGCAAAGTGACGGCACGACGGACGTGAAGTGCGGCATCGTACTTCGCACTTCGCATTTCGCATTTCGCACTACGCGTTCACGACGACGCTCCCCTTCGCAAGCCGAGTCGATTCAACTTGTTGTGCAGCGTCTTCAAGCTGATGCCGAGGATCTCGGCCGCGCGCGTCTTGTTGTCGTGCGTGTGCTCGAGCGTGAGGATGATGAGCCGGCGTTCGGCCTCTTCCACCGTGATGCCCGCCTCGAGCGACATATGCGACCCGCCGGGCGCCGGCGCGGCCACGCCAAGCGGCGGCAGGTGCTTGGGCTCGATGAAGTCGCCTTCGGCCAGAATCGTCGCGCGCTCCATCACGTTGCGCAGTTCACGCACGTTGCCCGGCCAGTGATACTGCTCGAGGCGCCGCATCGCATCGGCGCTCACGGCCCTGGCCGCCTTGTTGTTGCGGTCGGCGAACTCGGCGAGGAACGCCTGGGCCAGCAGCGGCAAATCGCCCGTCCGATCGCGCAACGGCGGCAGTGCCATCGAGAAGACGTTGAGCCGATAGTACAGGTCCTCGCGCAGCTTGCCGTCGCGCACGGCCTGCAACGGGTCGACGTTGGTGGCGGCAATCACGCGCACGTCCACCGGCGTCTCCATGCGTCCGCCCAGCCGCCGGAAGCTCCGCTCCTGCAACACGCGCAGCAGCTTCACCTGCGTCTGCGGCGTCATCTCGGCGATCTCGTCGAGGAAGATCGTCCCGCGGTCGGCCAGTTCGAACACGCCCTGCCGGCGCTCAATCGCGCCGGTGAACGCGCCTTTCTCGTGGCCGAAGATCTCGCTTTCGAGCAGCGTCTCTGGAATCGCCGCGCAGTTCACCGCGACGTACGGCATCTTGGCGCGCGGGCTCAGTAGATGAATGGTCTGCGCCACCAGCTCTTTACCCGTGCCCGACTCGCCCGTGATGAGCACCGACGCGGTGGTCGGCGCGGCCTGCTCGACGGTCTGGTAGATGCGCCGCATCTCGGGGCTGGCCCCGATCATCTTGCCAAAGGCGCCTTTGTCGCGCAGGTTGCGCCGCAGCACCTGGACTTCGCGCATCGTGTGCTGGCGCTCGGCCGCCTTGTCGAGCAGAATGCGCAGCCGCTGCGGATCGACCGGCTTGGTGAGATAGTCGTACGCGCCGTTGCGAATAGCCTCAACGGCGGTCTCGACGGTCCCTTGAGCCGTCAGCAGAATCACGGCGATGCCGGGGTCCACGTCGCGGACGGCATCGAGCAGTTCCAGGCCGGTCCGACGAGGCATCACCAGGTCGGTCAATATGATGCTGGGGCGAAACTGCGAGACCTTCAGGAGGCCTTCTTCGCCGTCGGCCGCCGAGTCGGTGAGAAACCCCCACGTCCGTACCAGCTCGGTGAGCCCGGAACGCGCGGCGTTGTCGTCTTCGACGATCAGCACGCGTTCGGCGGCGTTGAGTGCCTGGCGGTTGGTCTCGGTCATGGAAACGGTGGTGCTCATGTCATCCTGGCCCTGTAAAGGTAACTTTTACACGATTCTCGCGGTGACTGACAGGGGGCCGAACCGCGGACGTGTTGCTAACCAGCTTATCTCCGTGTGATTTGGCGGTGGTCTACAGCTTGCACACCCCAGTCGGCATGAGAGGAGAATTCAAGATGCGAACCAAGATTCTGACGGGGCTCCTGCTTGGTGCCTTCGCCGCGGCGTGCACGACACAGACTCCGGCGACCAGCCAGCCACCGTCCACGACGGAGGGCGTCGCTGACACGACGGGACAGCCGACCATGTCAGCCCCCCCCGCGACGACCCCGGCGGCTGCGCCGACCGGCGCCGGTGTGACCCCGACAGGGTCCGGCGCGGAGGTGCCATCGGCCGCACGCGGCACTGCGCCGGCTGCGCCGCCTGCCCCGCGCTTCCGCGAGATCACTTTGCCGGCTGGCACGGAACTGCCGCTGAAGCTCGAGTCCGCGCTCGCCTCGGACGCGAGCGCGGTTGAAGATCCCGTGCGTGCCTCGCTGCGGCGCGACGTGGTGGTCGACGAGGTCACCGTGTTGCCCGCCGGAACGGACTTGCGCGGCATCGTCACCAGCGTGCAACGCTCGGGCAAGGTCAAGGGCCGCGCGTCGCTGGCGTTTCGCTTCACGTCGGTCACCGTCGATGACGAGAGGTACGACATCCGCACGTCGAGCGTGGCGCGGCAGGCTGAAGGCACCAAGAAGAAGGACGCCACCAAGATCGGTATCGGCGCCGGCGCCGGCGCCGTCGTCGGCGCCATCGTCGGCGGCGGCAAGGGCGCGGCCGTCGGCACGGCCGTCGGTGGCGGCGCAGGCACGGGGATGGTACTGA
>JAENWD010000352.1 GCA_016650245.1 Vicinamibacteria bacterium
AGCGAGGACGACCTCACGATCGAAGGATGTGTGCGGGGCTACGTGTCGGTACGCGGGGCCACGCTCACCATCGCCGCGCCAGCGCGCATCGAGGCCGACGTGAGGGCCGCACGGGTGCTTGTCCACGGAGTGGTCCGCGGCGCGATCACCGCCAGCGAGCGCATCGAGCTCAGCCCCTCGTCGTCGGTGGAGGGCGTTCTGAGCGCAGGCAGGATCGCGATCGTGGAGGGAGCGCAGTTCAACGGGCACATCGACATGGGCCACCGGACAATCGCGGCCCGCGTCGCGGATTACCGGGCCTTACGTGAAGCGGATCCTGAACCTGGCGGCCGGTGAGTTCGCCTTCGCCCTTGCTTCAACGCACTGCGCGAGGCAGTGGAAAGAGGCTGCGCGCGTTGCTCTGCGCCAGTGTGGATATCGGAAGCACGCGAACGCGGTCCTCCAGCGAATACGCGTTCGGGCCGGGATAGAGCACGACGAGTTGTTCCAGATGCAAGTCCTCCAGGGCGATACGCATGGAAGACGTCAGCCTGGGAGCATCCATCCTCTTCACCTCGACGCCGAGCCGCCGGCCGTTCTTGAACAGCAGGAGATCGAGTTCGGCCCCCTGGTATGTGGCCCAAAAATAGGCCTCGTCTGGCTGCACCGCGTTGAGCACTTCCTCAATGGCGTAACCCTCCCAGGATGCGCCGCATTTCGGGTGCGCGAGCAACTCGCTCTGGCTGGTGATGCCGAGCAGATGGTGGAGCAATCCTGAATCGCGCACGTACAGTTTCGGAGCTTTGACCTGCCGTTTGCCAAGGTTTTGGTGCCAGGGCGCGAGTTGACGGACCATGAAGACGCCGCAGAGCAGATCGAGATACCGTCTCGCCGTCGTTTCCGCCACGCCCAGCGAGCGCGCTGGCTCGGCTGCGTTCCAGATCTGCGCGTGGAAATGCGCGAGCATGGTCCAGAATCGCCTCAGGGCCAGCGCCGGGATGGTGATACCCAGCTGGGGAAGATCGCGCTCGAGGAACGAGCGCACGAACTGGGTGCGCCACGCGGCGCTCGCGGCCTCAGAGCGCGCGGTGCAGCTCAACGGAAAGCCCCCGCGCAACCAATGGCGCGGCAGGTTTCTGGCGCCGATCTCCGGGAGTGAAAACCCGCCCATCTCGACGATCTCGATCCTGCCGGCAAGCGATTCGCTGGATTGGCGCAGCAGTGCCGGCGATGCGCTGCCCAGGATGAGAAAGCGCGCGGGCAGAGGACGCCGGTCGGCCAGCACTCTCAAGACCGGGAACAGGTCGGGGCGCAACTGGACCTCGTCGATCACCACGAGCCCCTTCAAGCCCTCCAGGGCCGTCATCGGCTCGGCCAGTTGCGCCAGGCCGCGAGGGTCTTCCAGATCGAAGTAGTTCGTGCGTCCCTTGTGAGCCAGTGTGCGCGCGAGCGTCGTCTTGCCGCACTGACGGGGACCGACCAACGCCACGACCCGGCTGCGGCCAAGCGCGGCGCGGACCCGGGAAACCAGAGCGGCGCGGGGAATCATGGCACATACTACCATGAATATCGAGCAATTATGACTCGATATTCATGGTCGTAACCATGGTTGTGAGTCGCTGCGCGAGGCGCAGAACGGCCGCGGCACAAGTATCGCGCCATCTCGAACGAGAAGCTCGTCCCCGGCAAGCACACCATCAAGCTCGACCGCATCCCCATCCGTGTCTCGCTCGACGAGACGATGAACATCGGTGAAGACACCGGCACCCCCGGCGCGCTGGGACCAGGGCGGCGTGCCGCGAAGCAGTACAGCAAAACGCCCCGTCGGAAGGCCCGGCGGGGCGCTCGTCACCTGGGCTTGCCAACCGAAGCCCGCCTCCGCCTGGCTGTTCTAGTCCAGGCTCTGGCGAGGCGAAGGTTGGCGGGGTCGACGGGACTCGAGCCCGCTCGCCGAGGCCGGAGGCCCGGGCGGCGTGCCTGAGACGGTCGATCCCGACAAGGACCGAGTGAAGCGAGGTAGTTGGCGGGGTCGACGGGACTCGAACCCGCGGCCTCCGGCGTGACAGGCCGGCGTTCTAACCAACTGAACTACGACCCCAGACGAAATGCAAAGTGCCAAGTGCGAAATGCAAAGTGGAGGTTGGCAAGTGCTTCCTTACCTTGCACTTCGCACTTTCCATTTCCCACTTCTTAGTGGGCGGTACAGGACTCGAACCTGTGACAGCCGGTGTGTAAAACCGGTGCTCTACCAACTGAGCTAACCGCCCGCTCACAGGTAACCAACAGCACCACCCCGACGAAACTCCAATTATAGCCGGGCCTCGAAGGAGTCGGCAAGCCCTAGCGCCAGAGTGCGCGTCCGGCGAGCGCCGCCAGAAACAGAATCAGGCCGGTTATCGAGCGATATTCCTTGTTCCGCCACGCGCGCTCCCAGCTGAAACGGCGGGACACCCGCTGCCCGCGCGACTCGGCATATGCGTCGTAGGCGTCGCCAAACCGCTCGCGGAGGAAGGCCTCTTCGCCGCGAATGGCCGCCGTGATCGTCGCCGCCATGTAGAGCAACACCACCACGGCCACCACGGCCGACCGACAGCCGACGGCAACGCCAAGCGCCATGATCGACGAGCCGGCGTACAGCGGATGCCGGGTGAATTGGTACGGACCCGACGAGGTGACCTCCCGGCTCTTCTCGAGGTGACCGGCCGCCCACAGGCGCACGGCCTGCCCAATCAGCGCCACAACGGCGCCGAGGGCAAGCCAGCGCCATGTTGGCTGTGCCAGATAGACCACGGCGACGCCGGACACGAAGCCGAGCGCGACACGACGCCGCGCGAGAAACTGTCTGATCATTCCCCGCTACGACCTCAATCGCCGCTCGACGGCACGGATGACCTCGTCAACCTCGATCGTGTCAAGACACCACGCCGCCGCCGTGCAGCGTCGCTTGTGATGGCACGCGCAGCGATCGAAGCGCGAGACGCAGATGTCCTCGGGCGACCACGGTCCGTTGCGCGCGGGGTTGGTGGGCCCGTACAGGCCGACCACCGGCGTGCCGGCTGCGGCCGCCAGGTGCACCGGCCCGGTGTCGCCCGCCACCACAATCGCGGCGCGCTGCACCAGCGCCATCAAGTCCGCAAGACTGGTCGGCGGCGCCAGCATCGTCGATCCCGACGATGCCTCCTCGACACGCCGCGCCAGCGGCTCCTCGCCTGGCCCCCACACGACCACCCACGGCAGGCCGCGTGACGCCTGGATTGCCGCCGCTACGGCGCCGAACTTCTCCGGGGGCCACCGCTTGTTCGGCCATCCCGCCCCTGGATTCAGCACACCGTATCGCCGCCCCGTCGCCTGCTGCACATCGTCGGCGACGTCGGACTGGATAGCGCGAGCCGGCGTCTCGATCAACGTGTCGTCGATGCCCAGCGCGCGCAGCAACTGCAGGTTCTTGCGCGCGACGTGACCGCCAGCCACCGGTACGACCGTCTCGGAATAGAAATGCACGGCCGCGGGCTCGCGAAGCGCCTCGCGCGAAAACCCGATCGTGCGCCGGCCACCGGCAAGTCGCGCCATGACCGCGGACTTGAGCAGGCCCTGCGCGTCGATCACGACATCGTACGCCGTCTCGCGAAGGCGACGCACGACCGCCACTGTTTCCCGCCCCTGCTCGATGGCGATGGCCTCGTCGACCACGGGAAACAAGTCCAGCACACCGGCGTGCCGCCGGGCCACGAGCCAGTCAATGCGCGCCTCAGGCCGGGCGCGACGCAGGGCCGCAGCCATCGGCACGGTGTGCACGATGTCGCCCATCGCGCCCAATCTGACGATGAGCGCTTTCACGGGCGGGGCACGGGCGGATCGGCCGCGCCGCCGGCCAGGCGCGCGAGCAGGTCGCGCGTCGAGTGGTCCTTGGGGTCGCCGACGATGGCCGTGCGGCCGCCATAGGCCAGGACGATCGCCCGTTCGGGCACCGAGTCGACCGTGTAATCAGTGCCCTTGCAGTGCACGTCGGGCGTGAGGCGCGTCAGCAGGGCGGCCACCGTGTCGTCGCCGAAGATCACGACGTAGTGCACGCCGCGCAGGGCCCCCACCATCTCGGCGCGCGCGTGCTCGTCGAGAATCGGACGGCCCGCGCCCTTCAAACGACGCACGGACGCGTCGCTGTTGACCGCGACGACGAGCCGATCGGCTTCAGCGGAGGCCGCCTGCACGTAGCGCACGTGCCCCACGTGGAGCAGATCGAAGACGCCGTTGGCAAACGCGATGGTGCGGCCCGCGGCACGGTCGGCCGCGAGCGCGTCTTCGAGATCGGAGAGGGACAGGACAGGCACGGGTGGATCAGGTTGATCGGGTTGGTCTGGTTGGGTCGGGTTAATCAGGTTGATGAGCCCGCCTCGCCGAAGCGCCCGGGCGCGAAGGCGGGCGGATCGCCGCCCGCAGTTCATCGGAGGACACAGTCGCCGTGCCGCGCTTCATCACCACGAGGCCGGCCGCGTAGTTGGCCAGCCGCGCCGCATCGACCAGCGACGCGCCGGCCGCCAGCGCCAGTGTCACGGTGGCGATCACGGTATCGCCCGCGCCGGTGACGTCGGCGATTTCGTCCGACCCGTAGATGGGCAGGTGCGTGGTCGGCCGTCCAGGCTCGAAGATCGCCATCCCGCGGCTGCCGCGCGTGATGACCACCGCCTTCATGCCGGTCCGCTTCAGCAGCGTACGCCCGGCGCGCTCGAGCCGGCCGGCATCGTCGTCGATCTCGATGCCCAGCATCTGCTCGACCTCGGACTCGTTGGGCGTGCACGCCGTCAACCCGCGATACTTCAGCGTGTCGTGACGCGAGTCGAGCAGGAACGGGACGTCCCTGCGCGTGCGCCGACGGAGATCGTCTACCAGCGCGGGCGTGACCAGGCCCGACCCGTAGTCCGAGACGATCACCGCGTCGGCGGCCGCGACGGCACGGCGTGCGGCTGCCGAAAACTGAATCCGCGTGCGGTCGGTGGGGCCGGTGGAGCGGATGCGGTCGATGCGCACGACCTGCTGCTTGGCGGAGTGGATGCCCCCGGCGAGAATCCGGGTCTTGACCGGCGTGTGGTAGCCGGCCGGGCGCAGGATTGCCGCGCGGCTCACGCGAGTGGGAAAGCTCTTCAACAACCGGCGCCCCACATCGTCGCGACCCACCAGCGCGGCCAGCCCCACCTCCCCGCCCAGGGCGGCGACGTTGGCCGCGGCGTTACCGGCCCCCCCAGGCACGACGATCGTGTGGTGGTACCGCAGGATGAGCACGGGCGCCTCGCGCGACACGCGCTCCACCCGGCCGTAGATGAACTCGTCGGCCAGCAGGTCGCCGATGACGGCGACGCGACGCCCGCGGCAGGCGCGAACCAGGGCGGCAAGACGATCGGCGGTCGGATCACTCATGGGTGCGCGTGGTCGCCAGTCTCGCTGGCCTGGATAATGTAGTCGGCCGCGTCGTGAAGTGTCGCCACGACGCGCTCGGCCCGCAGGCCGGGCGGCGGCGCGTCGGCGGTGTCGGCACCGTAGCCGGTTCGCACGAGGATACCCCGAGCGCCGGCCTGGTTGGCCAGTCCGATGTCCAGCCACTTGTCGCCGACCACGAACGAGCGTGCGACGTCGAGGTCGAGGTCGGCGACCGCCTGTTCGATCATGCCGGGTGCCGGTTTGCGGCAGCGGCACTCGACGCGATAGGACTCGACGACGCCCTCGGGATGGTGCGGACAGAAATAATACGCGTCGGGTATCGCGTCGGCCTGCAGGAGGGTGTTCAGGTGCGCATGCACCGAGCGCACGAACGCCTCGTCGAAGAAACCGCGCGCGATGCCCGCCTGGTTGGTGACGACCACGACCGCAAATCCGGCGCGTCGGAGGCGGCCGATCGCGTCGGCCGTGTACGGAAACGGCGTCACCAGATCCAGACGGTTCAGGTACCCGCGCTCCTCGATCATCGTCCCGTCGCGATCCAGGAACACCGCGCGCCTCACAATTCCCGCTCCCTCTGTTGTGGCGGCGGGACTTTGGTCGCGCGATCCGCCGCCCCGCAATCTCCACCCATGCTCGCTGCGACGACCTGTGCCACGCGCGCCGGCTCGATGCTCGTCATGCAGCGGTGGTCGATCGGGCACATCCGCAGCAGGCACGGCCGGCACCGCGCCTGGCCGGCGACGATCGTGGCCAGAGGTCCCGACGGGTGCGGCAGCGGCGAGGTCGCCCGCTCGTCGGTCGGCCCGAAGATGGCGGTGACGGGCACGCCGACCGCGGCGGCCACGTGCATCGCGCCCGAGTCGTTGGACAGCACCGCGTCGCAGAGCGTGAACACCCCGGCAAGAGTCAACAGATCGGTCCGCCCGCCGAGGTCGATCGCGTCAGCACCGGCGCCCGCCAGGGCGCGGTAGCGCCTGAGCACCTCGGCGATCGAGTCGAGGTCGCCCTGGGCGCCGACCAGCACGGGCGTCACGCCCAAGTCGGCGGCAAGCCGGCGTGCGACCTGTGCCACGCGATCCGGCGGCCAGCGCTTGGCCGGCCCGAATGCGGCGCCGGGCGCAAACGCGACCAGGGGCCCTGCGGTCCAGCCGTTGGCCCGCAGCAGCGCCGAGGCGGCATCACGCTGCGCGTCCGAGATCTGAAGAGAGGCGGCCAGTGGCGCGTCGGGGCCCCCGAGCGACTGCACGAGCGCCAGGTAGTACGCGGCCTGCGTGATGGGCCCGCGCGGCTTGGGCACGCCACGCGTGAGCAGCATCGCACGCAGATCGGCGCGATACCCCCAGCGCTCTGGCACGCCGGCCAGACGCGCGAGCCACGCGGCGTGAAACGAGTTGGGCAGCAGCAGCGCGAGATCGAAGCGGCTCGAGGCCAGATGCTGCGCGTCGGCACGCCGCCCGGCGGCATCGCGCCAGTCTCCGCGTCCAGCAAGGACGACGACCTCGTCGATGCCCGCAGCCATCGACAGCAGCGGAGCCACCGGCGCGCGCGCCGCTACGGCCAGATGCGCGTCACCAAACCACCGGCGCACGGCCGCGATCGCCGGCAACGCCATCACGACGTCGCCCAGCCAGTTGGGCGCGAGGACGACGACCCTCACTCCTCTCCCTCGTCAGCCCGCGCCGACGGAAACATCCCCGGTGTCTTCAGTGGCAGCGGCGCATCACGCCATCGCCGGTGCATCCAGAGCCACTGCGACGGGTGGCGCCGCACGTACATCTCGAGGACGTCGGTGCACCGCTGGGTGAACTCGCGGACGGCATCCGGCGAGTCCTGATCGGGGGGCGGCACGGCGTGCTCGTAGATGAGGCGATAGCGCCCGCCTGGCAACGGCAGCGCGAAGACGGGGACCACCGGCGCGCCAGTGCGCAGCGCCAGCGCAGCCAGCATCGACGTGGTCGCCGCCGGGCGCTCGAAGAAGTCCACGTAGATCGCATCCGAGCTGTGCATGTGCTGGTCGATCAGCATCGCCACACCCTGACCCGCCGCCAGGGCGCGCAGCACTTTGCGGACCGCGCCGTGACGGTAGATCACGAAGTTGCCGGTCGTGCCGCGTACCTGTTCGAGCAGGGTGTTGAGATACGGGTTGTCGAGCGCCCGCGCCAGCACGCCGATTGGCTGCAGCTCGAGGCCGTGTCCGATGGCGTGAATCTCCCAGAAGCCGAAATGGCCGGTGACAAAGAGCACGCCCTTGCCCTGGGCATAGGCCGACTCGGCGCGCTCGCGGCCTTCACACTCGATGCGCGCGCGCATGCCGGCCGGGTCCAGCGTGCTGAACTTCAACAGCTCGAGGAGCAGCCGCCCGAAGTGCACGAACATCGCGCGCGTGATGATCTGCCGATCCGACGGGCTCTGCTTCGGAAACGCCGTCGCCAGGTTCGTCTCGGCGACGCGGCGATGCACGCGGTCGAGCGCGTAGAAGCCTAGTCCGAGCAGCGCGCCGAGCTGGCGGACCACCGCGTCGGGCAGCACGCGCACGGCGCCGCGCACGACAACCACGGCGGCGTATTCGAGCCGGTGCCTCACGCCGGCTCCTGCAGGGCTGAAGCCCTGCCGCCACGTACCTCGGAAGCCTGGCCGCCACGGATTCGGTCCAGCAACCACGCCGCAAACTGCTCCGCCGGCTCGACACGAACACTCATCGGCCGCACGGCCAGGCGGAACGGCCACGGCCGAAGGGGCAGCAGACGCACGAAGTCTTTCTCGGTCGTGAGCACGATCGAGGCGCTGGACGCGTGGGCCTGCTGCGCGATGCGCGCGATGTCGGCGGCCACAAACGGGTGGTGGTCGCCAAACGCGATGTTGCCGGCGACGTCGAAGCCCCCCTCTACCGCTTCGGCCACGAAGCGCTCCGGCCGCGCGATGCCGCTGACGACCAACACCCGCGCGCCGGGGGCCAGCGGCCTGGGACCGTCGACGGTCTCTTCGACGGCCGGCTCCACGTCGCGGTCCATCGCAAACGCCTCGGCCACGCCCAGACGCTCGGCGACCTGCGCGACCTGGTCGCCGTCGGCCCCGGTCACCAGCACCGCATCAGCCGCACGTGCCGCCGACAGCGGCTCGCGCAGCCGGCCGGAGGGCAGCAGGCGCGGCCGCTCGACGTCAGCGCGGTCCACGATCAGCAGATTCACGTCGCGCGCCAGCTGCATGTGCTGAAACCCGTCGTCGAGCACGTGCACAGTGGCGCCCAGGTGCTGCTCGGCCAGACGGCCCGCCAGGTAGCGATCCGCGCAGACCAGGACGGCCACACCTGGCAGCGATCGCGCCAGCAGCAGCGGCTCGTCGCCGGCACGCGCCAGGTCGGCGCGCAATCGCTGGCCGTCGCTCACGACCGTCACCCCGTCGTCGGGGTCCGTGCGGGCATAGCCGCGGCTCAACACGGCCGGGCGCTCGCCGGCCTCCGCCAGCAGGCGCGCGACCAGCGCCGCAAGCGGCGTCTTGCCGCTGCCCCCCACGACGAGGTTGCCGATGCTGACGACCGGGCGGCTCAGACGACGTGACGCGCCGGGCGTGGTCTCGACCATCGTGCGGCGCAGGCGTGCGAGCGCGGCATAGAACTGGCTGGCAATGGGCACGAGTCAGTGCACGCGGCGGAAAGGCCGGACCACAGCGGGTCGCGGCAGCAGGCGAAGGAGGATGTCGAGCGTCCTCTCGGTCGCACCCCGGTTGGCGTCCACCAGCGCGCGTGCTGCCGCGCCGATGCCCGCGCGGCGCACCGGATCGCTCATCAGCGCGATAAGTGTTTCTTCGAGCTCGTGCTCCGAGTGCACCTGGACCGCCGCGCCGTTGGCGAGGAACATCTCGGCGATCTCGGCAAAGTTGGTCATCGACGGCCCGAAGACGACAGGCCGTCCGTACACGGCCGGCTCGAGGATGTTATGGCCGCCGGTTGACACGAGGCTGCCGCCCACAAAGGCCACCGTCGCCAGCTGATATACCTGCGCCAACTCGCCGATCGAGTCGAGCACGACCACATCGGCGCGTGGCTCGGCGTCGATGGCCAGTTCCGTGCGCCGCGCGGTGGCAAAGCCTTCGCCCCGCGCGATGTGCATCACTTCGGTGAATCGATCCGCATGCCGCGGCGCCAGGACCAGCAGGGCCTGTGGCTGTGTGGCCTTGATGCGCCGGAACGCCTGCAGCACGGGCCGCTCTTCGCCGCGCATGGTGCTGCCGGCAACCACCACTGGACGGCCAGCCGTCAGCCGGAAGAAGCGCAGGATCCGTTCGCGTGGCCGGAGGTGGGCCGAGGGGGCCGGCACGTGCACGGCGTCGAACTTCAGACTGCCAGTCACCGTCACGCGCGCCGGGTCGGCCCCCATGAGACGGACGCGCCGCGCGCCCTCGTCGCTCTGCATGCAAATGGCGTCGACGTCGGCCAGCACGTGGCGCATCAGCGGCGCCAACAGGCGATAGCGCGGAAACGACCGGGCCGAGACGCGCCCGTTGACGATCGCCGTGCGGACGCCGCGCCGCCGGCACTCGCGCAGCACGTGCGGCCAGATCTCCCCTTCAAGCAGCACCAGCAGGCGCGGTTTCACCCGATCCAGCACGCGGCGCACGACCCATGCAAAGTCGATCGGAAAGTAGAAGACGGCGTCGGCCTGCGGCAGTTGGCGCCTGGCCAGTTGCTGGCCCGCGACGGTGGTGGTCGACACCAACAGGCGGAAACCCGGATAGCGCGCGCGCAGTTCGTCCACCAGCGGCCGCGCGGCCAACACCTCGCCCACCGAGACGGCATGGACCCAGATCGACGGTTCGCCGTCGAGATTGAACGACACCGGCAGCGCGCCGAGCCGCTGACGCAGGCTACCGAAGTACTTGCGCCGGCGCAGGCCCTGATAGAGAAACCAGGGCGACCCGACCAGCAGGGCAAGCGCCAGCAAACCGCTGTAGATGACGTACATGCGTGGCGGGAACGACGCTGCTAAGGCACCGAAGAATCCGGGCTTTACGCTCGCTGCAGTATAGCGGCCGGTTTGACCCTGCGCAACCCGGCCCACTACAATCGGCGTTTACGGTTACCTGATTTGCCGCTCGTCGAGGCGGCAGTGTTGACAGTGCTCGCGGAGGCTACAGCTCATGGGTCTGAAAGTCGGTATCAACGGGTTCGGGCGGATCGGCCGCAACATCCTGCGCGCCGCCCTCGGCAAGAAGGAACTCGATTTCGTGGCGGTCAACGACCTCACGGACACCAGGACCCTGGCCCACCTCCTGAAGTACGACTCGATTCTCGGCAACCTGCCGCACGACGTGAGGGCGTCGGGCGACACGATCACGGTCGGCGGAGACAGCTTCAAGGTGCTCTCGGTCAGAGACCCGGGGCAGCTGCCATGGAAGGACCTGGGCGTCGACGTCGTGTTCGAGTCCACCGGCCTGTTCACCGATCGGGAGAAGGCGGTGCTCCACCTCAACGCGGGGGCGAAGAAGGTCGTCATCACGGCGCCGGCCAAGAAACCCGACATCACGCTGGTGCTGGGCGTCAACGCCGACAAGTACGATCCGGCCACGCACCACATCATCAGCAACGCCTCGTGCACGACCAACTGCCTGGCGCCGTTTGCCAAGGTCCTCCACGAGCAGTTCGGTATCGTCCGCGGCTGGATGACGACGATCCACTCCTACACCAACGACCAGCAGTTGCTCGATCTTCCGCACAAGGATCTGCGGCGTGCGCGCGCGGCGGCGCTCTCGATGATTCCGACCACCACCGG
>JAENWD010000353.1 GCA_016650245.1 Vicinamibacteria bacterium
CCGGGCCGGTCGATCACGCCACGGCGACGTCCGCCGAGCTGCTGGGGTCGGTGGAAGCCGAGTTCATACAGGCCGAAAAGCACCTGGTAAGCGCGGTGGCCGGCCTCGAAGTGCTCGCCCGCGACCGCCAGGCGCTCGACCCGCAGGTGGCGGCCGACCTGCAGAAGAGCCTGCTGGTCATCGACCAGGCGATCGGCGAAAGCCGCGCCGCGCTCAGGACACAGCCCATGAGCACACAAGCGCAGGACAGCCTCTTTGAGGCGTTCCGCTCGAAGATGGCCCTGCTGCAGGACACCATCGCGCTGATCAACGAAGTCCGGAAGGGCAACCAGGCCGAAGCGGCCCGGATTGCCGATGGCATGAACAAGCTGTGACTGAGACCTTGCCCGTGATGACACGCCGACCACTGCTGCTGCCGCGGAGCCCGCACGCCCCGCTTGCCCAACTCACCCTACTCGCACTACTCGCCCCACTCGCCCTGCTCGCCCTCCCGGCGAGCGCCGCCCAGGACGGCGTGCCTCCGGTGCGGCCGGCGGCGGGCGTGCCCGCGCCGGAACGCGTGGCGTGGTTTGCGAAGTTCCAGGACGAGCGAAGCGGCCCGGAGAGCACCGAGACGGTGACCCGCACGTTCAAGGTCGGCCCCCACGGGTCTCTCGACATCTTCAATCTGGCCGGCCCCATCGTCATCAACGGCGCTGCCGGCGACGAGATCGTGCTCACGGCGATCAAGCGCGTGCGCGGCGGAAGCGGCGACACACGAAGCCAGCTCGACGCGATCATGATCGACGCTCAGGAGACCGCTGGCCGTGTCGAGGTCCGCACCGTCGCGCGGCGGACCAAGCACCTCAGCACCTGGGTGGACTACACCGTGCAGGTGCCGTTTGGCACCGCGGTGAGCGCGCGGTCCCTGGCTGGCGACCTCAAGGTCACCAAGGTGCGGGGCGAGGTGCAGCTTGAAAGCGCCAACGGCGCGGTGGAGGCCATCGGCACGCCGAAGCTTGCCCGGGTGAAGACGCTGTCGGGCGACATCCTGATCGCCGACGGCGGCTCGGCCGAAGGGCTGTCCGCAAGCACGGTCAGCGGGCGGCTGGTGGTCAAGGGCGTCAAGACACGCACGCTCGACCTGGCCACCATCAGCGGCGATCTGGTGCTCGTCAATATCGCGTGCGACCGCGCCCAGGTCCGCAGCGTGAGCGGCACGATGGAGTTTGCCGGTCCGCTCGTCAGGAACGGCCGCTACGAGTTCACCAGCCACGCCGGCGACGTGCGCCTGGCGCTGGCGGGCTCGCAAGGCTTCGAGCTGGCCGCCAAGACCTTCAGCGGCCAGGTGCACTCCGATCTGCCGCTGACGCTGAACCCAACCGACCCGGCGCTCCCGCCTGGCGCGCCCGAACGGCGCGACGTCCGCGGCATCTTTGGCGATGGCAGCGCGTTGGTGATCGTCAAGACCTTCAGCGGATCGGTGGCCGTCACGCGCGCCGAGGGCGACAAGGCTGCCAAGCCCAAGCACGACAAGAAGTAGGGGCGCGCACGCGCGCCCCTACAGGCGTTATCCGATTGCCATCAGATCGAACTGCTCGTGATGCAGGTGCACGTCGGGGCGGATGCTGACCTGGCGTCCGAGCGCGGCCTGCAGGTCCTTCAACACCCCGCTTTCCTCTTCCTTCAGCGCACGCGCGATGTCGGGGTTCACGCGCAGCACCACGCCGTGGCCGTTGAGGTCCATGTTGAGCTTCTTCACTTCGGCCAGGATCTCGTAGCAGATCGTCGAGCTCGACTTGATGACGCCGCTGCCCGAGCAATACGGGCACGGCTCGGTGAGCACACGCTCGAGGCTCTGCTTCACGCGCTTGCGCGTGATCACGATCAGCCCGAAGTCGGACACCTGCACGGCCTTTGACGGCGCGCGGTCGCGCCGGAGCTCCTGCTCGACCGCCTGGAAGACCTTCTGGCGGTTCTTCTTCTCCTCCATGTCGATGAAGTCGAGCACGATGATGCCGCCCAGGTCCCTGAGGCGCACCTGCCGGACGATCTCCTTGGCGGCCTCGAGGTTGGTCTTGACGATCGTGTCTTCGAGCCGGCCGGTGGTCTTCTTGCCGACGTAGCGGCCGGTGTTGACGTCCACCGCCACCAGCGCCTCGGTCTGGTTGATGACGATCGACCCGCCCGACTTGAGCCAGACCTTGCTCTTGAGGGCCTTGTCGAGCTCGCCCTGAACGCCGTACTCCTCGAAGATCGGGAAGTCCTTGTTGTAGTGCTTCACCTTCGGCGCCAACGCCGGCATCATCCGCTCGACTAGTTCCAGCACGCGCTGGTACTCCTGGTAGCTGTCGATGCGGATGGCGGTGTAGTCCTCGGTCAGCAGGTCGCGCAGGAGCTTCGCCACCAGGCTCTGCTCGCGGTAGACCA
This sequence comes from Vicinamibacteria bacterium, assembly GCA_016650245.1. Lineage (GTDB taxonomy): Bacteria > Acidobacteriota > Vicinamibacteria > Vicinamibacterales > JAENWD01 > JAENWD01. The sequence goes on from JAENWD010000353.1 coordinate 2,410, forward strand.
CCGCCGGCGCACGCTGGCTGTCCATCTTCTGCCGGATCTCCTTCCACACCTTGTGGAAGAACTCCAGGTCGCTGAGGATGTCTTCCTTGGGCCGGCCGGAAGCCGCTGTACGGATGATGATGCCGCCGTTGAAGCCCTGCTGCTCGCGGAACTCGCGAACGATGCCGCGCAGGCGGTTGCGCTCGTCGCGCGACTCGATCTTGCGCGAGACGCCGACGTGATCGACGGTCGGCATGAAGACCAGGAAGCGCCCGGCCAGCGAGGCGTGCGAGGTCAGGCGCGCGCCCTTGGTCCCCAGCGGTTCCTTGACCACCTGGACCATCACGTCCTGCCCTTCCTTGAGCAGGTCCTCGATCTTGGGCTCGTCGCTGGGCTTACCTGCCTCGTCGGCGCTTCGGGTCTCACGCCCACCGCGCCGGCCTCGACGGCCGCCGTCGGCGCCTGCGCGCCTGGCCGGCTCGGCGCCCTCGGCCGGCGCGGCTGCCGGCTCGACCTCGTCGGTGTCGCCTTCGTCTCCTCCGTCAAACGCGTCGAGCGACGGCACCACATCGGTGACGTAGAGGAACCCGTCGCGCTCGAGCCCGATGTCGATGAAGGACGACTGCATGCCGGGCAGCACTTTCGAGACCCGCCCCTTGTAGACGTTGCCGGCCACGCCCCGCGACCGCTCGCGTTCGACGAAGATCTCGGCCACCAGATCGTCCTCGAGGATCGCCACGCGTGTCTCGTGGTCGTTCGAGGAGATGATCATCTCCTTGGTCACTGCAAATCCTTTCGCCGGGGGCCTGGCCCCCGTACGGATCGCGGGGGCCAGGCCCCAACTCAATTGGTGAAGCGCCGCATGCGGACGTTGAGAATCAACCCAAAGCCCGTCAGCGTCGCGATGAGCGAGCTGCCGCCGTAACTCATCAGCGGCAACGTCAACCCCTTCACCGGCGCCAGTCCCGCCGACATGGTGATGTTGTAGAACACCTGAAACGTGAAACTTGCCAGGACGCCCAGCACCAGGAACGCGCCGAGCCGGTCCTTTGACAGCTTTGCGGCGTCGAGCGACCGCCAGATCACCAGCAGGTACAGCCCGAGCGCGACGATCACACCGATGAACCCTTCCTCTTCGGCCCATGCCGAGAAGATGAAATCGTTGTGCGCCACGGGCAGGAACCGCAACTGCCCCTGGGTGCCCTTGGTAAACCCCTTGCCGGTCAACCCGCCCGACCCGACCGTGATGCGGGCCTGA
>JAENWD010000354.1 GCA_016650245.1 Vicinamibacteria bacterium
CGAGTTCAGGAACCGGAGATCTGGCAGTTGGCATCGTGCTCCAAGATGCCCGAAAGGTGAGGGCTGATCTGTCGGGAAGGCCCAGTGAATTCTCGGCAATTCCCGCTGCGACTGTGAGGAAAAGCCTTATAGCGCAATCATGGGGCTTTCCTGGCGCGGGAATGAACGTCAAGAATCTCCGCGTGCGACATGGCCGCCGAAGAATCCGCGGCGGCCGGATTCAGTTCGCGGATGCGAGACAGCGTGCTCTCGCGAAGTTGCACGTTCTTCGTCACGTCGGCGACCATGAGAATGCCGAGCAGCGGCGCCAGCGCGGTCGGGGCCAGCCGCGCTGAGCGGTTGTAATTCACGAGCGCGCGGTCATAGGCCTTTGCCCGAAAGAGCATGTTGCCGCTATCAAGGGCCGCCTTCCACTCACCGCCCATCGCCCCCGGTGGGGTTGCCGCACTTGTGCCGACAATCCTCGGGTCTGACTGATCGAGTGGAATTCTGGGCGCATCTCGATTCTCGCCGCATCCCCAGATTGTCACTGCGGCAGCGAGGTAGAACTTTGGACCTGGCACTATAAAACTCCTTATGCTGATTGCCTGCATGCTCCCAACGCACTTCGTCCGTAGTTGCTCATCAACCTACGGGCCTCCCGGAATCACCTGGCCGTGACAAGCGATGCACACAGATGGGTTCTTTGATCGGGCCCGCACCGCGTTGAAGCCGGGGCCGTGGGGATTGAAGCGGAAGCCACCACCCACCGCCGAATGACACGCCGTGCAGTCGCGCTCCGCGTGGCACGACGCGCACGACTCGAGACTCTGCCGCGCGGCCTGCCCGTGTCCCAGGCTGAAGCCGCGAAACGCATCGTGGTAACCCTTCACGCCAATTCGCGACGTCGCGACAAGGCCAGCCTGCTGGTGGCAGCTCTGGCAGAACTGCGCCGGGTTGTGGCAATCGCTGCAGTTCGCCTGGCGCGCGTACGCCGAGCTCGGGTGGCGCGTGAGGAAGTTCTGAGGGTGATAGCGAGACTGTCGCGCGCCGTCGGGGCGGTGACATTCGAGACACGTCGACCGCACGTGACACGTCTCACACGTGCCGGGTCTCGAGTTTGCTTCAGGACCGTGTCCCTCCCTGAACTCACGCGTGTGACTCGATGGTGCGACGCGCGTCCATTGCGCGCCCGCCGCGCGTCCCGTGGCGGCGGCTGGCATTGCCGCCACGGCGCGTGGCACCGATCCGACATGGCAGCTCATGCAACTCTCACGCGCGTGACAGCTCGCGCAAGTCATCGGGCGGTCGGTCGCCTCCGCTCCGTGCCGTTCCCTGAAGTCCCGAGTGTGACTCGATGGCTTCGCGCGTGTCATCTGCGCGCCCACCGCGCGCCCCGGCCCGGCGGCGGGCAGTGCGGCAATCGCGCGCGGCGGCACTCCGATGTGGCAGCTCATGCAACCCTCGCGCGTGTGACAGGTCGCGCACGTTGCGCTCGCTCGCTGCGCGTCCCTTCCGTGGGTACGGAGAAAACCAGTCGCGGTATGGCTCGGCGGCACCAGTTGCGACGAAGCGAACGCTGGCGGCCGTTCGTCGAGCGCCAGTGCCAGAATCACTGGTGACTCGGGGGCGTTCACGTGACAGGTGAGGCACAGATTCCGCGAGTGGCACGTGGCGCAGTTGGCCGCGACGGCGTTCGGGCCCGACGAGATGCCAGGCACTTTCGCGGCCCTGCCGTGTCCGCCCATCAGGAAATCCGGCGCGCGATGCGACTGCGGACGGGGGAATCGCGCGATATCGTCGCGGGTCAAGCCCGGTGCATCGGTCAGCCGCACGTGGCACGTCGCGCATGCGGCGCTCGGGACGTCCACGTGGGGCGCCGTCAGTCCGTGGCAGTCGAGGCATTGCCCGACTACGACGTGCTGCACGGCCATCCGTGGCGCGCCGAGCTCGTTATGACACGCGGAACAGTTTCGGATCTGGGCGCTGTCGGCTGGGTTTCTTGCGGTCGCGGCGCGGCGGTGTGCGTGGTGCGTAAAACGCAGATTGCCCGCGCGCGGGCCGGCTCGCGGTTCCCAGTCGATTCGTGGCTTCACCACGCCGTCGTGGCACGACGCGCAGCGCGACGGGTCGGGCCACATCGGCTGCTCCTGCTCAACCACGCCGGCGTGGCAAGTGACACACAGCGGGAACACATTGGCGTGTTTGTCGTGTGGAAAGCGGTCCTGCGGCGGTCGGCTCACCTGAGGCGCGGCGACGAGCACACCCGCGACCAGCAAGCCGATGACCAGCGCCGGACCGACGCGCGCGAGTTGACTCAGCGTCCCGTCCTCCGGGCGGGAGGCAGCGGGGTACGATCGGCACCAGACCCGAACGCCACGCTCAACCCGGCTCGCACGCGCGTCTGAGCAAGTGACGACGCGCCCGCATCCGGCCTCTCACGATTGTCCTTTACCAACGCGACGTCGGTCCACACACGCCGCTGCGCACTGAGCTCCCACTCGGCGCGGCCGCCGATCCAGCGACTCGTTGCGTCGTAGTAGCGCAGCTCGAGCGGTCGCGCCATGGTCCCGCCATACACATCGAACGAATATCTCTCGCTGGGCGTCCAGGTCACCGCGGCATCCGCAAACCGCGCCGCGGCGCCGGGTCCACGCTCGAGGCCGTAGCTTCCGTCGAGCGTCCAGCGCGGATTCAGCGTCGCGGTTGCGCCGGCACTCGCGCGCCATCCGCGATCCTCCAGCTGGGGCACGAGCGCGGTGGAA
>JAENWD010000355.1 GCA_016650245.1 Vicinamibacteria bacterium
GTGACCGCCGGTCCCCGTGGCGAGATCGACGCTGCCGGGGCCTGCGGCCGGTTGGCGCGGCCGCCAAGCGCCTCGGCGACGGCGGCCGAGGGTTCGATGATGAGATCGCCCAGCGTGCCGTCGACGATCACGGGCATCCCCGGCCTGACGTGGCGGGTCGCCTCCCCCAGCCCGACCACCGTGGGAATCCCCAGCGATCGCGCGAGGATCGCGGTGTGCGATGTGCGGCTGCCGGCGTCGATGGCCAACCCGGTGACGCGCGACCAGTCCACCTGGGCAGCCACCGACGGCGGAGGATCGTCGGCGACGATGACGAATGGGCCTTCCCCCCGGTTGAGCACGTCCTGCCAGCCGCGTACGCCGTTGCGCAGGTTCATCCGCACGCGTCCGGCGACGTCGGCGACGTCGCCGCGCCGATCGCGCAGGTACGGGTCGTCGATGTCGTCAAACAGCGCCGCGACCTCGTCGAACGCGCGCTGCACGGCCCACTCCGCGTTCACGTTCTCGTCGCGGATCACGGAGCGCGCCCGGCCCACCAGCAGCGGGTCGTCGAGCATCAGGAGCTGCGCGTCGAACAGGGGCGCCAGCTCTGCGCCCGGGCCTGTGCTCAGCCGCGACCGGATGGCCACGATCTGTTCCCGCGACCGCTCTCTGGCGCGGTCGAGCCTCGCGACTTCGTCGCCGATGCAGGCGTCGGACACCGGCACACGAAGGGCGCGCCCGCGGCGCACCAGCAACACGGCCTGACCCGACGCGATCCCGCCGACCACGCCGGCGCCTGACAGGCGTCGCATCACACAGCCTCCCCGAAGCCAGCGGCCACCAGCGCGGCCAGCGCGTCGAGCGCGGCATCGGCATCTGAACCGTCGGCGTCAATCCGCAATGTCGATCCCTGGGACGCTGCCAGCAGCAGCATACCCATCAGGCTCTTGCCGTCCACAATCCGTCCGCCGCGGCTGACGCGGATCTGCGCTGCGAAACGCGCGGCCGTCTGGACGAATCGCGCTGCGGCGCGCGCGTGCAAGCCCAGTGCGTTGGGGACCACTACTTCTCGTGTCATCGTTCAGCCACGAGCCACAAGAGACATACCTGCCACTCCGTGCGCTCCGTGCCTCCGTGACTACTTCTTCTGCAGCAAGTCTGAGGCCACCCACACCGCGCTCTGCCCATGCTCGCGCACGAGGTGCGCGACCTCCTGCAGGTTGTCGGCCCGCCGCAGCGTCGCCAGCTTCAGCAGCATCGGCAAATTCACGCCCGTCACGACCTCGACGCGGTCGGGTACGAGAAAGGTCACCGCCAAGTTGGACGGCGTGCCGCCGAACATGTCCGTCAGCACGAGAGTGCCGGCCGGCGTCGCGACCCGCGCAATCGCCTGGCCGATCTCCTCGCGCGCCTGCTCCACATCGTCGTGCCAGCCGATCGAGACGGCCTGCACGTGTGTGAGATCGCCCACGATCGCTTCGGCCGCATTCACCAACTCGACCGCCAACCGACCGTGGGTCACGACGACGACGCCCACCGGCAACTGCACGCCGTTCATCAATCACTCCACATCGCGGTGACGTACCTGCACGCGCACGCCGGCCACCGTGCTCACGGACAGCTTGAGCGCCTCGGCCACCATCACCGAGCGATGCCGGCCGCCAGTGCATCCAATCGCGATCGTCAGATAGCTCTTGCCTTCACGCACGTACTGCGGCACCAGGAACAGCAGCAGGTCGCGCAGTCGTTCGAGAAACTCTCCGGTCAGCGGCTGTCGCTCCAGAAATTTGATAACGGCGGGGTCGCGCCCGGTCTGCGGGCGCAGGCGTTGGACAAAGTGCGGGTTCGACAGGAACCGCACGTCGAACACCAGGTCGGCGTCCACCGGCAAGCCGTGCTTGAACCCGAAACTGAGCAGCGTCACCAGCAGCTTCTGCCGCGGGCTTCGCGCCTCCGAGAATCCAAGGAACCGCTCGCGCAACTGGTGCACCGTCAGGTGCGTGGTGTCGACGATCTCATCGGCCAGCTCGCGGATCTTCTGCATCTGCTGTCGCTCGGCCTCGAGCCCTTCGACGACGGAACGCCCATGGGCGAGCGGATGCGGCCGTCGGGTTTCGCTGAAGCGCCGCACCAGCGTGTCGTGGGTGGCCTCGAGGAAGATGAGCAGCGGATCGAGCCCCGGCGTCGCCTTGAGCCGCTTCCACACGCGGGGAAAGTCCCGCAGGAAGCTGCCTTCGCGCACGTCGATCACCAGCGCGACCTTCGGCAGGTCGGCACTGCCCCGCTTCGACAACGTGGCCAGTGTGGGGATGAGCTGCGTCGGCAGGTTGTCGACGCAGAAGTAGCCCAGGTCCTCGAGCGCGCGGATCGCCTGCGATTTGCCCGCCCCCGAAAGTCCGGTCACGACGATGAAGCGACCTCGCGGTGCGTCCCCCCGGCGCCGACGAGCTGCCGTCATCGTTCAGGCTCCGTGTTGGCCCCCACCGCGCGTTGCCGCTCGGCCAGTCGCTTTGTGAACTCGCGCGCCGGGTGGTAGCCGCGCGCCTTGAGCAGTTGATTACGGGCGGCGACGTCCACCAGCGTCGAGATGCTCCGGCCGGGGGCAACGGGCATGCGGATCAGCGGCACTCGCACATTCAACAGCTCGTGCCACTGCTCGTCGAGGCCCAGCCGCTCGTATTCCCGCGTCGAGTCCCAGCGTTCGAGCTGTACCACCAGGCCGATCTGCTTGGTCGCGCACGTGGCTGACACGCCATAGAGCGCCTGGACGTCGATCAATCCGACGCCGCGGACCTCCATGAAGAATCGCGCGGTGTCGGGCGCCGACCCATCGAGGAACGACTCGGCGCGCCGGCGTACGTCCACGACGTCGTCGGCGACAAGCCTGTGGCCCCGCGCGATCAGGTCCAGCGCGCACTCGCTCTTGCCGATGCCGCTTTCGCCCAGGATCAGCACGCCCAGGCTCAACAGATCCACGAGCGTCCCGTGCACTGTCGTTCGATCGGCAAGGTAGTCCTCGAGCCGTGCGGTGATCTTCGAGATGGCGGTACCGGTCGAGGTGGGTGTCACCAGCAGCGGGACGCCCACGGCGTCGCAGGCATCGACCAGCTCGGGCACGGGACGCAGGCCCGCGGTGGACAGGATACAGGGGATGTCGTGCTCCAGGAGCCGGGCGGTCAGCGTGCGCCGCTGGTCGGGCGTGCGGCTTTCAAGGAAGCGCACTTCGCTTTCGCCAAACACGAGCACCCGGCCCGGGCGGATGTACTCGTGGAAACCGGCCAGCGCCAGTCCGGTCTTCTGGACGTGCGGGCTGCGAATCGAGCGGTTCAGCCCCCGGCGTCCCGCCAGGATCTCCACGCTGAAGTCCGGCAATTCAGGCCGAGACTCGAGCAGGATGCCGACGGCGACCTCGAGAGGCAACGACATCAGGACGGCACAACTGCGGATCAGCGATCCGATTCGAGGAGGCCGAATTCCCCACGGCGTCTGCGCAGCAGAACGTTCAGGGCGTCAGTCTCGGCGTTGCGAAACACCAGGAACGGGTCGCCGGTGGCCGACAGCTCGAGCGCCGCATTCGCCACGGTCATCGGCTTGAGCTGCGCGCGTGTGATTCGCACGACGCGCGGATCAGCCGGCGCCGGCTGACCGTCGACTGGCGCGTCGGGCGTGCGACGGGTCGACGTCACACGGCGCTTGCGCTCCGTCCACTTCCCCTTCACCTTCACGCCCTGGCGCTCGATCTTGTCCACCACGGTCGTGAGCGCTGAATTCCACGTCGTGCCGGTTGCGCGACTGGTCAGGATGTGGTCGCCGCGCATATGCACGGTGACATCGGCTTCCAGACGGTCCCTCTCGCGGATGCAGACGACCTGCGCCGACACGATGGCGTTGCCGAGCAGCCGCTCGAGGCGCACGAGCTTGCGGTCGACCAGGGTGCGCAACCCGGGGGAAATGTCGAAGTGACGTCCGGTGAGTACGAGTCGCATGGGGCCTCGCCCGGCTTGGGGCGCGTTGGCGCTGCGCCCTAGTAGAGGACTTTGCGCTGGTTGGAGGTCGAGATCTTCAACTCTTCACGATACTTCGCGATCGTACGTCGCGCCAGCACGAGGCCCTCGCGCTGCAGGATGCTGACGATCTTCGAGTCCGACAACGGCTTTTTCGCGTCCTCCGATTCGATGATCTTCTTGATGCGCTGCTTGATCGTCACCGACGAGACGCTCTCGCCGTACGACGAACTGATGCCGCTGTGGAAGAAGTACTTCATCTCGAACACGCCCTGGGGCGTGTGCATGTACTTGTTGGTGACCACGCGGCTCACCGTGGACTCGTGCATGCCGATGTCGTTGGCGACATCACGCAGCACGAGCGGGCGGAGGTGCTCGATGCCCTGGTCCAGGAATTCCCGCTGGAAGTTCACGATACTGCGCGCGACCTTGTAGATCGTGTTCTGTCGCTGCTGCACTGATTTGATCAGCCAGCGGGCGGCGTTGAACTTGTCGCGCACGTAGGCGCGAGTCTCCTCGCCGTGGTTGCCGTCTTTGTCGAGCAGCCGGCGGTAGGTCGGGCTGATGCGCATCTGCGGCAGGCCGTCCTCGTTGAGGAACACGATGTACTCGTCGTCGATCTTCTCGACGAAGACGTCGGGTGTGACGTACTGCGACGGCGTCGGGTTGAAGCGCAGGCCCGGCTTGGGGTCCAGGTGCCGGATGACCTCGACGTGTTCCTTGAGGTCCTCGATCGACATCCCGAGCTTGCGCGAGATCTCGGGGATCTGGTGGTTCTGCAGCGCGCGCAGGTGCTCGGTGACGATGCGTTCGGCCGGCGAGCCCTCGAGGCCGAGGTGCCGCAACTGCAGCACCATGCACTCCTGCAAGTCGCGTGCGGCCACGCCCACCGGGTCAAATCCCTGCAGCAGGCGCAAGGCGTGTTCGACCGTCTCGACCGGCCACGGCCCCATGCCCGCCAACTCGTCGAGGGAGGCCACGAGGTACCCGTCGTCGTTGAGGTTGCCGATGATCGCCTCGCCGATATCTCGCAGCGTCGGGTCGTCGCTTTGCAGGGACAGCTGCCACAGCAGGTGATCGGACAACGAGCTGGTGGTCGACAGCGTGTTCTCGATCGGCGGGAGCTCGCGCACTTCCTGAGGCGCCTTGGGCCGGTACCCATCGTCGAGGTACTCGCCGAAGAAGTACTGGTAGTCGGCGTCGTCCCACGAGTCGGTCTTCTGCGCCTCGGGCTTGGCTTCCGGCTTCTCCTCGGTCGTCTGCTGCTCGGCGGCCTGGGTGTCCTCGACCGGGACCTCCTCGAGCATGGGATTTTCGACCATCTCCTGCGTCAGCAGGTCACGCAGCTCGAGCGTCGACATCGGCAGCAGCTTGATGGCCTGCTGGAGCGACGGCGTCAGAATCAGCTTCTGAACGAGCTTGGTGTGAAGTTTCTGCGAGATCGCCATTGATTCGAGGGCCGCGCCCCTGGAGGGATCTTAATCCAATCGGAAGTCGGCCCCCAGATAAATCCGCCGCACCTCATCGTCGCCGGCCAGGGCGGCCGGCGTTCCGCTGCGGAAGATCGAGCCATCGGTGACGATGTAGGCGCGGTCCGTGATCCGCAGGGTCTCGCGCACATTGTGATCGGTGATGAGGACGCCGATGCCGCGCTCCTTGAGGTGGAAGATGATCCTCTGAATATCGGTGACCGCGATGGGGTCGATGCCCGCAAACGGCTCGTCGAGCAGGATGAACTTCGGCGACATCACCAGCGCGCGGGTGATCTCGGCGCGGCGCCGCTCACCGCCCGACAGTGTGTAGGCCGGCGAGTGCGCGACCGTGTTGAGCCCCAGCTCGGTCAGCAGCTCACGCGCGCGATGCCGCCGATCGGCCGCGCTGAGATCGAGGGTCTCGAGGATCGCGAGGACGTTCTGCTCGACCGTGAGGCCGCGGAAGATGGACGGTTCCTGTGGCAGGTACCCCAGCCCCTTGCGTGCTCTCACGTACATCGGATCGTCGGTCACGTCCTGCCCGTCGAGGATCACGCGACCCGCGTCGGGCGCCGTGAGGCCGACGGTCATGTAGAACGTGGTGGTCTTGCCGGCGCCGTTGGGCCCGAGCAGCCCGACGACCTCACCCGATGCGACATCGAGACTGACGCCGCGGACGACCGTCCGCCCCCCGTACGTCTTGGTGAGTTCGTGCGTGGTGAGCGTCGCCATTCACTTCGGAGCGGCCTGCCCGCACGTGCCACCGTCGAGCGTTTGCGTACGTTTCTCTTCGCTGCCGTCGCAAAGCACCCTATCAGTGGACCTGAAGAAGGTCAAAACCTTGCAGGTGGTATCGCGGCACTGTTCGACGATGTTGACCGGCGATCCGGTCATCAGATACCGCTCCTCAGCGGCGAAGTACGTCATGCGCTGCCCCTTGGCCGTGCGCCCGTCGGCGACCACGCTCACCTGGTCGTAGGCTTCCGCCTTCTCGAGCGACCCGCCGCCCTCGACCAGATACAACTCGATCTTGACCGCGCGCAGATCGCCTGGCGGGCCGTTGACGTGCGCGTCGGTCGTGTAGGTCGCCCGCCGCACCGCGTCTTCGTAGTGCATGTCCTTGGCCAACGCGATGGAGTTGACCTTTGTCCTCTCGCCGGTCTTGGAATCGACCTGCTCGAGCGGCAGCGTCGACCGCACCTGGTTCTTGTCGCGTGCGTACAGATCGCCCGTCTTCTCGTCGACGGTGATGGACTCGGCAGCGATCGCCGTGTCCTTCTGCCACAGGCGGGCACCGCCTGTGTAGATGGCTTTGTCCAGCGCGCCGTCGTAGTCGAGCGCCGCCGCGGTCACATAGGCGGGCTGGTCGTCTTTAAGAAGGCCGGGTACGTGAGCGCCGGCCTTTGTGTCGCCGCCCTTGGTGGCGGGCTGGCTCACGCTCTGGACGTTGCCCTTGGCGATCATCTTCGGCCCCTCGAAGGTCAGGTCGATGGTCGTCGCCTCGACGGTGAGGCGGTCGTCACTCACCGTCGGCGGCTGGTCCTTGAGCGCGCCCGACAGCAGCAGCTGCCCCTTCGCCACGAGGTACCTGGCCTCCATTGCCCGCGCCCTCGTGGTGCCGTCCTCGAAGGCCGTGCCTCCCGCAAAGTGCGCGTCGTCGATACCGCCGTTGGCGCCCAGGACCAGCGAGAGCGTACGCGAGCGCGCGACCCGCGGTGGGGCGCCGACGCGCTGCTCGCGGAACTCCACGTCGCGATTGAACCGAGCACCTGTCAGGCCCTTGCCCGGCTCACCCGTGCCGTCCATGCTGGCGGCGCGAATCACGCGCTCGGGCGTGTCCTTGGACGCGGGCAGCGACAGCTGCACCTTGTCGCGCGCGACCAGGGACGTGACCGCGCCGTCCGGGCCGACCGTAACGTCGATCACCTCGCCCGCGATTCGCCGCCCAGCCTGGCCTGTGGCGCCCGCCAACTGCAAGACACTCTGGCCGGCCAGCACGGCGTGTTCGAGTGTCTCGCCGTCTTCGGCGTATTCGAGGTTGATGTCGCGCGCGTCCATCGACTGCAGCCCACCCTCGATGGCGCCGCTCATCACAATGCGCGAGCTCCCACGAAGCTCGAGCGACTTCAGGCGCTCTTCGTCATCGGTCAGGTACGCCATCGCAGAGTCCGACGAGAGCACCCGCCCTTCACGCGTGGCGTTGAAGCCGCGGTCGAAGCGGAAGTATTTCTCGCGGCGCGCCATGCCGGCCGTGCCGGCGACGATCCTCAGGCCGGGATCCTTACCTCTTTCGGGCGCCATCGTGATCTGCGCCTGATCCAGCAGCCACATCACCTCGCGTGGCTCATCGTAGGTCATCCCGATGCCGGAGCCGCGGAGCCGGCCCTTCGCAAACTCGATCTTGCGCGGCACGCGCACCATCGCTTCGCCGCTGCTGTAGGAGGCCTCGTCGGTCCTGGCCTCCAGGCCGTCACTGGCTTTGAGGACGACGTCCCCGGTCACGATCATGTTGGCTTGCTTCGGGCCGATCGTGGCCTCGAGGCCCGAGAGATGGAACTCGCGGCCCGCTCGCGTCGTGGTGAGCTTCGGCTCGACGAATCGGACCGTGCCGTCCTCGTACGGGAAGCTGCGCTTGAAGTCGATGAAGCCGGGGATGTGCATGCCGTTGGCCTGTGTCATCCGCCCGTTGGAAAGCTCCGCAACCGCCTTCGGGTCGGCACGTGCCACCGTGGCCGCTGCTGGATGCGCCTGACGCGTTCGCATCGTCACGACCACACCGGCGATCGTCGCCACGCCCACCAGGACCGTGACCAGCCGCGCGGCTTTCTGCCACTTCATGAGGCCGGCTCCATGGCGACGCAGGTGGCGGCCTCCGGGCTGGCCGCGACCGACGGACGGACGTCGGCGACGACCAGCTCGAGATAGGTCTCGCCGTTGAACTCGTTCTGCTCGAGCGAGTATGCCAGGTCAATCGGCGCGCGATGGTTTTCGAGAAAGCCATAGCGTTCGACGCCGCGCCATGCGATGGCCCGAAGCACGCGCCCGTCCTGCCGCACCGCCATCTTTAGATGGCGCTCCTTCAGCCGGCGGGGGCCATCGACGATTTCGACGCCGGTGACGGCAAAGACCGGTTTGGGATTGCCGGCGCCAAACGGGGCCAGCGAGACGATCTGGGCGGCGACCGCGCCGGTCAACTCTCGAAAGTCCAGGAAATCATCGATCCGCTGGCGGGGCCGCAGATCGTCGGGCCCAAGCAGGGCGTCGGCGAACTGGTTGACCGCGCCGCGGAACTCGCGAATGCGCCCCCTGGAAAGCGCCAGGCCGGCGGCAGCCTTATGGCCGCCGAAGCGGTCCAGCAGCGGCGCGCACGACTCGAGCGCCGCCAGCATGTCAAATGACGGGATGCTTCGGCACGACCCCTGCGCCACGTCGCCCTCGATCGACAGCACTACCGCCGGCCGGTGATACGCGTCCACCAGCTTGCTGGCGACGATGCCGATCACGCCGCGATGCCACCCCTCGCCCGCCACGACCAGCACGGTCCGGGCGCCGACCTCAGGGTCGCGCTCGACGATCGTGCGGGCCTGGGCGACAATGGCCGCCTCCTCCTGCTGCCGTCGCACGTTCTCGGCGTTGAGCTGCTCGGCCAGCCCCCGCGCCTCATCGGCCAGCGCATCGTCGGACGCCAGCAGCAGGCGGGTCGCGATATCGGGGGTTGCCATGCGACCGGCCGCGTTGATCCGCGGCGCGATGACGAAGCCGACGTCGTAGCCGCTGATCCGCTTGCCCGACAGACCCGACACCTCCAGCAGGGCGCGCAGGCCGACTTTGTGCGGTCCCTTCGAGAGTAACTCGAGTCCGACCTTGGCGATGACGCGGTTCTCCCCCACGAGAGGTACGACGTCGGCGAGCGTCCCAAGGGCGGCGATCTTCACGAAGGCTGGCAGCCAGGCCGCCTTGCCGGCTCTGCTGCAGAGAGCCTGGACCAGCTTCAGGGCAACGCCCACGCCCGCCAGATGTTTATCGGGGTACGTGCAGTCGTGGCGCTTGGGGTTGATCACCGCGTGGGCCAGCGGAAGGTCGACGCCAGGCTCGTGATGGTCGGTGATGATGAGGGCGAGCCCGAGCTCGCGCGCGCGCAGAGCCGCCTCGTGCCCGCGGATGCCGCAATCCACGGAGACCACCACCGAGGCGCCCTCGGCGTGCAGCCGATCGATGGTGGACGGCTGCAGGCCGTAGCCGTCCTTCAGGCGGTCGGGGATGAAGTGGCCGACATTGCCGCCCAGCATCTCCATCGCGCGGCGCAGGATCACGGTCGAGGAGATGCCGTCAACGTCGTAGTCGCCGTGGACGACGATTCGCTCGCCGGCGGCAAACGCACCCTCGAGGCGGGTGACGGCCACGTCAAGACCTGCCAGACGCATGGGATCGTGCAGGTGGTCCAGCGATGGCCGAAGGAAGCGGCTGGCCTGGTCGGGATCGGCCAGGCCTCGTTGGACCAGCAGGCGCGCGATGACCGGTTCGAGGCCCAACGCCCGCGCCAGCCGATCGGAGGCTGCCTGGTCGATTGCGGCCGGCTGCCAGATCGGCGCGATCATTCCCCGACTGCTGCCGCGTCGGTGAACGCGTCGCCGAGGCGGCCCATGTGGCGGAACTTCTGATAGCGCCGCTCGAGGCGGTCGGCCGTGTCGAGCGCGCCGAACTCGGCGAGGGCGCGGCTCAGGTAGCCGTCGAGCATCGTCGCCGCCGCCGACGGGTTGTTGTGCGCGCCGCCCACCGGCTCGGGCACGATCTCGTCGATGACGCCGCGGGCCAGCAGATCCGGCGCCGTGAGCTTCAACGCCTCGGCCGCCTGGATCTTCCGTCCGGAATCGCGCCACAGGATCGCCGCGCACCCTTCCGGTGGAATCACCGAGTACACCGCGAACTCGTGCATGAGGATGTGGTCGCCGATGGCCAGCCCCAGCGCGCCGCCGCTGCCACCCTCGCCGCACACGTTGACGATGATCGGCACTTCGATCATCGCCATCTCGCGCAGGTTCAGCGCGATGGCTTCGGCGATGCCGCGCTCTTCGGACTCGATGCCCGGGTAGGCGGCAGGCGTGTCGACGAAGACGACCACCGGCCGCTTGAACTTCTCGGCCATGCGCATGGCGCGCAGCGCCTTGCGATAGCCCTCGGGCCGGGCGTAGCCGAAATTCCGGAAGATGCGCTGCTTGGTGTCGCTGCCGCCCTTATGGTGCCCGACGACCAGCACCGGCTCTCCCTTGTAGCGCGCCATGCCGGTGACGATGGCATGGTCGTCGCCGAAGAGCCGGTCGCCGTGAATCTCGGTGAACTCCGTGAACAGCATGTTCACGTATTCGAGCACGCTGGGCCGTTCGGAGTGCCGGGCCACGAGCACACGCTGCCAGGGCGTCAGGCGCTTGTACAGCTCGCCGCGGATGGACTCGCCGCGCCGGCGGAGACTCTCGATCTCGGCCTCGCGCTCCACCGTCACGGGCAGCATCGACAGCGCCTCTATCTCCTTCTGGAGGACGCCGATGGGTTCTTCGAATTCCAGTAGTTCAGGCATATCGCGCTAGCGGTTCAGCCATAGAGCCGCAGAGAGTATGTTGCCACAGAAGCCCTCCGTGGCTCCGTGGCCTAACGGAGCGCGACGGCGCCAATGCCACAGATCTTCTCCACTTCCTGCACCAGCGCGTTTGTGGGTTTGACGCGGATGGTCGAAGACACCTGGGCGCGCACGCGGAGCCGCCGTCCCTGGTCTTTGACCAGCAACTGGAAGGTGACGGGCTTATCCCCGCGGTGGTGGGTAAACAGGTCCGCCAGCGCTTCAAACGTCTCCCGGCCATGGGGGGGCACGGCGACAGTGATCGCCATCTCCCGTGCCAGCCGCTCGCGCACCGTGCCCATGCCCACCATCTCGGTTGCCAGCACGCGCACGGTCTCGTCGTCGCGTTCCAGCTTGCCTCGGACCACGACCATCGCCCCGTTCTCGACCAGGGGGCGTGCGGTCTTGAAGGTTTCGGGAAACACGACGATCTCGATGCCGCCATACCGGTCCTCGAGCGTGCACACCGCCATCGGATAGCCCTTGCGTGTTTTCAGCAGGCGCGTGGCCGAGATGATGCCGCCCACCGAGATCTCCTCGCCGCTTCGGGCTGGGGGCCGGCCCGGCGCCGGGTCCTCGTCGGGCTCGAGCGGCCGCTCGTCGGCCAGAAGCTCAGCAATCGTCCGCGCGCCGAATTCCTTGAGGTCGGCGGCGTGCGCGTCGATGGGGTGACCCGTCCAGAAGAGGCCGAGGGCTTCCTTTTCGGCCGTCAGCAGCTCAGTCTCAGTCCAGGGTACCGCCTCTGGCAGCGGCACCGCTGCCCCCCCCACGGACTGGTCTTCGGCGGTGACCCCGAACAGGTCGGCTTGGCCCAGATCGCGGTCGCGTTGCACCCGCGCGCCGTGCTCGACCGCCGAGTCGATCCCGGCCATCAAGCGCGCGCGCGCCACGCGCAATGGCAGCGGCTCGGTGCCGGCGGCGGGCGGAGGCACCAGAGAATCCAGGGCGCCGGCCTTTACCAGCGCCTCGAAGACCCGCTTGTTGACGAGGCGCAGATCGAGGCTTTCGCACAACTGATGCAGGGACCGGATCGACCCACCCAGCTCCCTGCGCACGGCCAGCATCGACTCGATGGCGCCCTCCCCGACGTTCTTGATGGCCGTCAGGCCGAAGCGCACGCCTTGCGGCGTCACCGTGAAGCGCAGCTCGCTTTCGTTGATGTCGGGCGGCAGCACCGGCACGCCGCGATCGCGGCACTCTCCGAGGTAGAGCGCCACCTTGTCGGTGTTCTGCGCCTCGATCGTGAGCAGCGCGGCCTGGAAGTGCCACGGGTAGTTGGCCTTGAGATACCCGGTCTGATACGCGAGAAACGCGTAGGTCGTCGAGTGCGACTTGTTGAAGCCGTACCCGGCGAAGTGCTCCATCAGGTCGAAGATCTTCGTGGCCTTCCTTTCGTTGATCCCGTTGGCAACAGCGCCTGTGACGAACTTCTCGCGCTGCGCCTGCATGACGACCGGGTTCTTCTTGCCCATGGCCTTGCGCAGCACGTCGGACTGGCCCAGCGAGAAGCTGGCCAGCGAGGCGGCGATACGCATGACCTGTTCCTGATACGCGATGACGCCGTAGGTGTCGCGCAGGATGGGCTCGAGCTGCGGCAGCTCGTACTTGATGGCGGTCTTGCCGCCCTTGCGCGCGATGAAGTCGTCGACCATGCCGCTGCGCAGAGGCCCGGGGCGATAGAGCGCGTTGAGCGCGATGAGGTCGTCGAGCCGCTGCGGCTTGGCCTTGCGCAGGATGTCGCGCATGCCCGAGCTTTCGAACTGGAACACGCCGAAGGTCAGGCCTTCGCCGAACAACTCGTACGTCTTCTTGTCGTCGAGCGGCACGTGGTCGATGTCGAGCTCGGTGCCCGTCGTGCGCTTGATCTCGGCCAGCGCGTCCTGAATCAGCGTCAGCGTGCTGAGGCCGAGGAAGTCCATCTTCAGGAGGCCGACGCGCTCGATATCCTTCATCGCCCACTGCGTGACGATTTCGTCCCGTCCGCCCTTGTAGAGCGGCGCGTAGTCGGTGATGGGCCCCG
Organism: Vicinamibacteria bacterium; assembly: GCA_016650245.1. Classification (GTDB taxonomy): domain Bacteria; phylum Acidobacteriota; class Vicinamibacteria; order Vicinamibacterales; family JAENWD01; genus JAENWD01. The sequence goes on from JAENWD010000355.1 coordinate 13,093, forward strand.
GGGCGATGACCACGCCAGCGGCGTGGGTGGAGGCGTGGCGCGCCATGCCTTCGAGGCGACGCGCGACGTCGAGGAGTTCTTTGACTTTCGGGTCGCTGTCCTCCAGCTCCTTCAGGGCCGGCGTCTCCTGCACGGCCTTGTCGAGCGTCATGTCCAGCGTGGCCGGAATCAGTTTGGCGACCTTGTTGGCCTCGGCCAGCGGGATGTCCAGCGCGCGCGCGACGTCGCGCACGGCCGCCTTGGCCTTCATCGTCCCAAACGTGATGATCTGCGCGACGTTCTCGCGGCCGTACCGGCGCGTGACGTATTCGATGACCTCGCCGCGGCGCCGCTCGCAGAAGTCGATGTCGATATCGGGCAGCGACACGCGCTCGGGATTCAGGAAGCGCTCGAAGATGAGGTCGTACTCGAGCGGATCGACGTCCGTGATCCGGAGGCAATACGCGACCAGGCTCCCGGCGGCCGACCCGCGGCCCGGGCCCACCGCAATTCCCTGCTCCCGCGCGTATCGGATGAAGTCCCAGACAATCAGGAAGTACCCCGGGTACCGCATCCGCCCGATCATGTCGATCTCATACGAGAGCCGCTGCTCGTACTCTTCGATCGTGTGGCGGAGCGATCCTGCGGAGGCCAGCATGCGCAGGCGTTCGAGCCGCTCGGCGAAGCCTGTCCGGACGGTGTTCTCGAAGTAGCTGTCGAGCGTGAAGCCGTCGGGCACATCGAAGTTGGGCAGGTGGTTCTCGGTGCCACTCAGATCGACGTTGCACCGCTCGGCGATGCGCACCGTGTTGCTGAGGGCCTCGGGGAACTCGCCCCCGAAGGTCTTCAGCATCTCGTCGCCAGTCTTCAGGTAGAACTGGTCGCCGTGATAGCGCAGGCGGTCGCGGTCGTTGACGTTGCGCGCCGTCCCGATGCACAGCAGGATGTCATGCGGCACGTGATCGCCGTGACGCAGGTAGTGCACGTCGTTGGTGGCGACCAGCGACAGCCCGAGATCTCTGGCCAGAGGCGCCAGGCCCCGATTGACGAGCTTCTGGTCCTCGATGCCGTGCCACTGCATCTCGAGGAAGAAGTTGTCCTTCCCCAGCAGATCGCGGAAAGTCCCCGCCGAGGCCAGGGCTTTTGCTGTCTGGTCGGTCGTGAGGGCCTGAGGGATTTCACCCTTGAGGCAACTGCTGAGGCCGATGAGACCTTTGGCATGTGTCGCCAGGAGTTCCTTGTCGATGCGGGGCTTGCGATAGAAGCCTTCCGTGTAGCCCGCCGACACCAGCTTGATCAGGTTGTGCCACCCCTCGCGCGTCTCGGCCAGCAGGACGAGATGGTTGTAGTTCTCGCTGACGGGGCCGCCACGGTCGTGTCGGCTGTTGGGCGCGACGTACACCTCGCAGCCGAGGATCGGATTGACGCCGCGCTCGCGCGCATGGTCGTGAAACGTGATTGCGGAGAACAGGTTGCCGTGCTCGGTCACGGCCACGCCCGGCATCCCCAGGCTCTTCACCTGGTCCAGCAGTTCGTCGACGCGGCACGCGCCGTCGAGCAGCGAGAACTCGGTGTGCAGGTGGAGGTGGACGAAGTCTGTCATTCCCACTCAATCGTCGAGGGCGGCTTCGACGAGATGTCGTACACCACGCGGTTGACGCCTTTGACCTCGTTCACGATGCGCGACGAGATCGTCGCCAGCAGCTCGTGCGGCAACCGCGCCCAGTCGGCTGTCATGCCGTCGCGGCTCTCGACCGCTCGAATCGCGATCGTGGCCTCGTAGGTTCGCGCATCGCCCATCACGCCCACGCTTTGCACGGGCAGCAGCACCGCGAAGCTTTGCCAGAGGGAGATGTAGAACCCGCCGCGGCGGATCTCGTCGGTGACGATGGCATCGGCCTTCCGGAGCAGATCCAGTCGAGGCCGCGTGACCTCGCCGAGGATGCGCACGGCCAGGCCGGGTCCGGGAAACGGCTGTCGCACGACGAACTCTTCCTCGAGTCCGAGATCGCGGCCCAGCCGCCTGACCTCGTCTTTGAACAGCTCGCGCAACGGCTCGACGAGCTTGAAGTTCATCTCTTCCGGCAAGCCCCCGACGTTGTGATGGCTCTTGATGGCCGCCGACGGACCCACCACCGACACTGACTCGATCACGTCGGGATACAACGTTCCTTGCGCGAGAAAGTCGAACGTCCCAAGGCTCTTTGCCTTCTCCTCGAAGACCTCGATGAACGTCTGCCCGATGATCTTGCGCTTGCGCTCGGGGTCGGTGACACCCGCGAGCTTGTCGATGAACAGATCGGCGGCGTCCAC
>JAENWD010000356.1 GCA_016650245.1 Vicinamibacteria bacterium
CGACCTCGCGCTCTGTTCGCCAGCTTGCCCGCCTGCTCCTCGAGGAAGTAGTTGCGGCAGGCATAGTCCAGCAGCTCGCGCGTGATGTGCGGCGGCGTGTTCTGATAGCGGCACATGTCGACGACCTGCGCCACCAGGTCGCGCGGGTGGCAGGCGCGCATGTCCAGACCGCGCGGCTCGTAGTACCGCCGCAGCAGATATTCGACAATCACCGGGTCGAAGGCGACGTTCTGACGCTTGCAGTTGAGCGCGAAGATCTTCGTGAACTCTTCCGTCGTGGGATTCTTCGCGTAGATCTTGTACGGGATGCGGCGCAGGAAGGCCTCGTCGGCCAGCGACTCGGGATTGAGGTTGGTCGCAAAAACGATCAGCACGTCAAACGGCATCTCGAACTTCTTGCCGGTGTGCAGCGTGAGGTAGTCCACGCGCGACTCGAGCGGCACGATCCAGCGGTTCAACAGGTCGCGCGGCCGGATGCGCTGGCGGCCGAAGTCGTCCACGACGAACACGCCGCCGTTGCCCTTCATCTGCAGGGGCGCCTCGTAGAACTTGGCGATCGGGTTGAAGCTCAGGTCGAGCATCTCGAGCGTGAGCTCGCCGCCGACGGTGACGACCGGGCGGCGGATGCGCACCCAGCGCCGGTCGCGAGCCGCCGCGCGGATGACACTGCCGGCAGCCGCTTGGTCGTCGAGCCGCGTGTGGTTCACCGGGTCGAAGATGGTGATGATCTGCCCGTCGATGTCGAGCGCCCACGGCACGTACATGTCGCCGCCCAGCGCGCGGCCGATGCCTTCGGCGATCACGGTCTTGCCGTTGCCCGGAGGGCCGTAGAGGAAAATCGACTTGCCCGAGTTGACGGCCGGGCCGAGCTGGTCGAGCGTCTGCGGGCTCACGACCAGGTGCGTGAAGCCTTCGGCGATACGCTCCTTTGTGAGGAAGCCGCGTTGCTCCTTCAGTTTGTGCATCGCGGCGGTGTACTGGTGCAGCGGCACGGGGGCTGGACCCACGTAGCCGTTGGCCTCGAAGGCCGACACCGCGCGTTCGCGGCCCAGGTCGGTGAGCGCGTAGCGGAAGCCCGCCGTGCCCGACCCGGCGGCGCCACGCACCTCGATCAGCTTCTCGGCCCGCAGGTGGTCGACCAGCGACTCGAGCAGCGCGTACGGAAGGCACAGCTTCTCGCCCAGGGCGAGCCCGCTCTGCTCTCCGGCGTAGAGGGCTTTGGTGAGCAACTGCCGGAGCGCTTCGTACGAAAGCCCCGTGTCCTCGATCGTCGTGGGCTCCGGGGGTACCGGCGCCCGACACTCGAGGACGGGGGTTGAGGTGGCGGCTGCGGCCGATTCAGGCGTCACGGTAAGTTCCTGCGTGTTCGCGTCAGTGGCTCTTGATGTTCTGGGCGATCGGGAAGATCACCTGGACGAACTTGATCGCCGCAGGCCCGATGGCCACGACCCAGATGGCGGGGAAGATGCAGAAGACCAGCGGAAACACCATCTTCACGCCGGTCTTGGCCGCGGCTTCCTCGGCCCGCTGGCGCCGCTTGGTCCGCAGGGTCTCGGAAAACACCCGCAGCGACTGGGCAACGCTCGTACCGAACTTATCGGTCTGAATGAGCATCGTCGTGAGCGAGACCAGGTCGTCAAGGCCGGTGCGGTCGGCCAGGTTGCGCAAGGCGTCGGTGCGGGCCTTGCCGGCGCGCAGCTCGATGTTGACAAGGCGCAGCTCGTCGGCCAGATCGGGATGAGCGAACTGGAGCTCGTCGCCCACGCGCAGGATGGCCTGATCCAGGCCCAGACCGGCCTCGACACTGACGACCATGAGATCCAGGGCGTCGGCCAGGCCAAGCTGGATCTTGCGCTGGCGTTTCTTGGCCATCCGCGCCAGGACGATCCCCGGCAACAGATAGCCGAGCAGCGATCCGCCCAGACCGATCGACACGTTGGGGCGCAGCAGGAGAGGTGTGGCGAGGAGCGCGAACGCGCCCAGGGCGACGGCCATGCGCAGGCCGACGAAGATCGGCAGCGCCTCGGCGCCGCGGATGCCCGCCTGGATCAGGCGCAGGCGGACCTTGCCGACTTCCGACGGCGACACCGGCACCTTCGAGCCGACGCGCTTGATGGCGGCCTTGAGCCCGGCAAACCTTGGGCCCGCGATGGCCTGGTCGCGCCCGCCGACCACTTCGGCCAGGCGCCGATCCATCTCGGAGCCGCGACTGGTGGCCAGTCGCATGCCGAGCGCGGCGATGATAAGGCTGGCAAAGACGAAGGCGAGCAGCGGCAACAGCAGGGTCATGGCCTAGACCTCGATCGTGACGACCTTGCGGATCCAGAGATATCCGATGGTCTGAAGCACTACTGTCGCCGCGATCATCATGCGGCCGACGCGTTCGTGGAAAAGAATGTCCATGTGCTCGGGGTTGATGAACATCAGCGCGACCGCGAGGAAGGCCGGCAACGCCAGCAGCACGTACCCTGTCATCCGGCCGTGTGCCGTGTACACACGCACCTGGCGCAGAATCTTGAACCGCTCGCGTACCACATAGGCGAGGTTGTCGAGAATCTCCGAGAGATTGCCGCCGGTCTCGCGTTGAATGAGCACGGCCGTCGCGAAGAACCGGACGTCGAGCAGCGGCATCCGGATGGCCAGGTTGTTGAGCGCGTCCTTGAGGGGCAGACCGTAGTTCTGCTCCTCGAACGTCTTGCGGAACTCAGAGCCCATGGGCTCGGCCCCCTCCTCGGCGACCATTCCCATGGCCGTCTGGAAAGCGTGACCGGCCTTGAGCGCACGCGACAGCAGGTCGAGCGCCTCGGGAAACTGCTCTTCGAACCTGCGCACGCGCACGGTGCGCTTGCGCATCAACATCACAAACGGCACGGAGGCGCCGAGCAGAAAGCCCGGCACCAGGCCGATCGCGTCGCGCAGCAGCGCGCTGGCCGTGAAGGCCATCGCCGCGCCCAGCGCAAGCGACGCCAGCAGCACCGTGCTGACCCCCGCCTTGCTGCCCGCCTGCTCGATGAGCTTGGCCACCCATGTGCCTGCGCTGGTTTCGGCGACCGCGCGGTCGATGGCCGGCAGCGCGCCATCCTTCTGGCGCTTCACGAGGTCGAAGCCGAGCCCGGGTTCCGGCGTCAGGTGCCTGGCCACGTCGGCCATTCGCGCCCCGACGCGGCGCTGCGCCAGCAGCGTCGGCAGCTGCGTCGCGCCATAGCCGAGTGCGACGACCAGTCCCGCGGCAAAGACGAACACACCGAACGCAATCAGGATGGGCGCCATCACCGCACCTCCGTCATGCCTTCGAACATGTCCGAGGGCAGGTGGATGCCGGCCATCTTCAGTCGCTCCGCGACCTTCGGCCGGACGCCGGTGGCCTTGAATCGGCCGATGACCTTGCCGTCCTGCGTCATCCCCATCTTCTCGAACATGAAGATCTCCTGCATGGTGATGACGTCACCTTCCATGCCGGTGATCTCCGAGATGCTGGTGACCTTGCGCGAGCCATCGGCCAGCCGCGTCTGCTGCACGACCAGCTGGATGGCCGATGAGATCTGCTGGCGGATGGCCTTCTCCGGCAGGCTGACGTTGCCCATCGCGATCATCGTCTCGATGCGGCTCAGCGCGTCGCGCGGTGTATTGGCGTGCACCGTGGTCAGCGATCCGTCGTGACCGGTGTTCATCGCCTGGAGCATGTCGAGCGCTTCCTCGCCGCGCACCTCGCCAACCACGATGCGGTCGGGGCGCATGCGAAGCGCGTTGATGACGAGTTGTCGCTGCTTGACCGCGCCCTTGCCTTCGACGTTGGGCGGCCGCGTCTCGAGCCGGACGACGTGCTCCTGATGGAGCTGCAGTTCGGCCGCGTCCTCGATGGTCGCGATGCGCTCGTTCTCGCCGATGAAGCTCGACATCACGTTGAGCAGCGTCGTCTTGCCGGCGCCGGTGCCACCGCTGATCAGGCAGTTGAGATGCGCCTTCACGCAATGGCCCAGGAAGTCGAGCATCGGCCGGGTCATCGCGCGGAAGGCGACCAGGTCCTCGCCCTTCAGCCGTTCCTTGGGAAATCGGCGAATCGACAGCAGCGGGCCGTCGACCGCCAGCGGCGGGATGATCGCGTTGACGCGGCTGCCGTCGGCCAGGCGGGCGTCAACCATCGGCGAGCTGTCGTCGACGCGGCGGCCGACAGCCGACACGATGCGGTCGATGACGCGCAGCAGATGGCGGTCGTCCTGAAACGTCGTCGGCACCTTGCTGAGGACGCCGTTGCGTTCCACGTAGACGAACTTGTACGTGTTGACGAGGATGTCATTGACCGTCGGGTCGCGCAGCAAAGGCTCGAGGGGCCCGAGCCCGAACACCTCGTCCAGGATGTCGCTGAGGATCTGCTCGCGTTCGGCGATGCTGACCGGCGTGTTCTCTTCGCCCATCAGCTCGAAGACCAGCGTGCGGATCTCGCCTTCGGCGCGCTGCCGATCCA
>JAENWD010000357.1 GCA_016650245.1 Vicinamibacteria bacterium
CGGCCGAACCAGGTCAACCAGCGTCGAGGTACATGAAAAGTGCGAGCGCGACCAGCGCGAGCACGATCAGTCCGAGTACCTTCCACCAGCTGATCGGGTACGTCCCGTCCATCTTCCCCGTGTAGCCGTTCACCAGCACCTGATACGCTTTCGCGCCGAAATTGTACGAGAGCAGCCACACCGGCAGCAGCACGTGCTTGAACGTGCGGTCCGAGAACGTCGGGGAGATCTCCAGGTTGCGATACGTGTCGCCGGGGACCTGCGCGGCGCACAACGCCTGCAGGGCCGCGTGCATCTGCTGTATTGACCGCTCCGCGGCGTCGAGCAGGACGATCTGGTAGTGCTCGACAACGAATCCTGACAGCATCGCGGCGTCATACGGGACCAGGTCCGGCGTCGGGAACGGCTCGATCTTTCGCAGCAGGTCGTGCCGCACGCCCTGCGTTCCCGGCACCGGCTCGTCGTCGAAGAAGTGCGTCACCGTGCCCGAGGCGTTCTCCCAGCGCACGTGCTGCACCTGCCGGGTTTGCGATCGGCCCTGGTTGTCGCGGTACGTCTCGGTGGTGTAGTAGTAATGCCCCGCCTCGGCGCGCCACGGGCAGACGACGTGCGCGTCAAAGGTCCAGTACGGAAGGTAGATGCCGTGGACGGTATCGACCAGCGCGCGCGACTTGAGTGTGCCAGGCGCCAGCCACTTGCTCGCATACCAGCGGCGGATCTGCTCGCGGACCTGGGTCTGCGCGACCTTGAACGGCAGCAGGCTTTGCGGGCGGATGGGCGCCTTGATCTCGTTGTAGTCCACCAGCGCCGGCGAGCCGCAGAACTCGCAGTTCTGTCCCACGCGCGAGGGGTCAAACACCATCACTGCGCGGCAACTCTGGCACTGCACGCTGCGCTTTTCCGCCTGCCAGCCACGCTGGTCGTCCGGCAGCTCACGCAGCGTCTTGACCAGATCCAGCTCCTGGATCTGGCCCGTGACGCGGTCGATCCGATACGGCGACTCGGTGCCGCAGAACGGGCACACGAGCTTCTCCTTGCCCGGATTCCATTCGGCCTGCGCGCCGCAGGCCGGGCAAGGGAACTTGGAGAGGGCGGTGAGGTTGGACATTGACGATTGCAGATTGACGATTGACGATTGAAAATTCGTGGGATTTCGTAATCGTCAATCGTCAATCACCAATCTGCAATGAATTGGCGTTCAGCTCTGCAGGTATTTGTCGAGAGCTGATCGAGTTACCCGGTAGCTGGCCCCGATCTTCTTCGCGCCGAGCTCGCCGGACTCGATGATCGTCAGCACGTCGGCTTCGGGCACTCCCAGGGCCTTGGCGACGTCGGCGGGCGCCAGCAGCTCTGGCAGTCCGGGCGTCGCGACAGCGGGCGCTGCGGCGGCCGCCGCACCTGCCGCCACGGCAGGCGCTGCGCCGGGGACCTGCAAGTTGCCCATGTTGTGCTGCTGCATGATTTGCTGCGCGATGGCAAAGCCAACCGCCAGCTCGGTAGCCGTCCCGGCTGCGCCCCCGCCGCCAGGCTGCTCCATGCCCTTGCCCATCTGGTACTTCACGAAGTCGTTCAGGTTGCCGATGGCGGCCATGCTCGACTTCTTGTCGATGGCGGCTTCCACCTCGGGCGGCACCGACACGTTCTCGACGATGAAGCTGCCGAGCTGAATGCCGTACTTGCTCGAGATCACAGGATTGATCAGCGGCAGCAGCGCCTCGCCCAGCTCGGTGTAGCGCGACGCGACGTCGAGCACCGGGATCTTGGCCGACGCCAGGGCGTCGCTGAAGATGCTGACCACGCGCGACCGCATGGTCTCCGCGAACTCGTCGAGACGGAAGTTGTGGTCCGATCCGGCGACCTCCTTGAGGAACAGCTTCGCGTCGACGATCTTGAAGTCGTAGGTGCCAAACGCGCGCGCGCGGACGATGCCGAAGTCGTCGTCGCGCAGCATGATGGGGTTGGCGGTCCCCCACTTGTTCGCCGTGAACAGGCGCGTCGTCAGGTAGTAGACGTCGGCCTTGAACGGCGAGTTGAACCCGTACTTCCACGACTTCAGCCGCGTGAGGATCGGGATGTTGTCGGTCGTCAGCGAGTGCTTGCCGGGCTTGAAGGTGTCGCCGAACTCGCCCAGGTAGACGAACTGCACAAGCTGCGATTCGCGGACGATGAGCTGCGCGCCGTTCTTGATGGCCTTGTCATCGTCTGGAAAGCGGTACGACAGGGTGTCGCGCGAGTCGTCGGTCCACTCGATGATCTCGAGCAGTTCGCCCTTGATGAAGTCGAAGACACTCATGCTTAGTTGCTCCCTCCGGTCGTAAGAATTGTATACGGTGGCCGCGCCGGCTGTGTTTCAGGTGGCTAGCGCCGGTAGACCCTGACGTAGTCGACCTTCATTTCCTGCGGAAACGGCGTCGTCGGGTCGGGCCTCCCGGGCCAGACACCGCCCACGGCCACGTTCAACAGCAGGAAGAAGTCGTGGTCGAACACCCAGCGGGTCCCGGCGGGCAGCTCAGACGACTTGCGGCTGAAGTATTGACGGCCATCGAGAAACCAGCGGATCTCGCCAGGCTTCCACTCGACGGCAAACACGTGGAATGCGTCGGCAAATGGCTTGCCGTCAGGACTCGGCGATGCCGCCCCAAGCCCCCCACCGCCTGAATAGCCGGGTCCGTGCAACGTGCCGTGGATCGTCGTCGGCTCGCGGCCGATGTTCTCCATGATGTCGATCTCGCCGCACTGGGGCCAGCTGACCGCATCGATGTCGGCGCCCAGCATCCAGAATGCCGGCCAGAGACCCTGGCCGCGCGGCACCTGGATGCGCGCCTCGAACTTGCCGTACGCCTGCGCGAAGCGGTCCTTCGTCTTCAAACGCGCCGACGTGTACTCGCGCGCGATGCCGTCGCTGCCCGTGTAGCGCTCGGCCCGTGCGGTAATCACCAGCGCGCCGTCACGCAGCGTGGCGTTGTCGGCGCGGTTGGTATAGCTCTGCAGTTCCTGATTGCCCCAACCGCCGCCCCCAAGGTCGTACACCCACCGCGACTCATCCGGGCGCGACCCGCCGTCGAACTCGTCGCTCCAGGACAACGTCCAGGTCGCCGGCTGCGGCGATGGCGACGGCGCGCCCTTGCCGCTGGCGCCCCCGCCGCACACGGCGACCGACCAGGTGGCGACGCACAGGCCGACCAGACGCAGCGACATGCGCATGGACTACTGGACGTCGAGCAACTCGACTTCGAAGACCAGGTTCGAGTTCGGAGGGATCGACCCGCTGCCGCTGGCGCCGTACGCCAGCTCGGGCGGAATCACGAGCCGCCGGACGCCGCCCACCTTCATCCCGGCCAGGCCCTGATCCCACCCGCGGATGACGCTGCCGGCGCCCAGCGTGAACGCGAACGGCGAGCGGCCGACGGATGTATCAAACAGCGCCCCCTTGTTCTCCGCGGCGCTCGCGCTGTAAAGCCACCCGGCGTAGTTCACCGTCAGGCGCTTGCCGTTGACGGCTTCAGCACCAGTGCCAGCCCGCAGGTCCGTCATGGTAAACGGCTGCGGGGCAATTGTGGTGGGAGCGGTCGGGCTGGAATTGCCGCCTCCGCACGCGGCCAGCAGGGCAAGGACAGGCAACACACACAACACACGGCGCATCAGGACTCCGGGCAA
>JAENWD010000358.1 GCA_016650245.1 Vicinamibacteria bacterium
AGCGTGCCAGGGCCCGTGGCACCCAATCCACGGGTCGACCGCCTCACGCTGTCACCCGGCACTGCTTTCGCAGACTCCCTGGGAGTGCGCTGCGAAATTCGTCGTAGCGCAGCCCTTCAGGGCTGCCGGGCGGCAATTGGCAGGCCTGAAGGCCTGCGCTACGAGCGGCTGCCCGGCGGCCATTTGGCGCGCTCGAGGTACCCCGATGCGACGACTCCTGGAATCTGCAGCTGTAGTGGTCGCTGTGATGGCAGTGACGAGCTGCGCCGCGACGATGACCGTGGGCTCGCACGTCGAGAGCGGCCTCGACTTCGCGCCGTATCGAACCTATGACTGGGGGCCGGCCGATGCGCTGCCGACCGGCGACCCGCGCCTGGACCGGGATCCGTTCTTCAAGGACCACGTGCAGGGCGCCGTCGAAAAGGAGCTGGCCGGCAGGGGGCTCGTGCTGGTCACGTCTGGCGCACCAGACCTGTTGATCCACTATCACGCCAACATCACGCGGCGGCTCGACGTCAACCGCGTGGACCGCGCGTACGGCTATTGCTACGCGGAGGGCTGTCCGGGCGGCGTGGTCGAGTACGAGGCTGGCACCCTGGTGCTCGACATCATCGATGCCCGCACCAACAGGCTGATCTGGCGCGGCTGGGCCCAGAACAGCGTCCAGGACATGCTCGACGATCCGCACACGATGGCGGCGACGATCAACGAGGCCGTGACGCGGATGCTGCAGAAGCTTCCGCGCACCCTCTAGTTCGACCGGCGGTGTGCACGGCAGGAGAGCCACCATGTATTCGCCAACGATCCGACTCGGAGCGCTTGCGGCGCTGGCAGTGTCCGCGCTTGCGCTGGCCGGCTGCGCGTCCATGCACGTCAGCTCGTTTGTGGAGCATGGGAGTGATCTCCGGCGGTATCACACCTACAACTGGCGTCCGGCCATGGCGCTGTCCACCGGCGACCCTCGACTCGACAACAACCAGTTCTTCGACCAACGCGTTCGGGCGCAGGTCGAGCGGCACCTGGCCAGCCAGGGATTCCAGAAGGCGACATCCGGAGTTCCCGATCTGCTGGTTCGCTATCACGCGAGCATCACGCAGAAGATCGACCTCAGCGACATCGATCGGGAAGCCGCGGACCGTGCCGACGTTGACCGCCGGGCCTTTGTGTACGACGCAGGCACGTTGGTCGTCGACCTGGTCGACGCGCGCACGAACACCCTTGTCTGGCGCGGCTGGGCCGAAGGCAGCTTCGACGGCGCCATCGACAATCAGCGGTGGATGGAGGCGCGAATCGACGACGCGGTCGCTCGAATCCTGCAGCGGCTTCCGCGAGGACTGTAATCGTGCCCCCACCTGCCCGCCACATGTCGATGGTGCGGTCCTACACGCCGGCCGATGCGCTGACGATCGCCAATGCCAGCTGCGGCACCATCGCGATCTTCCTGTGCCTGGAATACCTGGCATCCGGAGACACGTGGCGGCTATGGGTGGCGTGTCTTCTGATGCCTCTGGCCTTGGTGTTCGACGTGCTCGACGGGTACGTTGCGCGGCTGAGCACGACGCGCCGGTCGCGTCTGGGCGCGGATCTCGACTCGCTCTCAGACGTCATCTCGTTTGGCGTGGCCCCGGCGGTGCTCGGCTACACGCTGGGCCTGCGTGGCGGCTGGGACATGCTCTGCCTCACGTTCTTCGTCGTCTGCGGCGTCAGCCGCCTGGCACGCTTCAACGTCACGGCGGCCGATCTGGCCGATAGCGTGACTGGCAAGGTGAAGTACTTCGAGGGCACGCCTATTCCCACCAGCATCCTCATCGTCGCGCTGCTGGCCGTCGCGCTGGCAAGCGGGCGAATCGAGGGGCAGCTCTGGCTGGGCGCCTATCGCATCGGTCCGGCGTGGCTGCATCCGCTGGCACTCCTCTACGTCGCCAGCGGCAGCGCGATGATCAGCGCGACGCTGAGGATTCCCAAGCCTTAGCCACACGCGCTGACCCTGGTGACGATCAAGCCCGGCATGATGCAGGCCTACATCGACTATCAGTAGAGCGGCTGGGGCACGGTGATCAACGGGGGTTCTTCAGGAGTACCCCGTCTGCCTTACCTGGTGGCCGCAACCGGCTCGCCGACGTGCGTTGCCTCGCGCCATCGGCGCTCGGCGTCGGCCTTCAACGGCGGCAGCGACAGCAGCCGAATCAGCGCGATGCCGGCTGAGCTGAGCGCCCAATAGCGGCGGAACTTCGTGCGCGCGAGAGGGTCGGTCGCCGTCGCGCGCGTCTCGGTGCGGAACACCGATCGAACCGACGACACCGGATCGGCTCGCAACGACCAGATGATCTTGACGTAGCCCGGCTCGTTGAATCCCGCAAACTCATCCGGCGGCACCGCCTTGAACGCGACGTCGGCCTCCCACGGCCTGGCCACCGCACCCAGGACCATCTCCCCTGGCGTGTCGGCGAGCACACCCCACCCCAGTGCCAGGACCTGCGACAGCAGCCCGTGAGCAGGCACCTCAGCCGGCGTGGCCCCCATGACCAGCGCGCGCGTCTTGAAGATGGCCCGAACCACCGGCGACCCGATCAGGTTCTGTTCTTTCGCAGCCGCCAGCACGACCTCTGCCGGCGCCGCGATGCCGAGGTGATGGCGCTCGACGACCTCGAACTCGGGCATGAAGTGATCGAGCAGCGGATCGGCGGCATCGCCCTTCGCCTTGGACGCCTGCCCGTACCGATACCAGGCAAGCCCCGCCCATGTGGCATACCCGGCAGCCGCCAGGCCGAGGCCGCCGGCGACAACACGTGCGGCCGGACCAAAGCGGCTGGCCGCGGATGAAGAGGAGGAACGGAATGTCATGACACACACCTCCGTTTCCCGAGGGTACGCAGGAACCCTGCCGAGTTGCCCCCGGCCAATTCGCCCGGAATAGTCCAAGAGGGCGTCGCCGGCCCCAGCACGGACACGGAATATGCCCCGCCCGGACGCAAACGTCCCCGGCCCGTCCCGAGTGGTGTGTGGTTTGCTTCTGAACCTGGCATGGACACCTGGGTTGC
>JAENWD010000359.1 GCA_016650245.1 Vicinamibacteria bacterium
CGGCCAAATCGGGCGGCCACCGATGCGTGTTCCGACTGCGGAAGACCAGTTCGCATGCCTCACGAAGAGCGACGTAGTCGTGGGTGACCAGCGCTTCCATCAGGAGCAAATCGACCAGGTCTCGGAACCGCTCGTTCTGCTCGCCAGGCCGTGGTGGAAGCGTCAATCCATGCAGCTTCTGCGCGATGTGGAACCGCACTGGCAGGCACGGCAACAGTGCCGGGCCCGTGACGCCGAAGGCGTCGGTCAGAGCGATGGCCTCCACCCATTCGACCTCGGATTCACCAGCCTCCGCGCGAGCGATGTCGACGCTGATGCTGGTCCAGGGCTGGCCCCGATACGTGACGGCGAACTCCATGTTGACCGCCCCGTTGTCAAGCAGGAGCGGCTGGCCTTTGCGGCGGAATGAGAACCCTTGATACGCCTCACCAGTCAGTGCCTGCTCGAGCGTGTCGGCGAGGTTGGAGTTCCCAGGATTTTGTGGACATAGCTAGCATCTGGCTCACGGAGGGCCGAGCTCATGTCCAGACCCCTGAGCGCCAAGCGGGTTCGCACGACCTACCAGTTCATCAAGGCGCACCGTGGCACGTTCAGCGTGCAGGCGCTCTGCCGTGTGCTCGACGTGGCGCCGAGCGGCTACTACGCCTGGCTGCAGCAACCGCTCTCGCACCGGGCGCAGGAAGACGCCCGCCTCCTCCGGTTGATTCGGGCGTCGTTCGTCGCCAGCCAGGGCATCTATGGCGCGCCACGCGTGTTCCTCGATCTGCGTGAGGCCGGTGAGACTTGCAGTAAGCACCGAGTCGCGCGCCTCATGCGAGAGAACCGGCTGCGCGCCCTCCACGGCTATCGCACACGGCGCTGGTCCGTCGGCAAGCCCGCCGTCCTGATCCCGAATCTGCTGCAGCGACAGTTCACGGTGACGCGGCCCAACAAAGCCTGGGTCACGGACATCACCTACATTCGGACGTGGCAAGGCTGGCTCTACCTGGCCGTCGTCATGGATCTGTTCTCGCGAAAGATCGTCGGCTGGTCTGCCGGGCCGACCATTCACCGCGAGCTCGTGCTCGATGCCGTGTTGATCGCCGTGCGTCGGCGGCGCCGGCCCCGAGGCACCCTGATTCATTCCGATCAGGGCACGCAGTACGGCTCTGATGCGTGGCGGCGCTTCTGCCGCTCCCATCGTCTCGAGCCGAGCATGAGCCGGAAGGGCAACTGCTGGGATAACGCCGTCGCCGAGTCGTTCTTTGGCAGCTTGAAGAAGGAGCGGGTCAAGAAACAGATCTACAAGACCCGAGACCTGGCGATCGCCGACGTCGCCGACTACATCGACTCGTTCTACAATCGCTCGCGTCGTCACAGTCATCTGGGTGGCGTCAGCCCTGAGCAGTTCGAGGCGGCTCACAAGCCGCGCAGACAGGGTGTCCACTGATTCCTGGGAACTCCAAGTCCCGCTGATCGCCACGGATGGCTACACATGTTACTCCGGGGTGATCGTGCGCCTCGTGGGCCCCGCGTGTATCTACGGTCAGGTGATCAAGACTCGGCGGAATAGTCGCGTGATCCGAGTCGAGCGGCGCCTGAAGATCGGCACGGCTGGCCGCCTGAACAAGCCCTGCTGGAGTCGGAGGATTCCGAGACCTTGAACACGTCGTTCATCGAGCGCCTCAACCTGACGATTCGTCAAGGCTCGGCGTACCTGCGCCGTCGGTCGACATCCCACGCGAGATACGAAAACCAGCTTCGCGAACACGTGGAGCCCTTCCGCTGTCACTACAACTTCGTCCGACCGCACCGAGCGTTAAGGTTCGGGCACGAGACCAGGACGCCAGCGACGCAGGCTGGCCTCGTGAGTCAGCCGTTGACCTGGAGCGATATCTTCACGGCCGACGATCTTCTGGCCCCACGAGCAAAGAAGGGCTGCTTGATAAACAGCGAATGGCGCAAGCACCGCCGCCCGGCAGCACAGGGAGCGCCGTCATCGCAGCATCCCCGCTGGACCTGGATACAGGCGCACGAGCAAGTCGAGTGCCGCTGTGGCCGCAGCGTGGATTTGCTCGACGTCCGCGCGCCGCGGATCGTCGTCGGCAGTGCCGGCGAGCAGTAACTCGGAGAATCCGAGGATGATACCCAGGTGATTCGCGAAGTCGTGACGGTTCTGGTCGTCGCCTGTCATTACGCGACGTCCTTCGAGTGGATGCGATGACAGCGGCCCGCGGTGGAGCCATTCCTAGCCTCGATCATGACCGCCAGCGTCGTGATGATCGCGGCCGCCGAGTCCAGATCGTCCGTGCACCGTTTGAGTCGGGCCACCGCGCCGACACGGGCGAACAATTCGCTGGGATCAACCGGCTTACCCAAGAAGTCATCGGCACCCGCCTCGAGACCTTCGGCCCGCCGCGCTCTGTCGTTCATGCCAGTTACCAGGATGACCGGGGTCAGCCGTGTGGTTGACTCGCGCTTGAGATGGCGGCAGATCTCGAACCCGCTCACCCCTGGCAGCATGACGTCCAGGACCACGACGTCTGGCGGGGTGCTTTGTACGGCGGCCAGCGCCGACGGGCCGTCCGATGCGGTCTCCACCACATATCCCTGACCAACCAACAGGCGCTCGAAGAGGCGCCTGGCCCTGGCGTCGTCATCCACGACCAGCACCGTCGTGGGCTTCGTCGTGGGCCCCGGCACCGTGAGTGGCGACGGGAACGCGGGCTGCATCTGTGACTCCACGTCTATGACCGCGTCCTTGTCCAACGACCGTCCGATGACACATCCGGCCTCAGATGGCGTGGCGGAGGGGGTCTGTGACGACGTGGCCTTGCAGGTCCGTACCGCGCCGTGTCGGCTGGGTGAACCGACCGCTTCTGTGCAACTCCGCAAACGCGCACACCAGATCTGGTTGGTGCAGTCCGCGCCGGGATTCCGCGTCAAGCTCCGCCAGCGAAACCGCTGACGTCAGCGCGGACCGGTAGGGGCGATCGGTAGTCAGTGCATCATAGACGTCGACGATGCCCGTGATCTGCGCCAGCAATGGGACCGCATCCCCCGCCAAGCCGTCGGGGTAGCCGCTGCCGTCAATGCGCTCGTGATGCGAGCGCACAATCGGTTTGACCAGTCGGAGCGGTCGTAGGTCCCCGCACAATTGGTCCCCTGTCACGGTGTGCTGTTTGATGATCGCGAACTCGCTGGGCGTCAGAGGTCCGGCTTTCAGCAGGACTGCGTCCGGCACCCCGATCTTGCCGACGTCGTGGAGGTAGCCTCCGCGCGCGAGCGCCGTGACGTCGTCGTCGGGCAGGCCGAGATGCGTCCCGAACAGCGACGCATACGAAGACATGCGCACACAATGGCCGCCAGTGCACGGGTCGCGTGCCTCCACCGTGAGCGCCAGACTCAGGATGACGGATTCGGCGGAGTCGAGGTCGTCGGTGAAACGCTTTAGCCGCACGAGCGAGCGCACGCGGGCCTGCAGTTCCTGCGCGTTCACCGGTTTATGCAGGAAGTCGTCGGCGCCAGCATTGATCCCTTCGATCCGCTCCCGGGCGCCATCCAGGCCCGTCACCAAGACCACGGGAATGAAGCGCGTCGCGCGGTTGCCCTTGATCCACCGGCACAGCTCAAAGCCGCTGAGCTTCGGCATCAGCACGTCGGTCACGATGATGTCGGGCGATTGCTGCAGGGCGAGTTGCAGCGCTTCTTCGCCATCCCGCGCGGCATGCACGGTGTAACCGTCGCGCGTGAGGATGGTGGTGAGCAGATCGAGACTGGCGCGCGTGTCATCGGCGATCACGACAGTGCCCGGCGCCTTCATCGTGTTGCACCGACGGCGGCGGTGAGATGCCCGGTCGCGATGGCGGACGTCTCCCGAATCGTAGCGTCGCGGTCGCCCAGGTGCACGATAGCGAGGGGAGGATCGGCTAGCGGCTCCTCCTCGCTCCACCCTACTAGGGTGCGCGGCCAGACCAAGTTCAGGCGCTGAGGCGTGAAGAAGAGGGCATGTTCGCGATTCTCACTGCGCATGCGGTCGACCTCAGAGCTATGGCAGACGAAATGGACGGACGGCGGGCGAGCGAGTACTGCACGTATCTCTCTATCGGCGGCCTTGGCAGCCGGCATTAGCGCGGGGGCCGCCAGGCCTTGCGGGTTGGCAGTCGCCTTCTAAGGCGCTGGCGAACGACGTAAACGGGCCGGCCAGGTACACGTATGGAGCCGGCGGCACGGTCGGTGTCTATCGGAACGCGGACTTGTACCAGCTCCTCGCCTACGCGGTCGCACTGGACCTGCCCGGTGGCATGCTGATCTATGCCGCGGATGAAGGCGTACGTGCCGCCGAACACGGGCGTTGTTGCACGGTGTTGCACGGTGCGTAGCTGGCCAACACGATCCCAACCCTCGGACCCCTTACTGACCGACTCTGTACGACGTCGGCCGGCCGAGCGCCGTCATCCGGATCAGGATATGTCCGGCGGTGCTGGTTCGACCGATACCCACTGTGGAGAGTGCGACAGTGTCGGGCCATTGGAGGGCCCCCTGGGTATGCAGCGATGACAAGGCCTGTGCCACAAGGGAAACAGTGTTGGCGACCACCTCGACATCATGGAAAAGGCCGGCTACTGGAATCGCCTCGAGGCGTGTCAGGTGATGAAGCAGGATCCGAGCACGCGGCTAATTCCGGTCGTGGTCAACACCTCGGTCAACGACACGGCCAGTTGCATCCGCGGCATCGATGTCGGCGCGGACGGTTTCGTCAGCGACCGGTTCAACGCACACGAGCTCCGGGCGCGCACTCGATCGCTCCTCGTTCTTGAAGCCGCCGGCGATCCGCGCCGCCGCGGTCTCAAGGAAATCCACAAAGCGGCCACGGCCGCGCTTGAGCTCCTCGCGCGCTTGTTTCCGGCCCATGCTGACAGGCCATGATGAGGGCTGTTCCCATCCTTGGCCTGACCGTGAGTGAACCTCGTGTCCATCCCGCCAAGGGCTGGTCCCTGAGGGCGGTCGGGACGGTCGTGTCGCTCTCGCTGTTGACCGCCGGCTGGTTGAGTTGGACGATGTTCCGCGACTACCGCTTTGACACGGGGCAATTGCAACAGGTCAGCCACATGGAGGAGCTCCGAGGTCAAGTCCTTCTCTTCGACGAAGTCTTGACGATGTCGGCCCTCATGTCGGCGGCCACCGGCGACCCCCAATGGGAGGCGCGCTACCGCCGGTTTGAGCCGCAACTGACTCAGGTAATCAAAGAAGCCATGCGCCTGGCTCCGGCGACGGGGACCAATCAGAGCGCATCCCAGATGGACGCTGCCAACACGAAACTTGTAGAGATGGAAAACCGCGCCTTCGATCTGGTGCGGCAGGGGCAGCAGGGCGGGGCGCGACGGGTGTTGTCGAGCGAGGAGTATGGATTCCGGAAGAAGGTCTATGCTGCCGGCATGGCGGAGTTCAGCCGTGCGCTGGAGCAGAGCATCGACTCGATGCGGACGCAACGGCGGGTTCAGGTGTTCTGGAACGTCGTCGCCGCAGCCATCTTGGTAACGTTGCTGGTCATGAGCTGCTGGGCCGCGATGCAGGTCATGTCTCGGGAGCAGTTGACGCAGGGCCTGCAGCGCCAGCAGGCGGATCAGACGCTGCGAGTGAGCGAGGTAAACTACCGTACGCTCATCGAGTCCGCTGCCGTCGGTATCTTCGCCTTAGACGCGCAGGGCCGCATCGACGACGTTAACGGGATGGCCTGCCGGATGCTCGGCTACACGCGTGAGGAGTTACTGGCATTGAGCGCTGGCGACCTCATCGCCGCCGAGGACGTGGCACGGGTGGCGCCGGCGCTGGCTAGCATCAGCGCAGGCGAGGTGATGCGCAGCGAATGGCAGCTCCGCCGCAAGGATGGGATGCTGTTCCCCGGCGAAGTCAGCGCGACGACGCTGCCCGGCGGCCGAACGCTAGCCATCGTGCGCGACATCACCGAGCGCAAGCAGGCGGATGCGAAACTACGCCTGCAAAGTGCCGCCCTGAACTTCGCCGCCCATTCGATCGTCATCACTGACCGCAACGGTGCGATTGAATGGGTCAATCCGGCCTTCACCATCGCAACCGGCTACACGGCCGAAGAAGTCATGGGCCAGAACCCGTCTGTACTGAAGTCCGGCGTTCATGATGGGGAGCTTTACAAAGACCTGTGGAATACGATTCTGACTGGGAAAAGCTGGCGGCGTGAACTGACGAATCGGCGAAAGGGCGGCGATCTGATCGTCGAGGATACCACCATCACGCCGGTGAAGAACGCCAGCGGTGAGATCACAAACTTTATCGCAATCAAACAAGATCTTACGGGAGCGAAACAGCTGGAGGCCCAGTTCCGTCAGGCGCAGAAGATGGAAAGCGTGGGGCATCTCGCTGGCGGCATCGCGCACGATTTCAACAACCTGCTCACCGTCATCAACGGGATGTCGGATCTCGTGCTGGAGCAGGTCAGTCAAGACGATCCGGTGCGCGCGGATGTGCAGGAGATTCGCCGCGCCGGAGAGCGAGCGGCCACGTTGACCCGCCAGCTGCTGGCCTTCAGCCGCCAGCAGATCCTGGAACCACGGGTACTGAACGTCAACACGGTGGTGGAGGGGATGGAGAGTCTACTCCGGCGGCTACTCGGCGAGGACATCGGTCTGGTGGTCGTGCCTGCTCCAGGCTTGGGGAGCGTCAAGGCGGACGCTGGACAACTCGAACAGGTGATTACGAACTTAGCCGTGAACGCGCGTGACGCCATGCCGAATGGCGGCCAGCTGACCATCGAGACGCAGAACGTCACAACTGATGAGCACTACGGTCACCGGCAGGGCGTGGCCGTACCGCCAGGGCCGTACGTCATTCTGTCCGTGAGCGACTCCGGCGTCGGCATGGATGAGGCCACACGGGCTCGCATCTTCGAGCCGTTCTTCACCACCAAGGGTCCGGGCAAGGGCACGGGGCTGGGGCTGTCGACCGTGTACGGCATCGTCAAGCAAAGCGAGGGGTTCATCTGGACCTACAGCGAGGTTGGCCAGGGGACCAGCTTCAAGATCCACTTGCCACGGGTGGCCGAGGCAACGGGCCCTCACCGGCTGGAACCGACCGTGGTCTCCGGTTCCGGCACCGAGACCATTCTCCTCGTGGAAGATAACGCCGGCCTCCGCACACTGGCCATGCGATTCCTTAAGCCCATGGGCTATACTGTGCTCGGGGCGGCCACCGGCGAGGAGGCGCTGCGCCTGCTGGAGCGTCATGAAGCACCGGTGCATCTCCTGATCAGCGATGTCGTGATGCCCGGCATGAGCGGACGGGAGCTCGCGGCTCGGCTTGCTCAGACTCGTCCGGCGATGAAGGTCCTCTACATGTCAGGCTACACGAGCGACACGATCGTTCGACACGGGGTGTTGGACGGGAAGATGCCATTCCTCAGCAAGCCGTTCAGCGCGGCGGCGTTGCGAGAAAAGGTTCGGGACGTGCTGAATTCGCAGACCTGATAGGTCACCTCCGGCCTGGGCTGAAGACGACGAATGGCGCCGATAAACGGGAAAACTTCGGAAGGAGTCCGCCCACTCTACAGACGGGTCGGCGCACGCGGCCGGGCCTTATCTCAGATCGCTGTACTCAAATCGACGAAGAGCCGAACTTCGTAACCACGCTCATTTCACGCCGCCCCGCTCCACAGCTGCAAGTACCGCCGGTTGCACGCCCCCGCAACCAAGAATTTCCCGGCCGGTTCGCCTTTCGGTGGACCGGCCGGTGGTGTTTTTGGGGCGAGGCATCAAAACGCCGTCTACTCGTGATGCATGTCGCGCGTGATCAGCAAGGCCACGCCTTCGCCCGGCGTGTAGACCGGCGCCCACGTGTAGTTCGAGCGCCCGTGACGCGTCACCGTCCGCCCCGCAATCGCGCCCACCGCTGCGCCAAACACGACGTCACTGAGCCAGTGACGGTTATCGTGCATCCGCGACAGGCTGACGTAGGTCGCCATGCCATACAACGGCAGGGACCAAGCCAGGCCGAAGTGCCGGTCGATGACAATCGCGGTCGCGACGCTCACCGAGGCATGGCCCGAGGGAAACGAATACTTGGTCCCGTCGGGCCTCTCGCGGCGCACCGTCATCTTGATGGCCTGCGTAAGCGCCTGCGCCACCAGTTGCGCGCGCAACAGGTCCATCCCAACGTGGCTCGCCTTGGGATGGTGGGTGAGCCGGCCGACGGCGTAGGTGCCAAGCGCGGCGCCCACCTGGATGCCGGTGGAGCCGAGGTGCTGGCCGGCGTTGAAGAAGTCGCCCGCGCCCTGCAGGCTCTGGTTGACCGAGTCGTCCCAGGGATGCACCGCAAGGGCGGCTGCACCGCCCACGCCCGCGATCCAGAGATTGGGCATGGACGGCAACGCCTTGAAGTCGTTCCCGAGATTGCGAAACAGCGCGCGCACGCCCGTGTGCTTCGGCGTGGGCACATCGTCCGGAATCAGCGACGCGGAGAACGTGACCGGCGCCGCGGCTGGCGACCCATCGTCGCTGGGCGGCGCGGTGGCGACATCGGTGGAGGCGGCCTGCGCCTGAACGGGAGTCGCAATCAACATGACGGCAAGCACGAGTAACAACGACGACTTGACGAACGGGATCCGCATCTGGAGGTTCCTTCCTCTCGGGACCGACCCATTATGTAACAATCGCGTAAACAACTGCGGAGCCGGAGGCTGATGATCTGTAGGAGTCACACAGGGTTGAAGGTGGCGGCGCTCGCCGCGCTCGTGCTGTTTGGTCCCCCCCGCCTCGTCGTCGCCCAGACGGATCCGCCGCCCGGTCCGGCGCCGCAGGCCGCGGAGGAGGCGAAGAAGGCCGAGCCGAGCTGGAAGATCTCGGGCCTGATCTACGCCGACTATTACTGGTTCACGGCGGATCACCGGGACGCGGTGGAGGGGCAGGACGGCTTCTGGTTCCGGCGAATCTACCTCACCTACGATCACAAGTTCAGCGACGCCTTCTCGACGCGCGTCCGCCTCGAAATGAACAGCCCCGGCGACTTCTCGTCGAGTCAGCGGATGACCCCGTACGTGAAGGACGCCTGGCTGAAGTGGACAAAGGGGAAGCACGCGGTGCTGTTTGGCATGGCCCCGACGCCGAGCTTCGAGTTCGTCGAGAGTGTCTGGGGCTACCGGTCGGTTGAGAAAACGCCGCTCGATCTCCTGCGCTGGGACAGCTCGCGCGATACGGGTGTGCTGGCGCAGGGCGCGCTGGGCGGGCGCACCCGCTACAGCGTCCAGCTTGGCAACGGCAGCGGCGTCAACGGCGAGACCGATCGGACCAAAGCCTTCCGCGGCGCGGTGCGCCACGAGATCGTCAAGGGCCTCACCGTGGAGGGCTACGCCGACGTGCAGGACCGCCCGGACGTGGCGCGGTGGTCCACCTGGCAGGTCTTCGGCGGGTTCGTGCGACCGGCCGGGCGACTGGGCGCACATTTCACGCAGCAGCGGCGGCGGTCGGCCCCTGGAAGCGACGTGACGCTTGACCTCGTGTCGGTGTTCGGGGCGCGACGGCTGCGCGAGCGGCTCTGGGTGTACGGCCGGGCCGATCACAACTTCGATCCCGTGCCAGACGGCGAGAAGATCGACTATCTGCCGATGAGCGACAAGGCCGGCAACACGCTGTGGATTGGCGGCGTGGACGTCGAGCTCGACCGGCACGTGTTCTTCCAGCCTCACGTCGAGATCGTGGACTACGGGACCCCTGTCAGCGGTCCAGGGCTCGCGACCGACGTGGTGGTGAAAGCCACCCTGTTTGTG
Organism: Vicinamibacteria bacterium; assembly: GCA_016650245.1. Lineage (GTDB taxonomy): Bacteria > Acidobacteriota > Vicinamibacteria > Vicinamibacterales > JAENWD01 > JAENWD01. Next base: position 9,776 of record JAENWD010000359.1, read on the forward strand.
ACCTGGTAGCGGTCCAGCGTCGATGGCCACGAGCGCGTGTGCAATTTAGAACAGTGCCCGTGAGAGGGCGGACGTAGGCTGGATCGGTGGATACTCCGGCAACGCGTCAACGCATGATCGACGATTTGCTCGAGCTCATCACGGCACTCGACCGTCGGGTGCCGCGTCTGGAGGCGACCGGCGAGATTGACATCGCGTCAGACGCCGCGCGGTTGCGCGACAAGGCGCTCGAGCGGATTGCCGCCCTTCGGACGCTTGCGCCCTGACGTGGAACCTCAGCGCCTCAGCGGCGTGAGCCCCAGGAAGTGACGTCCCGCCGTCTGCCGGCGTTCCAGACCTCACCGCACGTACCGCACCGCCAGTACGTCGCTTCGTCAACCGTCTTGCTGGTGGTCTTCAGATCGGTCGAACGACAGACGGGACAGGCGGTAGGGACGAGCGGCTTGTCGCGAGCGACGGTGTACTGCATGGTTCACCAGGAAGCGTGACCTGTCCGAGTTTCTGCACGCGGCCGGCAACCCATTGGGGATCGAGCGAGGCCACGCGGCACCAGTAGCGCAGCATCCCAGAGCCGGTGAAGAAGACCCGCGCACTTTCGCGGTCGGTCGCGGTGCCTGCCGGGTTCGAGAGATCCTGGAGCGCCCGGGCCAGCACGCCGACCGCCAGGCGACGGTACGGCCGATAGGCTTCGTCGCCGCCGACGGCCCCTCTGTCAGATGGACCGAATCCCCAATTGTCTCTCACCGGTCGATGTTACTCGCACTCTTCGGCAAAATACTGTTCATTTGTGCACACGTCAGGCTCGAGAATGACGACGATTCAGGCTAGGGCAGGTAGAGTCACCCGCAAGAGCGGACAAATCAGGCCGATTTCTGCAAAGTGTGCACTTCAGCACAGCGTCTGATGAACCGCGGGCCGTACACTGCCCCCATGCACAACCAGTACAGAAAGATCGTCCTCGCCGGCGCGTGGATGACAATCGTCGTCGCGGTGACCCTTGCCGCTGACGTGACGTCGCTCAGCGGCCGATTCGTGCTCGCCGCCTTCGGCCTGGTGCCAGCCCTGGTCGTCATGCGTTTCTGGAGCGGTCCGCCCCAGACCATCAGCGAGAGCATTACCCGCGCCCGCCGAGGCGTCTAGCGCGCCACCCGGTCGGGATGGGCGTAGACGTTGAAGCGCCCGTCGCGGACGAACCCCAACAGCGTCATGCCCGCCTGACGGGCAAGGTCGACCGCCAGACTTGATGGCGCCGAGACGGCGGCGATCAGCGGGATGCCCCCCAGCCAGGCTTTCTGCACGATCTCGAACGACGAGCGGCCACTCACCAGCAGCAGTGTCCTGGAGAGGGGCAGGCGCCCGGCGTCGAGCATTCGCCCTATGAGTTTGTCCACGGCGTTGTGGCGACCGACGTCCTCGGCGCTGGCGACCGGCCGCCCGTCGAGATCGAACAGCCCAGCCGCGTGCAGGCCGCCGGTCTGCGCGAAGGCCGACTGGGCCGACCGCAGCGTCGCGGGCAGGCCGTCGATCGTCGCGGTCTCCACGGACCACTCCATCGCAAGCGGCGGCGCGCTGATCTCGAGCGACTCCAGACTCCGGCGGCCGCACAGTCCGCACGACGAGTGCATCGCCACCTGACGGCGCTGTCCGAGCGCCTCGGCGACCGCGTCGGCGCGCCCTCGCTGGAAGACGACGCTGGCGATGCCGGCCCCCTCGTCGATGTCGACGCGCTCGACATCGGCTCGGTGGCGGATCAGCCCTTCGCTGAACAGAAATCCCAGAGTGAGCTCGCGGTCGGCACCCGGCGTGCGCATGATCACGGAGAAGGGCTGGCCGTTGACGCGCACTTCAATCGGCGACTCGACGGCGACGTGATCGGAGAACACCCCGTGCTCACCGCTACGGACGACGTCGACCAGGCGGATCGCGTGCGGTGAGGCGTCGGTCCTTCGGATCATGTGCGGCTGCGCCGTATGATACCGCTTGCGTATGCCCCTTTTCGGACTCGGCGCCCAGAAGCCGCACCACTACGCCGAGATGCTCACGCTCGCCTGGGAGAACCGCGACCAGTTGCCGTTTGCGTGGCGCATCCTGAGCCGCGGCGTCTGCGACGGCTGCGCACTGGGCTCGTCGGGCCTGTCGGACTGGACGCTGCCAGGCACACACCTCTGCATGGTGCGGCTGGAGCTGATGCGCCTGAACACGGCGCCGGCCCTGCTGCCCGACCTGCTTGCCGATGTCGCGGCGCTGTCGGGCCGTTCATCACGCGAGCTGCGCGGGCTGGGCCGGCTGCCCGAGCCAATGCTCCGGCGCGCCGGCGATCGCGGCTTCCGTGTGGTGGGTTGGGACGACGCGCTCGGCCGCATCGCGGGCGAAGCGCGAGCGGTCGACCCGCAGCGGATGGCGTTCTACCTGACCTCGCGCGGCGTCACCAACGAGGTCTACTACGCCGCGCAGAAGGCCGCGCGTTTTCTCGGCACGAACCACGTCGACAACTCCGCGCGCCTCTGTCATGCCGCGTCCACCGTCGCGATGAAGGCGATGCTGGGCCACGCGGCCTCCACCTGCAGCTATGCCGACTGGCTGCACGCCGACCTCATCGTCTTGTTCGGGTCCAACGTCGCCAACAACCAGCCGGTGACGACAAAGTACCTGCATCACGCGAAGGGCAACGGCGCGCAGATCGCCGTCGTGAACCCCTTCCGCGAGCCCGGCCTCGAGCGCTACTGGATCCCGTCGATCGCCGAAAGCGCGCTGAATGGAACCGCGCTGGCCGATCACTGGTTCGAGGTGCACACCGGCGGGGACCTCGCGTTTCTGCTCGGCGTGCTGCTGGCACTGGTCGAACGCGGCGGCGTCGACGAGGCCTTCGTCACCGAGCGCACGACGGGCTTCGAGGAGGCTTGCGCCCAGGCGGCGGCGGTCGGCTGGGATCGGATCTCGCGCGACAGCGGCATGTCGCGCGAGCGCATCGTCGAGTTCGCCGACCTGCTGGTGGCGCGTCCCAACGCGGTGCTGGTGTGGTCGATGGGCCTCACGCAACACGCGCATGGCGTCGACACCGTGAAGGCGCTGGTCAACGTCGGCCTGGCCCGCGGCCTGCCGGGACGGCCTCATCGCGGCCTCGTGCCGATTCGCGGTCACTCAGGCGTGCAAGGCGGCGCCGAGGTGGGATGCGTGCCGCGGTTGGACGTGGAGGCGCGCGCGTGCATGCAGAGAGCCTGGAACTTCCCGGTGCCTGCCGTTCAGGGATGGACCGCCGGCGAGATGATCGCGCACGCCGCGCGAGGCGACGTGGACCTGTTCTGGATCGTCGGCGGGAATTTCCTGGAGACGCTTGGCGACCAGGACCGGTCGCGCGCCGCGCTGCGTACTCCGCGCCTTCGTGTTCATCAGGACATCGTGCTGTCCTCGGCGATGCTGGCGGACTGCGACGGCGACGTGTTGCTGCTGCCGGCGACGACGCGCTACGAGTCGCCGGGCGGCGGCACCCAGACCTCCACCGAACGCCGCGTGATCTTCTCGCCCGAGATCCCGGGCCGGCGTATTGGGTCGGCGAAAGCCGAATGGTGGGTGTTTCGCGAGGTGATGGCGCGGGCGTGGCCCGACAAGGCCGCGCTGGTGGGGCTCGAGGACGCCGCGGCGATTCGTCGCGAGATCGCCAGCACGGTGCCGCTGTACGCGGGCATCGAGAGGCTGGCTTCCAAAGGCGATCAGTTGCAGTGGGGCGGTCCGACGCTGTTTGCCGACGGGCGTTTTGCCACGCCGGACGGCAAGGCCCGCTTTGCGGCCGTCACGCTGGCGCGCCCGGCGCGTCGCGATGGACAGTTCACTGTGTCCACGCGCCGCGGCAAGCAGTTCAACTCGATGGTGCAGCGCGACGTGGACCCGCTCACCGGCGCCCGGCGCGACGACATCTTCATCAGCGCCGACGACCTGGCGCGGCTCGAGCTTGCCGACGGCGCGTTGGTCACGCTGCGATCGGACAGGGGCACCTTCACGGGCCGCGTGAAGCGCGCGCGCATCAAGCCGGGTAACCTCGAAGTGCACTGGCCAGAAGGCAACGTCCTGCTGGCCGGCGATCGCCTTGACCCTGACTCGCTCGCGCCGGACTACAACGCCGAGGTCACCATCGAGCCAGTGACGTAGCGCAGGCCTTCAAGCCTGCTTCGGCGCGTAGTACTGCTTGTACATCCCGCGCCGGAACAGCCAGCCGCCGATCGGTCCCAGCCACTTCAACACGTAGTACATGTGCCGAAGGTCGATCATCTCGATCAGATTGCCGTCGACGTCCTTCGCGAAGAAGAACCAGTGGCCGCGCGGCGACTGCTCGGGCGTGCCCAGGCACTCCACGCCCTTGCTGACCAGGTACGCGTGCCACTTCTGCGTGTTGCGCACGTTGAAGCTGAAATGCGTCAGGCCCACGCGATTCCACGGGATCGTCGCGGAGGCCAGCTGCGGCTGGAACTCGAAGATCTCCAGGATGCCGCCGCCAGGCACGCGGATCCAGCCGATCTTGCAGCGCGGTTCCGGACCGTCGACGCCAAAGAAACGGCGCACGCGATCCGGCGGGGTGTCGGAGGCCCCCACCAGCGGGCAGCCGAAGATGTCCCAGTAGAACTGCACGAACCGGTTGAAGTCGGACACGGTGATGCCGACGTGGCTGAACGACTGCGCTCTCATAGGGTCTCCGCTTGGAGCTTACCGCAGCTCAGGAGGCGGTGATGTGCTCGGCCACGCGCAACGCCTGCGCGGCGATCGTCAAGCCGGGATTCACGGCCGCCGACGACGGGAAGAACGACGCGTCGACGACGAACAGGTTCGCGATGTCGTGTGTGCGGCAATACGGGTCGAGCACGGACTGACGCGGATCGGTGCCAAACACCAGCGTGCCGCACTGGTGGGTCGTGTTCCTGCTCTGGTGCGAGTGCGTCATCACCTTCCAGAAGCCGAGCCGGCGCAGGATGCGTGTGGCCTCGGCGACAAGCGCCTGGTGCGCGGTGGCGTTGTTGGGCGAGTACGACAGACGGATGCGTCCATCCGGCTCCACCGTCACGCGGTTCTCGGGCCGTGGCAGGTCTTCGGACATCACCAGCCAGTCCACGCCGCGGGCGACCCACCAGTCGTAGGCCCAGCGCGGGATTCCAGGGACCATGGTGTCGCCGACGACCTGTGCCATCACGCCATGCGTCCGCCCCTGTGACTGGATCTGTCCGAGCGGATAGGGTCTGCCCGGTCCACGCAGGTAGAAGTCGTTGATGGCCACCGTCTTCTGGAACACGGTGTCGTTGACCCGGAACGGGTGAAACCCCTGCATCATCGTCGCCAGGTGCGCCATGTAGCGCCGTCCGACGAGCCCAGACGAGTTGGCCAGCCCGGCGGGGTGCTCTTTGTTGGCCGAGCGCAGCAGCAAGGCGGCCGAGTTGACCGCGCCGCACGACACCACGACCAGGGGCGCCTCGACGCGTTCGACCTGGCCGTGCCGGACAATCTCCACCGCCTCGATGCGCGTGCCGTCGTGGCCGGTCACCAGGCGCTGAGCCAGGGCGCCGGTCCACAGTGTGACGTTCGGATGGCGGATCGCCTCGCGAATCCCGCAGACCTCGGCGTCGCTCTTTGCGTGCAGCTTGCAGGGGAATGAATTGCACGTGTTGCAGAGGACGCAGCCGCCCGGCGCGCCCGGGTTGAGCAGGCCCAGGGGCAACGCCGAGGGGTGCAGCCCCTGCGCGCGCAGTTGCGCGACGATGGCGGCCATCCCGCGTGCGTGCGGGATGGCGGGGTGCGGAAACGGGCCGCGTGGCGGTTCGGTGGGGTCGTCGCCGACCTCGCCGTGCACGTGGTACAGGTGCTCGGCGCGGTCGTAGTAGGGCGCCAGCGTCTCGTAGTCGATGGGCCAGGCGGGCGAGACGCCATCGGCGTGCGCGACTTCCTGGAAGTCCTCGCAACGCAGGCGGTACAGCACGCTGCCCCAGAACTTCGTGTTGCCGCCGACGCCGTAGTGGGTGTACGGCACGAACGACTCCCCGCGTTCGTCGAGCCAGTGCTCGGTCGCGCGATAGCGCAGGTCCCGCCAGACGGCCTCGGGGCTCCAGTTCTGGTCTTCGTTCGGGACGAACTCGCCGCGCTCGACGACCAGGATGCGCGCGCCGGAGCCGGCAAGTGCCTGGGCCATCGTCCCGCCGCCGGCTCCGGTGCCGATGATGACGAGGTCGAAGTGGGACGCGCGCATCACGCCGGGACTTTGGGCCGATCGAGGCTGGCGTAGATCTGATTCATGAGGCGCTGGTCCTCCATGGCCCGTTCAAGGCTCATCTCGGGCGCGCGGCCGTCGCGGATCGCGGCAAGCCAGTCGCGATACATTGCCTGATAGCCGCGGATGTCGCGTACGCCCGGGAGGATCACCCGCGGCCAGCCCTTGCCGCGGGCCAGCACGAAGGCGCCATTGCTCTCGAAGGTGATGATGCCGTCACGGCCAAACAGCTTCGACAGTCGCAACCCCCGCAGCAATGACGGCACTTCGCGCGAGTAGTAGAGCGAGCCGACGGCCTGGTTGTCGTACTGGAACGCCACCATCAGGCTCTTGGCCCGCCGGTCGGGGCCCGTGCGCGAGATGGGAGGACGATACCCGTGTGCGGTGACGATCGATGGGCCGAGGCTGCCCGCCAGGTGCAGCCAGTGGATGCCTTCCTCGAAGAACGCGTCGCCGCCGGCCATGGACTCGTCGTTGCGCCAGTCCTCTGCGGTCTTCAGGCGATGGGCCAGTGTCGTGAAGTGCGCAAACACCATCTCGCCGATGACGCCATCGGCCAGCAGCCGCCGCAGCGTCACCGCCAGCGGCTTGTAGTGATCGTTTTCGCCGACCAGGACCACGCGCCCGGCCGCCGTCCTGGCGTCGCGAACCGCCTCGTAGTCGTCCATGCAGAGCAACGCGGGCTTCTCGACGAGCACGTGCTTGCCCGCGGCCAGCGCCTGCAGCGCCAGGTCGAGGTGAAACCGCGGGGGGACGGCGATGACGATGGCGTCGATGTCGGGGTCGGCGATGGCGGAGGCGTAGTCGCCATAGCTGCGCGTGCCGCCAAATCGCCGGCAGTACCGGTCGGCCTTGGCGCGGTCGCGGCTGGCATAGGCCGTCACCACGTCGGCGCCAAGGGCGCTCAGATTCCTGCTATGGACACCGGTGATGAATCCACATCCGATGAACGCGAGACGCAGCGGTCCGGCCATTCGCGCTACTTGACCGTGTTGAACATCTGGCGCTCCATCTCGTCGGTCCTGGCCGGATCGAACTTGTACTTGCGCAGGAAATCATCCGTGACGGTGACGCCCAAACCGGGGGCCGTGGTCGGATACACTCCGCCGAGATCGCGCTTGAGCCCACCAGCGACGAGATCCTGGAAGATGGGCTCGTCTTTTTCGAAGTACTCCAGAATCAGGAAGTTCGGGATCGAGAAACAGAGGTGCATCGAGGCCAGGGTGCAAATCGGCCCGTTCGGATTGTGCGGCGCAACCGGGATGTAGTACGTGTCGGCCATCGCGGCGATCTTCCTGACTTCTGTGATGCCACCCGTGCGCGCCAGGTCGGGTTGGATGATCCGCACGGCCTGTCGCTCCAGCAGTTCGCGGAAGCCCTGACGGCCGAAGATACGCTCGCCCGTCGCCAGCGGCGTCTTGCAGTTGCGCTGCACCTCGGCCATCGCCGCGACGTTCTCGGGAGGCACGGCCTCTTCGTAGAAGAACAAGCGATACGGCTCGAGCGCGCCGATGATTTCAAGTGTGGACTTGGTGTTCCAACGGCCGTGCACGTCGATCGCGATGTCGTAGTCAGGGCCTCCCGTCTCACGGATGGCCTTGACGATCGACGCGGCCAGCCGCAGGTCGGACTGGGTCACCTCGCGGTTCATGGGCGTGACGAAGAACGGGTCGAGTTTGCAGCCCGTATAGCCGCGCGTGACCAGGTCCCTGGTCTTGGCGGCGTAGGCGTCAGGCGTCTGTTCCAGGCCCTCGGTCCAGCCATTGGCGTACGTGCGCAGCTTCTCGTGCACCTGGCCGCCGAGAAGTTTGTACACCGGCACGCCCAGCTTCTTGCCGACGATGTCATACAGCGCCATGTCGATGCCGCTGATCGCGGCGAGCACGACGCCGCCCATGCCGTTGTAGTACAGGAACCGATACATGCGTTGCCACAGCGCCTCGATATTCCACGCACTGTGGCCGATGACCACACTGCTCAACGTGGTCACCGCGGTCGCAATCGGGCGCACGCCGGGGTAGTTCGTGCCTTCGCCCCACCCGACATAGCCGTCGGCCGTTTCGACGCGGACAAACACCCCCGGCGCGCTGCCGCGCACACCGGTCAGGAGGATCGGCTCGACCTTGACGATCTTGAGCGTGTCCTCCGCCGGTTGCGCCCAGCTGTGACTGTGACTCGCCGCCATCAGGCCGCCGGTCATCCCCCAGACCGACTGTTGCAGAAACGCGCGACGAGCCGAACCATACCCACGGCGGGTGCCAGCCATACGTGTCCTTTGTGAGGCGACGGCAAGGGACTACTAGACTTCCCGAGGCAGTCGATCGAGTCTATACCGGTTACGCCATGGATGAAGGTCCCCAGCTCTCGGCAATCGTCGTGGTCGGCACGTGCCGCCGCCGATCGCAACGTGTGGTCACGGCGTTGTGCCGGCAATCGGCGATCGCTGTGATGGAGGTCATCGTCGTCGATCTGTGTGGCGCCGGCGAGGCCCGGCTCGAGACCCTCGATGGCGTGCGCGTCGTCTATCTGTCCCGCCCCACCGCGTCGCTGTGGTCGACGGCGCGCTTCGAGGGACTGTGCCGCGCCAGCGCGCCGGTGGTCGCCTTCATCGAGGACCACTGCTTTCCAGCGCCGACATGGGCCGTCGCGCTGATCGAGGCGCACCAGGCGCCCTGGGTGGCGGTCGGCTACGCGTTCACCAACGCCAACCCGAAGACCTATATCAGCCGCGGCAGCATGGTGAACGACTATGGTTTCTGGCTGCACCCGGCCCGCCCCGGTGCCGCGGTGTTCCTGCCGGGCAACAACATCTCATACAAGCGCGACGTGTTGCTGTCCTATGGCGATCGGCTGGAGGGCTTGCTGACGCCGGATTTCAGTCTTCAGGAAGCGCTGGCCCGGCGCGGCCTGCCGATGTGTATCGAACCGCAGGCGATGGCCGCGCATCAGAACTTCACGCGCCTGGCACACCTGATGCGCGCCAATCGGGCCTACGCGCGGCTGCTGGCGGCCAGGCGCGTGCGATTTCAATCATGGAGCGTGCCCAGGCGCGTGTTCTACGCGCTGGTAACCCCGGTGAGTGCGCCGCTGCTGGGGGTGTTGCGCTTGCTGGGAAGCCTGCGCGGCCGCACGTCGCTGCTGCCCGTCGTCCTGGCCGGCTTGCCCGTCCACGCGATCACCCACGGCTGGTCGGCGTGGGGCGAGGCGGCGGGGTACTTGTTTGGCGAGGGGAGCGCAGAGCAGGAGCTGCACTACTGGGAGATCGAGGCCGAGCGCGAGGCCGGCGGATGAGTCCGACCCTGTCCGCCGGGCCTGCTGGCCTGCCGCTGGTTGGACACCTGCCGGCCTATCTGCGCGACCGGCTTGGATTCCTCGTACGCTGCGCCGCCGAGTACGGCGATGTCGTGCGCCTGCGCATCGGCACGCCGACGCTGCTGCTCGCCGGCCCCGACGACATCCGGCACGTGCTGGTCACACGCCAGGAACGGTACACGAAGTCGCTGCGCATCAGCAGCCGCCGCGCGCGTCGCGCCCTGGGGACGGGCCTGTTGACCACCGGCGGCGACGCGCACCTGCGGCAGCGGCGGCTGCTGCAGCCGCTGTTCCACCGCAGGATGATCGAGTCATTCGCCGCCACGGTCGTCGAGGCCGCTGCTGACGCCGCCAGCACGTGGACCGGCGGCACGACACTGGACATGTCGCGTTCGATGCGGGCGCTGACGCAGCGTGTGATGATCGCGGCGCTGCTGGGCAAGGACGGGCAAGGGGCCGCTCTCGCCCGGGCCGTCACCCAACGGCGCCGCTACTACGAGCACCTGCTGAGCGCGACCTGGCCGTGGCCGGAGTATCAGCCCAGCCGCTCGCGGTTGGCGCATCCATCGGCGCTTGCCGCCATCGACGCCGTGCTCGCCCGCGCGCTTCGCGCAAGGCGCGAGCCCGAGGCGTCTTCGGCCGACCTGCTCTCGATGCTGTGCGCGCTGCGTCACGCCGACGGCACCGGCATGACCGACGCGCAGATCCGCGACGAGGCGCTGACTTTCATGGACACGGGCTACGAGACCGTCAGTGCGGCGCTCGGGTGGACGTGGCTCCTGCTGGCACAGCACCCGGAGTGCCAGCGCCGACTCGCCGGCGAGGTTCGAAAGGTCGTTGGGGAACGCGCTCCCTCGAGTGCCGACCTGCCGGCGCTGCGCTACACCGGTATGGTGCTGTCTGAAGCGCTGCGCCTCTACCCGCCGACCTGGATGTTCGTGCGCGTCGCGCGCGAAGACGACACGCTGCCATCGGGGGCGGCGGTCGCCGCGGGCAGCAAGCTGCTGCTCTGTCAGTACGTCGCGCAACGCAATCCCCGCCACTTTCCAGAGCCGGAGCGGTTCGTGCCCGAGCGGTTCGGCGAGCACGCCGACGCCGGCCGGCCGCGCTTTGCGTACTTTCCCTTTGGCGGCGGTCCCCACACCTGCATCGGCGAGCCGTTTGCGCGCATGGAGTGCACGCTCGTGCTGGCCACCATCGCGCAGCGGTACTTCGTCGCGCCCGACCCGAGCCAGCGTGTGACGCTCTACCCAGGCCCGGCCCTGCGCCCCAGGCGGGGCATCCGTCTGCGACTTTCGGACGCGGAGAGAAGCGCGTGAGCGACGCCGCGCCGCGCGTGTCGGTGATCATCCCGGCCTACTACTCGCACGGCACCGTGCGGCTGTGCCTCGAGGCGCTGGGTCGCCAGACGTTTTGTGACTTCGAGACCATCGTCGTCAACAGCTCACCAGACACGACGACCGCCGACCTGGTGATCAGCGAGTTTCCGGAGGTGCGATTCGTGCAAAGCCCCGATCGGCTGCTCCCGCATGCGGCGCGCAATCTCGGCGTCGGCCTGGCCAGCGGTGCGCTGCTGGTTTTCACCGACCCGGACTGCGAGGCGGCGCCGGACTGGCTCGAGTGGCTGGTGGCCGCCAACGACGCCGGACATCGCGTCGTCGGCGGCAGCATCGAGCCGGGCAGCCGCCGATGGCTCGAATGCGGCACCCACCTGTGCAAGTTCTCGTGGGTCCTGAGCGGCCTCGCCCCCGGGCCGCGGTGGATCCTGCCGTCGGCCAATGTCAGCTACGCACGCGGCGTGTGGGACGCCGTGGGGCCGCTGGACCCGACGCGGTTCTGCAGCGACTCGCTGTTGAGTTGGAAGGCGGCGGCATCTGGCGACCGACCGTGGTTCGAGCCACGGGCCGTCGTGAAACACCACCACGACGACGCCTTTGGCGCCTACTGGCGCGAGCGGCTCGGTCGCGGGCGCGAGTTCGGGGCGATGCGGATCGAGTTCGAACGGTGGTCGCGAGGTCGGGCCGCCGCCAGGCTGCCGCTGCTACCGTTGTTGGTGCCGTTGGTGCTGGCCCGCGCGGCTCGCGACGCGGTCCGCAGCGGCTGGGGCATGCGGTTCGTGACGACGCTGCCGGTGCAGCTTGCAGGGCAGTTGGCCTGGTGCTTGGGCGAGGCGCGATCGTGCTGGCGCCACGCCACCAGCGGCGACGCCATCGGAGAGCGGAGCACGGTCTGACGTGACACCCGACACCGATAGCCCCATCGCGATCTGCTGCGCGGCCGACGACGGCTACGGCGTGGCGCTGGCCACGATGGTGGCGTCGGTGCAGGCGCACTTGGCGCCGGGCCGGCGCATCGCGCTCTACGTCTTCGACGAAGGTCTCACCGCAGGCACGAGGCAGCGGGCGCTGGACTCGTGGGACCCGGCCAGGGTGCACGTGCATTGGCTCACGACCGCCACCGACCGCGTCGCGCATCTGCCGCTGTGGGGAACGATGACGGCAGCGACGTACGATCGGCTGCTGCTGCCAGAACGGCTGCCGCCTGCACTCGGCAAGGTTCTATGGCTCGATTGCGACGTGGTGGTCACCGCCGACATCGCGCGGCTGTGGGATCTCGATCTCGCGGACCGTGCGCTGCTGGCGGTCCAGGACCTCGTCGTGCCCTTTGTGTCGTCTCGACACGGCGTTGCCGCCTACCGCGACCTCGGTCTGCCGCCGTCGATGGGATACTTCAACGCGGGAGTCATGCTCGTGAACCTCGACGTCTGGCGCCGCCAGGATCTCACGGCTCGTGCGCTGGACTATCTGGAGCGGCACCGCGACGAGGTGACGTTCTGGGACCAGGAGGGGCTCAATGCAGCCGCGGGCGGCCACTGGGGCGAACTCGATCCGCGGTGGAACCATGTGGCGGGGCTGTGCGGCCGGGCGTTCTTCGCCGCGCCGCACCTGGACGCCGCCGTCTACCGACAGGTCGTCGAGGATCCCTGGATCGTCCACTTTGCCGGCAGCTTCAAGCCCTGGCGCTATCACAACGCCAACCCGTCGCGCGCGCTCTACTTCCACTACGTAGACCAGACGGCCTGGGCGGGCTGGCGCCCAGCGCCCACCTGGCGCAGCAGGCTCATGGGCCTGTACGAACGCCGGCTGCGCGACGTGTTCTATCCCGCCGAGGCGTGGCGCATCGCGTTACTGCGCCGGCGCGGACGATAGCAGCGCCGGCAGGACGTGTTCGGTGACGAGTTTGTCGGTGAGTTGATGCGCGCCGCGCACGTTGAAGTTGGTGGTCGTGACGACCACGACGGCGTCGAGATCGGGGAAGATGAGCACCTTGTTGCCGCCGTTGCCGTTCATGCCGTAGGTGCGGTGAGCGACGCCGCCTGACTCGAAGTTCCGCAGCCACCAGAGGTAGCCGTACCAAACGCCGTCGTCGACTTGAACCTGCGGCGAGGTCGACTCTCGCACCCACGCCTCGGAGACGATCGGTTTGCCGCCGACACGGCCGTCGTCGAGATAGAGCTGTCCGAGGGTCAGCAGATCCCGGCTTCGCAGTGCGAGCCCTCCCCCGCCCTGCGCCAGTCCCATCGGCGAGAACTGCCATTCGGTGCGCGTGATGCCCAGCGGCTCGAACAGCGACTGCCTGGCAAAGTCGGCCAGCTTCTGGTGCGCCGCGCGCTCGACCACCGCGCCCAGCGTGGAGACGCCGGCGGTGCAGTAGCTGAAGCTGCGGCCATAGGGCGAGTCGGCCGGTTTGGCGGTCCACGCCGGGAATCCCTTGATGGGCAGGTCGAGCGCGAACTTGATCCAATTCTCGATCAGATACATCCGCTCTTCGTTGCCGCGCGAGAACTGGTTGTTGTCGTCGCACTCGAGCAGGGAGCTCATCGTCAGCAGGTCCTTGACGCTGATGCGGTCCTTGCGAGGATCTGGGTGATCGAACGGGCCCTGGTCGGCGAAGAAGGGAAGCACCGGCACGTCGGCGTCGCGCACGAGCTTGCGGTCAATGGCGATGCCCACCAGCATGCCGGTGACCGTCTTGGTGGCTGACCGCGTGTTCCTCAGCGCGTCAGCGCCGCCCTCGTCAAAGTACCCCTCGTAGAGCAGGCGGCCGTGGCGGCTGACGACGACGCTGGTCACGCGCTGGAAGTCGCCGGCGCGAATGGCGCGCGCCAGAGTGTCGAAGGCGGGGGCGTCAGGCGCTTGAGCGGCGGCGTCTGAAGGCCAGCACATCAGAGCGGTGATGACGGACAGGACTGTGGCAAACCGAGATGCGTGCATTGACCCAACCTCTCACAAGCGCGGCGTGCCGTCTTGTCTCAAACAAACATGCGCTGTCGTCCGCGAGGCTCCCACCGCAGACGGTACGCGCCCGGCGGGATGCCGAAGGCCCGCCGGAACGCTGCTGGGAATCGGCATGGAGCATGGGACCACCCGGGCGCGCCCACCAGCGCCAGCCGCAGAAGCGAAGGGCTGCAACAGTGACGGTGTCCGGCCTCGCGTGCAGTTCTTACCTACCCACGCGCACCCACAGTGAGGCCCCGTGTCGCCGCCTGGTGGCCAAAACACTCGCGAAACGAGCGGTTATCGCATTTGCCTCGGGTTGGCACAGCCCTTGGGTTACTCGCAGGCAGGTGCACCGCGTTACGTCGTGACACGGTGCCGTCACGAGGAGGCACGAAGGTGATATCACACGCCGATTCGCAGACTACAGGCGCCGGACTGAGCCCGGGCAGCACGCTGGTGCTTGGCGCGGTGACCGGTCTCGCGTTGGGCTACCTGTTCTTCACCGATCACGGTCGCCAGTTTCGCGAGCGCCTCGGACCGACGCTCGACACCTGGCTGCGCGAACTGAGCCGCCTGCGCGACACCGCCGACAAGGCACGGCTGGCCTACGCCGAGGGGCGCGACTCGCTGGCCGCGATGGCGCGCGTCACCCCCGCGCGCCACGACGTCCAGGAGCGATTATGAATCCCGACTTGCACACGACCAACACCTGGCTCGCGATCCTCGCCGTGGCCGGCGCCCTTCAGTCCCTACTGCTGCTCGCGACGGCGATCGGGCTGTTTCGGATGTACCGCCGCACGGCCTCGGCGCTGGAAGCGCTCGAGCAGCGGCATCTGGCGCCGATCAGCGCGCGCGCGTCGCTCATCATGGACGACCTGCAGGACGTCACCGCCCGCGCACGTCGCCTCGACGACGCGGTGAGGGGCAAGCTGCAGGGTCTGGACCTCGCCGCGAAGGTCGCGCGCGATGTCGTGGTCGACCGGCTGTGGCCGGTCCTCGGCATCGCGCGTGCCGTGGGCGCAGGTGTGCGTGCGTTCACCGACAAGACCCCTACGCACGTCACCGTGCCCGATCGCACCATCCGGGCAATCCGGTAAGGGCGGGTTTGTTACCCGCCCACTGATCCTCACTGTCCAAGGAGAATGACGATGAACAACGACTTCGAATCCCGATCGACCAGTCCCGGCGGTTTTCTTGCAGGCTTGGTGTGCGGCGCTGCAGTCGGCGCGGCGCTTGGTGTCTTGTTTGCGCCCAGGGCGGGCGCCGAGACCCGGCGGCAGTTGGCCGAGTCCGGTGACAGCCTCCGTGAAAGCGCCAACCGTACCTACAGCCAGGCCAGCGAAGGCGTCAGCCAGCTCGCGTCGCGCGGGCGCGAGGCCGTGGACCGGGGCCGTGCTGCGTTTGATCGCACTCGCGAGAAGGCGACGACGGCCGTCAACGAGACATTCGGCGACTCGCCGTATCCGACAGCTTGAACGTCCGCGCGTGGGCGACGCCGCGTCGTGCGACGTCGCCCGCTTCACGCGCACGCGCGGTGACGCTGCGCGCGGCTCCCTTCCACTATGTCCGAACTGCCGCCCCGTCGCCGTCATTCACCGCTGGCCGTCAAGCTGATTGCCGCCTTCGCCGTGCTGGCCGCGTTGTACTTCGGACGCTCGCTGGTCGTGCCTGTGTTGATCGGGGTGCTGGTCAGCTACACCCTCAACCCGATCGTCGAGACGCTGACGCGGTGGCGGCTGCCGCGCGTGCTGGCGTCGATGATCGTCGTCTTTGGCGTGCTTGGTCTCGCTGGAACGCTCGTCTACCAGTTGGCGGATGAGGCGGCGGCCGCGGTTCGCGGCGTGCCAGCGGCCACCAAACGCCTGCGGACCGTCGTCGAGCGCGGCGTGGGGCCGAGACCCAGCGTCGTGCAGGAACTGCAGACGGCCGCTGATTCCATCTCGAAGGCTGCCGAAGGACAGACGGCCCGGCGGCGCGCGGGCGAGCCGATGCCGGTCGAGATCGTCGAGCCCACAATCGACGTCCGGGAGTATCTCTGGATGGGATGGTGGGGCCTGCTTGGCCTGGGCGCGCAGGCGCTGCTCGTCCTGTTCCTGTCCTTCTTCATGCTCTCGTCAGGGGACCTCTACCGCCGGAAGTTCGTGCGCCTGGCCGGCGGCCGTCTCTCGGATCGCCGTGTCACCGTAGAGATCCTCGACGAGGTCGGCTCGCAGATCTCGTCGTTCCTGATGCAGCAGATGCTGACGGGCGCCGCCGTCGGCGTGGCCACATGGCTCGCGTTCTGGTGGTTGGGCGTCGAGTACGCTGCGTTGTGGGGGCTTGCCGCCGGCATCATGAATTCGATACCGTACTTCGGGCCCACAGTCGTGGCCATCGCGGCGTTCGTGGTGGCGTTCATCCAGTTCGAGTCGGCTTGGCAGGCGAGCCTGGTGTCGATGGCGTCGCTGGCCATCACGACGATCGAGGGCATGGTGTTTACGCC
>JAENWD010000360.1 GCA_016650245.1 Vicinamibacteria bacterium
ACTCGAAGGCCACATACAACGTCGGCTCGCTTACACTCTTCACCTCAGGGCGGGTCGTTGCAGTCATCACGGGCTCCTTTGGTTTGGACAAACTCTCAGGAGCTTAACTGCAGCGGCCCGCTCTCATAGTCTCTCTGTGGTTGGCGTACGTGATCACCGCACGCGCGCGACGATGAGCGTCAGATCGTCGAATTGCTCGGCGGCACTGTGCTCGCCGACGGCGGCAACGATGGCGTCGAGCAGGGCTTGCGTGGGCAGGCCGGCATGCCGATGCAGCAGGGCGATCAGGCGCTCCCCGAACTCGTGCCGACGACGACGTCAGACTCCTGGCGGACCAGGGACATCCACGTCACGCTGTAGAGCGTCAGCAAGGCGCCAAAGGCGATGGCACAGGCGAGGCGGGAGGGCACGGGCAATCGTAATCATCATGTAACATGCCGGAACCTCCGCTTTTCGCCTGGCTCATCCATAGTGATCGCTTCGCTCGACTCACCGGCGCCCACCAATACGCCGCCCCTGGCGTGGCGGGCCCGCGTCGGCCGGACCGCGCTCCCGGCGGCGCATCTGCTGGCGCTCTGGGCCTTTGCCGTCGCCCAACCCCTCTTCGACATCCTCCAGCGCAACGGCGAGTTCTTTATCGCCCACCGCACCCGGCCTTTCGACCTGATGCTCTTTGTCGCCGTGGTTTCGGTTGGCCTGCCGCTGCTGTTGGTACTGCCCGTGGCCATACTGGCGGCCGCCTGGCCCCGCGCCGGCCGCGTGGCGCTCACTGGCCTGATCGGCCTGCTGGCCGTGGCGCTGGCCTCGCAGATGCTGGCGCACCGCGTGCCGCTGCCCACGCCGGTGCACGTTGCCGTCGCCTGTACGTTCGGCGTTGCCTTGGCGTGGGCCTATGCCGCGCGGGCGGGCGTTCGCACGTTCATGACGATGCTCTCGCCGAGCGTCCTGGTGTTCCCTGCCATCTTCCTGCTGCACCCGTCGATGTCGATGTTCGTGCGGGCCGACTCCGGCGGCGCCGAAGTGGCCGCCGTGATCGAGGGCCCGGCGCCGCCCATCGTCTTCCTGATCTTCGACCAGTTGCCGCTCGCCTCACTGATGGACGCGCACGGGCAGATCGACCGCGATCGGTATCCGGGCTTTGCGGCGCTGGCGGAGCATGCGACGTGGTACCGCAACGCCTCGGCGAGTGCGGAGCTCACCGGCTGGGCCGTGCCGCCCATTGTGAGCGGCATCGGGCCCAATTCCACGCGAATGCCGACCGTAAAGAGCTACCCGCACAATCTCTTCACGTGGCTCGGTGGCCGCTATCGCGTCGAAGCGATCGAGCCCATCACGCAGTTGTGCCCCGAGCGGCTGTGCGATGTCAGTCGCGACCCGCTGCCCGTGCGACTGGCCGGCATGACGGCAGACTCGAGTGTCGTGTACCTCAGAATCGCGCTGCCGGCGGGCCTGCGCGAGCATTTGCCGCCGCTCACAGAGAGTTGGAAGGGCTTCATCCGCGACCAGCGCTGGCAGCGCCGCTGGGTCACCGAGAGCCAGGAGGACAGGCGCCAGGTGCCGCGCGACCTGATCGCCTCGATCAGCCGCGACGACCCACAGCCGACCCTGTACTTCGCCCATACCCTGCTCCCGCACGAGCCCTACGTCTATCTGCGCTCGGGTCAGGTGACCACCGACCATTCCCACATGGCCGGTCTGAGCCAGACCGGCCGGTGGACCACCGATGACTGGCCCGTCACCCAGGCCTACCGGCGACACCTCCTGCAGGTGGAGTACGTCGACGGCGTCGTCGAACGGGTGATCGAACGCCTGAAGGCCGAGGCCCTGTACGACGCGGCGCTCATCGTCGTCACCAGCGACCACGGCGTGAGCTTCAGGCCCGGCCATCCGTTCAAGGGCCTGTCGACGGCGACGCTGCCCGACATCATGTCGGTGCCGCTGTTGATCAAGGCGCCCCA
The DNA here is from genome assembly GCA_016650245.1 of Vicinamibacteria bacterium. Lineage (GTDB taxonomy): Bacteria > Acidobacteriota > Vicinamibacteria > Vicinamibacterales > JAENWD01 > JAENWD01. The sequence continues at coordinate 1,959 of JAENWD010000360.1, forward strand.
TCAGAGACGCGGCGTCATCGACGACGCCAACGTCCAGGCCGTGGACGTGATGCCGACGATCGCGTCGCTGCTCAACATCCCGCTGACGTGGACTCCGGAAGGGCGCGCCGGGGGCACGGGGAGCATCGCTGCGACATCCAAGACCATCCATCACGGCGGCGCCCGCTTTCAGACCAGCGTCGAGGCGGCGCTGCTGGCCCAGGCACGCGACGCGGCGGTTGCGCGCAAGGTCGCACTCTTCGGTGACACCCCCGGTTGGAGGGCCACGGCGGTGCGGCGGGGCGACCTGATCGGCCAGCGCGTGGATGGCCTGGACGTGACCCAGGGGCCCTGGCAGGTCCTGGTAGACGACGCCGCGCGGCTGTTGGCGGTGGACCCTGCCGGCCCGGCGTTACCCGTGCTGCTGGCGGGCCGCGTCCGCGATGCACGGGGCACACCGGTGGACGCCGAGGTGGTCATCGCCGTGAGCGGCGTCGTCGCCGCCGTGTCGCGGACGTATCGTCCTGAGGATGAACCCCGTGGCACCTGGACCGCCCTGGTGGACCCGGCGCTGTTCACCAAAGGCCGAAACGACGTGCGGGTGTACGTGCTCTCACCGGACCGGGACCGCCTCCACCTGGCGTACTCGTCGCGGGCGCGGCCAGAGCACGTCAATCTGGCCTCGCGCGGAGCGGCGGAGTTCTGGGCGGTGACGCAGTCGGGCTTCTATCCGCGCGATGGCGAGCCGATCCCGCATCGCTGGACAACGGGCGAGGGCGTGCTGGTGGTGCCGATTGAACCCGAACAGCCCGCAAAGTCGCTGCGCATCGGCATCACGGGCATTCGCCCAGGCGGCACGCCGCTGACGGTGACGCTCAACGACTGCACGCTGTTTTCAGGCAACGCCGATGCCGCCCCCTGGTATCGCACGTTCCCGCTGCGCACGTGCCCGGTCTCTCCGCTCACGCAGCCGTACGTGACGATTGTGGTGAAGAGCCCGAGCTGGGTGGGCGACGGCGACCAGCGCAGGCGCGGCGTGGCGGTCGAGACGGTGAACCTCTTCACGGACGACTGGCCGCTCGAGCCCGACGCCGATCGGCACGCCCGGGCCACGATCAGCATCGTGGATGGCCAGCAGATCCCGCGCCCCGTCGGGACGCCCGTGCCGATCGTCGTCGCCAACATCGGCACGTCCATATGGCTGTCGGCAGTGGATGCCCCGACGAAAGGGCAGCCCGTGCAGATCGCGCTACGCTGGCGGCAGGCCCGACCCGGTGGACCGACCCACGAGCAGCGTATGGATCTGCCGCACGCCCTCTACCCTACCGACCGCCTGTTGGTCGACACGCCGCTGGTGCCGCCCGACGCACTGCGCACGAAGGGCCCATGGACCCTGACCATCACCGTGATCGACCACGACGGCGCGCCAATGCCGGTTGACCCGGCGGTGGTCGTGGACGTCACTTCCGACCACCGGTAACCCGGCCGATCCACTCCACGACACGCGCCTTGTAGTGCTGCCATTGCGGCTGCCCTTCCCAGTTCTCCATCCCATGCGGGGCGCCGTCGAGCGCAAGCATCTGGTGACGGGCCCCAATCGCCTGCAGGTGCGCCGCCATCGCCTGGCCTTGTGCCCACAACCCCTCTCCAGTCCCATTTACCAGCAGCAGGGGCGGCTGGTCCTTGTGCGCGGAATGGAGCGGTGAATACGTTCGCAGCGTCGCACGCGACTGGTCGTCGAGGTGCGTGATGCCGAACAAGCGCGTCACCGCCGAGCGCGGCGTCAGGTTGGCGGCCATCGGGAGGAAGTCGTAGACGCCGTAGAACGAGATGACGCCGGCAAGCGACGCGTCCTCGGCGCCGATCTGCGCGACCATCTGGCCGCTGGCCGACTCGCCGACGATCACCAGTTTGCGCGCGTCGATGTTGAAGCTGCCGGCCCGCTGGCGCAGAAACGCGATGGCGTCGCGCAGATCCTGCAGTTGCCCGGCGTTGGTGGCATCCGGCGTGAGCCGGTAGTCCATCGAGAACCACGCCAGGCCGGCGTCGGCCAGCGGAGCAAACAGCGGCGTGATGTAGGTGACCCGATCGCCGGCTTCCCATCCGCCGCCGTGGACAAGCAACACCGGCACATGAGGCCCGGCGCCGGCAGGAACCCACGCATCAAACGTCATCCCCGTACGCGCGTTGTAGATCAGTCGCTTGTGCAGGCCTGGCCCGAAGACGTCGCGGACCGGCTGCGGCGCGAAGGCAAGCGGCCGCGCGGCGCCGGCGCCCAGCACACGTCGCAGCCACGCCACCAGGCGCGGTTTGTAATGCCATTGCGACGGCCGCCAGTTCTCGGCGCGGTGAATCGCGCCGTCCACGACGTCGAGTTCACACGTGCCCTCGAACGCCACGATGCGGTCGCAGAACTCGCGCACCTGCCCGACAGCAACCTCGGTGTCGGCTCCCCCGTGCACGGCCAGCGTCGGCACTCCAGGCAGCCGCGGCGCCTGCGCATACACGCCGCCCACCAGCGCGATCCCACCCACGCCACCGCCGGTCGCCGCGTGAACCGCCAGTTGTGCGCCGACGTCCTCGCCCAGCACGACCAGGCGAGTGGGATCGATGTGCAGCGCCCTGGCGTGACAGCCGATGAACGCGATGGCCGTCCGCACATCGTCTGCCGCCTCCTGCCAGCGACCAGCGCCTCCAAGGCGGTAGTCGATGGCCACCCACTGATACCCGGCCTCGGTGAGCAGTTCGAGGAACTGCCCGATGTGCGCGACGCGGCTGCCCGTTGTCCATCCTCCTCCGTGTATGACGAGCACGGCCGGATGGACCTTGCCGTCCGGCTGCGCGAAGGCGTCCAGCAGCAGGGGTGCGCCGCCAGGCGGGGTGGCGTAGACGAACTCCTGCGCACCGGGGACGATGTAGCTGGCCGGAGGGCGCGGCAGCAGCGGCACGCACGCCGCGGCTGCCTCGTGCCAGCCACCCGCGAGCGCAGTCGCCAGCGCGGCAATGACAGCGCAGACCCGCGGTCGCATCAGTCCTGCTCCCGCACGTCGCGCGTCAGCGGGACGAAGCGGACGGGGATGAGCCGCTCCTCGCGATGGCCGTCGGCGGTCTTCGTGATCACTCGGATCTCCTGGTCGGCATCGCCGACGGGAATCACCAGTCGCGCGCCAACGGCGAGCTGCGCGACCAGCGCAGGCGGGACGTGATCGGGCGCGGCCGCCACGACGATGCCGTCAAATGGCGCCTGGTCGGGCCAGCCGCCGTAGCCGTCGCCGTGCCGCACGTGGACGTTGGCGTAGCCGAGCCCATGCAACGTGCGCATTGCGCAATCGGCCAGCGGCTTGACGATCTCGATGGTGTAGACCTCGCGCGCGATCTCGCCCAGCACGGCCGCCTGGTAGCCGCAGCCCGTGCCGACCTCGAGCACCTTGGCGCCGGGCCCGAGCCGCAGCAGTTCGGTCATGTAGGCCACGATGTAGGGCTGCGAGATCGTCTGCGCGTGGCCGATCGGCAGCGGGCGGTCGTCGTAGGCGTTGGCGACCTCTGGCGCGTTCACGAAGCGGTGGCGCGGGACCTTACGCATCGCCGCCAGGACGCGGGGGTCTCCGACGCCTCGGGCGGCGATCTGCTGCTCGACCATGCGTGCGCGGGCATCGGCGTGTGGGTCGGCCTGCATGGGGACGGCCAGGAGCAACGCCGCGAGAGCGCGTCGGCGCATCGGAGAATCATAGCGCGTGGGGACGCCTTCGCTGCCAGCCCAAATCTTGAGGCCCGAAGGCTAGCCGCGAAGCTCCAGAGGCTATCTCCCCGGCCTCCGGAGGCCCGAATTTCCGGGCGTATGAGCCGCATTCCCCGCGTCCTGCGCATTCCCCAGCAGGAGGCGGACGAAAATGGCGGCAACGACGATGGCAGTGGCGGCGCAGGCGCCTGGGACCCATGTGCGCGAGCACAGAAGCGTGCTGGCGTCTGTGGAAAAGCGCCTGCTCATCTGGATGGCGCACCGCCTGCCGGGCGGGGTGAACTCGGATCACCTGACGGCGCTTGGCGCAGCGGCGATGGTGGGCACGGCCGCCGCGTTTGCGGGCGCCTCGATCGACGTGCGGTGGTTGACGCTTGTGCCGGTGCTGCTTGCCGTCAACTGGTTCGGCGACAGCCTTGACGGCACCGTCGCGCGCGTGCGTCACCAGCAGCGTCCGCGGTATGGCTACTACGTCGATCACGTCGTGGACATCGCCAACACCGCGGTGCTCTTTGCCGGACTCGCGTTGTCGGGCCTGTGCAGTCCCTGGATTGCGATGGCATTGCTGGTCGGCTATCTGCTGCTGTGCGGCGAGTCGTTCCTGGCGACACATGCGCTGGGCGTGTTCCGCATCTCGTTTGCGGGCATGGGTCCGACCGAGCTGCGCATCCTGCTCTCGGTGGGCGCGCTGGCCGCGATGGCGCAACCGCTGGTACGCCCCTTCGGGCTCGGGCCGTTCCAGTTGTTCGACGTGGGGGGCCTGGTCGGCGCGATCGGGATGGGCGTGGTCTTCCTCCTGTCGGCCGCGCGCAACACGCGCGCGCTCTATCGAGCCGAGCCGTTGCCGGCTCCTGCGCCGACAGGCCGATGATAAAGTCGGCGCATGGCCGTCCTCGTGTCGCTGGCGAAAAGCTACCTCATACCGGGCTCGACGTCGTTTCTGGTCGTCGGGATCGGGATCGCGCTCCTGCTGTTGTCTGCCGGCCGTACGCTGGCCTGGGGCCGTCGATGGCTGGCCGTGTTGTTTGCGCTCTACGTCGCGCTGAGCCTGCCGCTGGTCTCGGGGTTTCTGCATCGCGCACTGGCTGGGGTGGGGCCCATCACCGAGGCGCGGGAGGCCCGTGACGCCGCCACGATCGTGTTGCTGGGCAATGGCGTCGTCTCTCTGGGCCCGGAAGCCAGCGCGATCCACCTGCCCGGGCTGAATACGGCGCTCAATGTCAGCGAAGCGGCCCGGCTGTACAGGTTGCTCGGGCGACGCCGC
>JAENWD010000361.1 GCA_016650245.1 Vicinamibacteria bacterium
GATCGCGCCATAATTTCGATGCTAACAGATAACCCTAACGCCAGCAATGAGTTCGCAGCCACTTGGAGGGGACGGGTGGCTTGACCGGCGGAAACGCCGGTTCCATAATCATACTGACGTTTGCCGCCGTCCCGTGGCCGGTCGTCGAGGGCCACCGGCATCCTCGCGTGTAGCGCGTGTACCCGTCTTCATTACCCTGGGGAGCTTGTATGGGTCCTGTTGGCATGCCAGAGCTGGTGATCATCTTCGTGATCGCGTTGATCATCTTCGGACCGCGCAAGTTGCCGGAGTTGGGCAAGTCGCTCGGCCGAAGCATCAACGAGTTCAAGCGCGCGAGCAACGAGCTGAAGAACACGCTCGAAGACGAGATCCGCGTCGAGGAGCAAAAGACCCCCGCCGCCCCGCGCGCGGCGACGCCTGGGCCGACACCCACGCCGGGCGTGCCCGACAGCGCCGTCGCTCGCGAAGCTGATTCGGGCGCCTAGCCCCGTGCCGCCGCTCAGTGCGCAATGGCTCTAGTGCCCTTCAAAGGCTCCGCCCAGCCGGCGCCATACGACGAGCCGGATGACGACGACGCCGAGCCGTCCGAGGAGGACGCCGGCGGCAAGATGTCGTTTCTGGACCACCTCGATGAGTTGCGGCGGCGACTGGTCGTCGCGATTGTCGCGGTGGCCGTCGGCTTCCTGATCGCGCTCTTTTTCATCGACCGCATCTTCGGTTTCGTGATGCGGCCCCTGCAGGAGATTCTGCCGCGTGGCGGCAAGTTGATCTACACCGAGCCCACCGAGGCCTTCATGCTGCAGCTGAAGGTTGCCGCCCTTGCCGGTCTGGTCCTGGCGGCTCCACTGGTGATGTGGCAGGTGTGGCTGTTTGTGGCGCCCGGGCTCTACTCGAAGGAGAAGCGCTTCGCCCTGCCGTTTGTGTTTTTCTCGAGCGTCTTTTTCGTCGGCGGCGCGGCGTTCTCGCACTACGTCGTGTTTCCAACCGCGTGGAGCTTCCTCGCCAGCTTTACGACCGACTACATGGAGTTCATGCCGAAGGTGTCCTCCACCTTCAGCCTCTACGCGCGCATGCTGCTGGCCTTCGGGCTGGTCTTCCAGATGCCGACGGTGGTGATGGCGCTGGCCCGCATGGGCGTGGTGACGGCCAGCTTCCTCGTACGCCACACGAAATACGCCATCCTGATCATCTTCATCGTCGCCGCCGTCATCACTCCAACCTCCGACGTAGTGACGCAGGCGCTGATGGCCGCGCCGATGATTGTCTTGTATGGGATCAGCATCGTGGTTGCGTGGATCTTCGGCCGCAGGAAAGCGCCGCGTTCGTAAACCGTGGCAATCCGGGCCTCGGCCAGTCTTGAAGTCCGCCGCCTGATCGGGGATCTCGAAGGCGACGACACCCTGCGGCGCGATGCCGCCATCGCCCGGCTGGCCGTCATCGGCACGCGGGCCGTCCGGCAGATTCTCGAACACCTCGCTGCCGCCAGTGCCGCCGCCACCAAGGCCCCGTTGCTGCTGGCCCTGGAATCGATCCCCGACCCACGCGCCGTGGAGCCAGTACTGGACGCGCTGACGTCTGACGATGCCGGTGTGCGAGTGGCGGCGATCCGGGCCGCCCGCGGCCTGCTGTCGCTGCCCCAGGGCACGCGCGTCCTCGACCGGCTGACCGCCCTGGCGCTCAACCCCGGCCGCCCCGGCGCAGAACGCGCCATCGCGCTCGACGCGTTGAGCCTGCTGCCACCGCGCACCGTGCGGCCGCTGCTCGAGAAGCTGCGCGACGACCCCTCGCGCGAAGTGCGCGACGTCGTCGCGCACGCGGGTCTGCCCGTGGACGACCCGGTCGCAGAACTGGAAGAGGCCGCAGACGGGTGGCTGGCGCGAGATCCCGAAGCGGTCGTGCACCTGGTGTCGCGCGCGGCAGGAGTAGCGCCGCTGTCCACGCTGCATCGACTGATCGAGAAGGTCCGATCGAAGGAGTCGGAGGGACGCGCGGCGCGCCGGCGCGACTGGGGAGCGGTGCGCGGCACCCTGCACATGGTGCTGGCCCGGCGCGCCAGCAAGGTCGCCCTCTACGACCTGCGCGAAGCCCTGGAACGGACCAAAGAGCCCCTGCCAGCGGACTACCTGGCGGCGATGGGGCTGATTGGCGACGCCTCGTGCCTCGAGCCACTTGCCGTCGCCTTCGTCCAGGCCCACGCGATGGAAGATGCGGACATGTGGCGCCGGGACGTCGCCTCGGTGTTCCGGCAGATAGTCGAGCGCGAGGGGCTGACGCGGCGGCACGGGCCCATCCGCCGCGTGCGTGCCCGCTTTCGAGATGAGATTGGGGAACTGCTGCCGTAGACCTCCGACGGACGGTCAGTACGACTTGGCGAACCGTGCGTCGGTCACTGCGGGCTGCCCGCAGTGTACGCAGACGCCACCGGGCACCTGTTGGAACGGCAGATTCCGGATCGTGGCCTGCGTTTCCGATTTGATCTCGGCCTCGCACACATCGCGTCCGCACCACCTGGCGACGACGTAGCCGGGGCGGCCTTCCATCGCGGTGGTGAACTCGTCCCACGTGGCGGACGACGAGGTGTGCTCCTCGCGGAACTTGATGGCTCGGGCAAGCAGTGCCTGCTGGATCTCGTCGAGCAGCGAGGTCACTCGGGGCTGCAGCTCTGCCAGCGGCGTGGGCATCTTCTCGCGCGTGTCACGCCGCGCCAGCACGACCTGGCCCTTCTCGATGTCCTTGGGCCCGATCTCGAGCCGCAGCGGCACACCTCGCATCTCCCACTCGGCAAACTTCCAGCCCGGCGTGAACTCTTCGCGGGCGTCGAGGAACACGCGCACGCCAAGCGACTGCAGGTCGGCCTGCACCGCCTTGGCCTTGGGCAGCACGGTCTCCTGCCAGTTGCCGCGCTGAATCGGCACGATCACCACCTGGTAGGGCGCGATCTTTGGCGGCAGGATCAGGCCGCTGTCGTCGCCGTGCGCCATGATCACGCCGCCGATCAGACGCGTCGACACGCCCCACGACGTCGTCCATGCGTACTGCAGGGCCTTGTCACGTCCCTGGAAGCGAATCTCGAAGGCCCTGGCGAAATTCTGTCCGAGGTTGTGCGAGGTACCGGCCTGAAGCGCCCGGCCGTCGCCCATGAGCGCCTCGATCGAGTACGTCCTGGAGGCGCCCGCAAACTTCTCGCTGCTGCTCTTCTGCCCGTCCAGCACGGGCATCGCGAGCACGTTCTCGGCGAACTCCTTGTAGACGCCGAGCATCTTCAGCGTCTCTTCCTCGGCCTCGGCTTCGGTCTCGTGCGCCGTATGGCCTTCCTGCCAGAGAAACTCGGTCGTGCGCAGGAACGGCCGCGTCACTTTCTCCCAGCGCACGACGTTGGCCCACTGGTTGATGAGCACGGGCAGGTCGCGCCACGACTGAATCCACTTGGCGTACATCGTCCCGATGATGGCCTCTGACGTGGGACGCACGACCAGCCTCTCTTCGAGCTCTTCGTCGCCTCCCCTGGTGACCCACGCCACCTGGGGCGCAAAGCCTTCGACGTGCGCGGCCTCGCGCATGATGAGGCTCTCGGGAATGAACAGCGGAAAGTACGCGTTGACGTGCCCGGTGTCCTTGAACCGCTTATCGAGCTGCTGCTGGATCAGTTCCCAGATGGCGTAGCCGTACGGGCGGATGACCATGCAGCCTTTGACCGGCGAGTAGTCGGCCAGCTCCGCCTTGCGGACGACGTCGAGATACCAGCGCGAGAAGTCCTCGGTCTGGGGGGTGATCTCACTCATGAGAGGTTGCTGCGATTTGGACATGGGACTAGAGAGCCTTGAGGTCGGCCACGTGGACCCTCCAGTTTACATCGTCTCGATCGGGAAAGTCCGCGCGGCGGTGACCGCCGCGGCTCTCGGTGCGCCGGGATGCGGCGCGTGCGATGAGCCAGGCCACGCGCGCGATGTTGGCGTGGCGCCAGGCCGCTCCATCGGCCGATGCGTGCTCGGTCCGGGCCTCGAGC
>JAENWD010000362.1 GCA_016650245.1 Vicinamibacteria bacterium
ACAACCATCCTGACCACCCAGCGTCAACCAGCCCGAACCAGCCCGAAAATGATATCATCGACTTGTCATGGCTGATATCGCACCCACGCGTTTCCTGTTGCGGCTGCCGCCCGGGTTGCAGACCGCGCTGGCGCAGGTGGCTGCTGCCGCCGGCGTCTCACTCAACGAGTGGTGCGTCCGGCGACTGTCGGCACCGGGCGCCACGGCGGCCGGCGAGGGTGGTGGCGCTGCGGCGGTTGCGCGCGCAGCCGAGCTCGTTGGCGGCCACCTCATCGGCGCCGTGGTCTACGGATCGTGGGCCCGCGGCCAGGCGTCGCCTCGATCGGACGTCGATGTCCTCGTCATCGTCGATCGCCGTCTGCGCCTGTCGCGCGACCTCTATCGCCGCTGGGACGCCGCGCCGGTCAGCTGGGCCGGACGTCGCGTCGATCCGCACTTCGCGCATCTGCCTCAGGCGCCGGCGGTGGTCGGCGGCGCGTGGGCCGAAGCCGCCCTGGACGGCGTGGTGCTCTTCGAGCGCGGAGGACTGGTCTCGCAGCATCTGGCCGCGGTCAGACATGAAATGGCGCTCGGTCGCCTGGTGCGGAAGGTCGTGCACGGCCAGCCGTACTGGACGGTGGCCGCGTGATGCGCAACCGCGACCTCGCGCGCGATCACCTGCAGCGCGCGACTGCGCGGTTGGCGGCACTCGATGTCCTGTACGCCGCGGAAAGCTGGCCCGACGTCGTCCGCGAATCCCAGGAAGTGGTGGAGCTCGCCTTGAAGGGACTGCTCCGCGCGGTCGGCGTCGAACCGCCCCGAGTGCACGACGTCGGCGATGTCCTGATTGCCGAGCAGGCGCGTCTGCCCGCGGACGTGCGTGCGGCGCTGGACCGGCTGACCCAGATCTCGCGCGACCTGCGGCGCGATCGCGAGCTGGCTCTCTATGGCGCCGACGATCTGACGCCGTCGGACTTCTATCGCCGCGCCGATGCCACCCGTGCACGCGATGCCGCCCGCGAAGTTGTTCGGGTGGTGGCGCCGGCGGTTGGACGAACAACCCGACCGAACCCGACCGAACCTGACAGAACCTGACCGAACCTGCTCAGTTACGAGTCTTCGTCCTTCGAGGGGGAGGTCTTGGCCCACGCCCACCCGGCAATGCCCATGGCGGCCAGGCCCAGCAGGCTTCGCGTCACGATCTTCTTGCCGCGGCCTGGGATGTCGGGGGTAGCGTCGGTGATCTCGCGCCACGCGGCCAGGTGCTCGGGGTCTTGCGCGGACCGCGCGTGGGTGGCGCTGGCCGGCAGGGGCGCCTTTGCCTTGGAGGTGGACTGAATCCAGCGCGTCAGGAACGCAAACACCTCGGACCCACACGCAGGGCATTCCTGCTCCTCGTGGATCTCCTCGCAATCCAGGCACAACCGGGCGTCGTCTAAACGCATGACTCCTCGATGATCATTGTAGTGCAGCGACTCTGTATGACCCGACCGCACAAGCTCATCCGCACGGGACTGCTCGTCGCGCTATGCGGGCTTGCGTACGCACCTACAAGCACCGCGCAGCACCCTGCAGCACCTGGCAGCACCCGAGAGCACCCCGTAGCACCTGACAGCACCCCGCTTCCCGACGTATCGGCATTTACCGCCGCGGTCCGCGCCCGGCTCCGAACCGATCGGGCGCTGCAGGCGCAGTACACCTTCCTGGAACGGCGCGAGGAGATCTCGGTGTCCAAGCTGGGCAAGGTGAAGGACGGCCCGGTGAAGGTGTACGAGGTGTATCCGTCCGAAGAGCCCGGCAACACCTGGAAGCGCCTGGTGGCGGTGGACGGCAAGCCTCTCTCGTCGGCCGAGCTCGACAAAAACGACAAGGTGCACCAGAGAGACATCCTCGAGCGGCTGAACGAGTCGCCGGCGAAGAAGGCCAAGCGCGCGCGCGAGGCGGCGAAGGAACGCGCGGAGGAACAGCGGGTGATCGACCAGATCTTCGCCGCGTACGAGATCACGCTGGTGCGCCGCGAGCCAATCGATGGCCATCCGACGATCCTCGCGGCCCTCGAGCCGCGGCGTGCCTACAAGGCGCGCACCGATGAAGGCAAGATGATGAAGAAAGTCCGCGCGCGCGCGTGGATCCACGAGACCGAGCATCAGATCGTGCGCGTCGAAACCGAGGCACTCGCCGACATCGGCTTTGGACTTGGCGTGATCGGCAAGCTGTACAAAGGCACAGTGGGGGAGTTCGTGCGGACGAAGGTGAACGGAGAAGTGTGGCTTCCCGCGCGCGCACGGTTCACCGCGAAAGGCCGCGCGCTGTTCCGCAAGTTCGCGATCGATTCGGTGACGGAATGGTGGGACTACAAGAAGTTTTCGGTTTCGACGACGGAGGAAACGAGGTGACATGAGCGCGCTGTGACGGCGGCGGGCGTCTTCCTCGTCGGGCCAGTCGCAGCGCCGAACACCGGTCCTCGCTACTCGAGACCGCTCGCCGCTCGGGTCGCCGGCAGACCGGCTCAACCTCGCTGGTCCCCACCGCTGCGGTCGGTGTCAGGCGAATCGAGTCGGCACTGCTCCAATGGCCCGCCGACGAAGACGCCCGCTGCCGTAACGGCGCCGCGGCGCAACCTGATCAACCAGCGTCAACCCGACCCAACCAGGCCCAACTCGCCCAACCCGCCCCAACCCGTTCCAGACGGGTTACTGTTACATCGATGCGCGACAGCTTCGACTCTGCCGACCCGTCTCTGTATGCCGTCGTCTCGAAGCAGCCCGGCCCCGCCGGCTCCCTGCCGATCACGCCCGACGATCTCCTGCACCGCGCCAGCGGCGACATCTTTGGCTGGACGCAGGACGTGGGTATGGGCTGGCAGCCGGCGGAGCTCAAGCGCCCCGAGGTGCTGATTCTGAGCACGCAGGGCGGCGTGCGCGAGCCCGACGGCACTCCGCTGGCGCTGGGCTATCACACGGGCCACTGGGAAGTCGGGCTGCTGGTGCGCGCGGCGGCCGAGACGCTGCGCAAGGCCGGCCTGCTGCCGTTTGCGGGCTTTGTCACCGACCCGTGCGACGGCCGCACGCAGGGCACCACCGGCATGATGGACAGCCTGCCGTATCGCAACGACGCCGCGCTGGTGTTGCGGCGGCTGATCCGGTCGCTGCCCACGCGCCGCGCGGTGATCGGCATCGCGACCTGCGACAAAGGCCTGCCGGCGATGCTGATGGCGCTGGCCGCGTGTCACGACGTGCCGGCCATCGCCGTGCCCGGCGGCGTCACGCTGCCGCCCACCGACGGCGTCGATGCCGGCGCGGTGCAGACCATCGGCGCGCGCTACGCCTACGGACAACTCTCGCTCGAGGAGGCTGCCGAGCTCGGCTGTCGCGCGTGTGCGTCGCCGGGTGGTGGCTGCCAGTTCCT
>JAENWD010000363.1 GCA_016650245.1 Vicinamibacteria bacterium
GAGCCAGGGGACCAACTCGGTTGCAGGCGTCCGTGCGGCGCAGTCGAGCGCCAGGACGTGGCCGGGCTGCCGCACGACCCAGCGGTGGGCCGAGGTCGGGAGCACGTCACGCGACATCGCAGGCGGCCAGACCGCGTACTCTGCGGCCGCCAGTGCGACCAGCAGCACGCACGCGATTCTCGCGGGCCGGGTGTCGGCGCTCCACAGGCGTTGGGCACCGAGGCCGGCCAGCAGCGCCGCCATCAACTGCACGACGACGCCGAACCGCGCGTACGAGCGGAACATCGGGACGACGGTGTAGAGGAACGACGACGGGCGAACGAATCGGAATCCGTCGATTTCCCTTTCCGGCGACAGGCCGCAGACGAGCGCGGCGAGTGCCAGGGCGACGAGGATCGGCACGGCGCCGAGTGCTGCCCGGGCCCCGCGGTTCGCGAACCAGATCCAGACCGCAACACCGCCGAGCGCGATCACGGCCCATCCAAGTGACACCTGTTGTTCGAGCAGCCCATCCCTCACGCCGGCTCGCTGCCACACGTCGCGCGCGAAGCCGCCGAGCACGGGATGCTCGACCGGCGGCACGAGGTAGCTCCACCACTTCGCGCTGTGGATGAAGAGGTCGGCGCGCGTGAACGCGAACGCGGCCGGGTGAGCGACGAGGTCGGGCGCCACGCGGGATGCATACGCGATCCCCGCGACGCCACTTGCCGCGAGGACTGCGAGCGTGATGGCCAGGTGGCGTGTTGCGGACGAGTACCGGGACTTGAAGAACCAATACGCGACGACGGCAACCGGCGTGAGGGTGGCGGCGATCAGGCCGCCATAGAAATTCGACAGCGTGACGCCGCCGATCGACACCACGAGAAAGGCGATCGTTGCCGGTGTCGCGCGGTCGAGGCAGCGCCACAACGCCAGGAGGTACAGCGGAATCCACTGCACTTGCGCGATGTGCGGGTGATACGCCGCGTGGGCCAGGTGAAAGGGGGAGAACGCAAAGGCGAGCGCCGCGAAGAGTGATCCGCCCGGCGGGATCTCCAGGTGACGCGCCAGCAGGTAGGCGGCTCCTGCCGACACCGGGAACGTCAGCAGGACCAGCCAGTTGTAGCCGGCGACCGGCCCGCCCGCACGCGCGAGCACGGCGCCGGGGAGGTCCGTGGCTGGCTGCGAGTAGATCCCCGACGCGAACGGACCCGCGAGTTGCGCCATCACCGTGAAGGGATCGGGCTGGCGTCCGACGATCTCCATGCCGAACACACGCTCGGCCGGCGCCCATAGCACGGGCATCGCGATCACTCCCGTGATGAGCGCCGCGAGCGCCACGGCGAGCGACACCTCAGCGGCGCGGCCGGTCATGGTGCACCCACGCCACAATCAGAAGGAGCGGTCCCGCAAGCGCCAGCGCCCGAACGTCGCGCACCTGCGGCGTCATACCCCAGTGCCGGAAGATGAACTGCAGCGCGGCGAGGCCAGCAATCTGCCACGACGCGAGCACCACGAGTCCCATGAGGACCCTCTTCCAATCGAACGCGAGAAAGACCGTCGCGCACAGGGCGAGAAACAGCCCGACCTGAAAGGCCGGGAGCAGCGCGAGGGCACCTTGCGGGTCCGCGGCAGGCGGCATGGCGAAGCCCCACATGATGCCGCGCGTGTAGATCGGGCCAAGCAGGGATACGAAGAGCACCGCGCAGGCGTACCCGGCCAATGTTCGCTGGACGGCCACCCGGCTCAGCCCGTGCCGCCACGTCGCCGCCAGGAACACGACGACCGCTGCCAGCACCAGTTGGTAGAACGCGTGAACCAGGAACAGCGGCGACGCCACGATCATCGGCGGCAGGACGACGACGAGCAGTCGCGCGATGCCGAGCGCGATGAACACCGGTACGACCGCAAGCAGCCACGGCGCACGCGCTCTCCATGTGCGGGCATACGCGAAGATCGCGCCGATCGTCACGGGAATCAGCGGCGTGGTGATGCATTCCTGGGTGACCAGAACCGACCCACGCGTGGTTGTCAGCAGGTTGCCGGACGCGACGGCGTCGAGGCCCGCCGCGCGCAGGACGAACGCCGCCGCGCGCGCCATGAAGGCGGCCGTCGCCAGCACGGCGGTGTTCTGGAGGTACCAGGGCGCGGCGATCGTGAAGAGGACGAGAAACAGCGCCGTCCAGGCCACCAGGGGCCAGGTCACGAGCGTGTCCCGCGACGGCGCGGGCGCGACGGCCGCCGCCTGGAATACCGCCTGCGGTCGGTCCACGAGGCGCATCCAGCCGAAGACGTAGCCGGCAATCGCGAGCAGCAGGAGCGCCGGCCAGGCGTAGACGTGGAGGAGATCGAACCAGTACGGCGAGGCGGCGGCGCGACCGAGGGTCGCGATGCGCGCCGTGTTGAGGGTGAGGATGAGCGCGAGCCCGCCCGCGATGCCCGCCAGCCGCATGCGCCAGGTGGCGGGGTACGCCAGCACGGCGCCGAGGCACAGCGCCATCGCGTCGGCGGCGCTGCACGCGAGTGTGACGTCCACGGGCAGCGTGTCGAGGCCGCCCAGGCGCCCGGCGATTTGCCCTTGGAGCCGTGTGAGCGGCAGGACGCCGTGGGCCTCGATCCAGCCGAGGCGCAGCAGCGCGAACAGTCCCAGCGACCACGCGGCGAAGTGCGCCGCGTACCTACCGGCGGGGATCGTGGTCCGGGCTGTGGCCGTCGGCACGAGGGATCTCCTGGATCGTAACATCGCGCGCCGCAAAGAGGCGGCCGAGCTCGTCGATGGCCGCCAGACTCTTGAGTCGCGTCGAGCAGGAGAAGATGTCGATATTCACCGTGCCGGTTTCCGGCCAGGTATGGAGCACGGCATGTGATTCGCGCAGGACCAGCACGCAGGTCAGGCCCGCGCCCGGATAGGCGTGGCACACCTGCTGCACGATCGTCGCGCCGGCCCCTTCCAGGGCCGCGGCGAAGGCAACCGCGACGGCGTCGCTGTCGAACGCGCTGAGCGCCTGGCAGCGGGCAAAGTCTGCCGAATAGAGCACGGGCTGTTCGTGGATCATTCGCAATCCGGACTATAGCGGGCCGCCAGCCTCGGGGCTGTGCTGAATTGAACAGCTGGGTGCCCGGCGCACCCGATACAGTCACCCTCGTGGCCTCAGCAGGGGAGTTCTGTATGAATTGTCGATATGTGGGCGTTGTGACCGGCATCGGGCTGGCCGTCATTCTGTGCTCGCCTGTTCGCGCCTTCGCGCAGGTCTCGCCGAGTCTTGGAACCGCGGGCTCCTACTCGGTGCTGGCCGGATCGCAGGTCACGAACACCGGCGCCACCACGATTAGCGGGGACGTGGGCATCAGTCCAGGCGTCGGTCCCGTGCCGCACTTCACCGGCTTCGGCACGGTGACGCTTGGCGGGGCGGTGCATGACGCCGACGTCGCCGCGGCGAATGCCCAGGGGGACAAGAACACGGCCTACGGCGCACTCGACCAGGGATGCATGGTGACGTTCCCCGGCGCGTTCAAGGAACTGGCCGGAGCCACCCTGGTGCCTGGCGTGTACTGCGCCACGTCGTTTCACCTCACGTCCGGCACGCTGACCCTCAGTGGCACGGCGAGCGACGTCTGGATCTTCAAGTCGTCGAGCGATCTCATCATCACGGGCGGCGCGGCCACCAGCGTGGTCAGCCCCTCCTGCGATGTGTGGTGGCGCGTCGTGAGCTCCGCGACGTTCGATGCCAACAGCTCGCTGATCGGGAACATCCTGGCGGACACGAGTGTGACCCTGGCGGCGGGCGCGAGCTTGAGCGGACGGGCGCTGGCGCGAACCGCCGAAGTGACCTTGAGCAGCAACACGATCAGCACCTGCGTCGCCCCCGCGATTCCCCCGGCGCTGCCGCCGTCGCTCGCCAAGGGCTTCAGCCCGGCGTCGATCGCACCGGGTGGCATCTCGACCCTGACGGTGACCTTGAGTAATCCGAACACGAGCGTCGCCACCCTGACTGCCGCGCTCACCGACACGCTGCCGGCCGGTGTCGTGGTCGCGCCAACTCCCAACGCCAGCACGACGTGCACCGGCGCTGGTGCGGTCGTTGCCGTTGCGGGCAGCTCGACTGTGACCTTGCCGGTGGGGCGCTCGATTCCTGCCGGTGTCGGTTTCACAGCGGGTGAGTGCACGATGACGGTGGACGTCACCGCCCCGGCGTCCGGGACCTACGTCAATACACTCGCGGTCAATGCCCTCCAGACCAGCAACGGGAACAACGCGGCGGCCGCGGTCGCCACGCTGACCGCGCCGGCTCTGGGGCCGCCCACGCTCGCCAAGAGCTTCAGCCCCATCTCCATCCCGGCGTTCGGGACCTCCACGCTGACGATCACGCTGATCAACCCGAACGCCACGATCGCGACGTTGACCGCGGCCCTTA
>JAENWD010000364.1 GCA_016650245.1 Vicinamibacteria bacterium
CCCCGAGCCGGCACGTTGATCACGCGCCTGAGGCTCACGTCGTCGTGCGGGTTCATGATCAGCTTCAGGTAGGCGAGGGCGTCCTTGATCTCCTTGCGCTCGTAGAAGCGCACGCCGCCGATGATCTTGTAGGGCACGCCTTCGCGCATCAGCGCGTCTTCAATCGCGCGCGACTGCGAGTTGATGCGGTAGAGAATCGCCACCATCGACTCGGAGTCCTCGGCAAGCGCGCGCCGGCTGGTGCGCGTGATGAAGTCGGCCTCCTCCAGCTCGTCGCCGCCGCGATAGAGCAGGATCCGCGCGCCGCCCTGCTGGTCCGTCCAGAGCCTCTTCTCCTTGCGGTTCCTGTTGCAGCGGATCACCGCCGAGGCGGCATCCAGGATGACCTGTGTGGACCGGTAGTTCCGCTCGAGCCGCACGACCGTGGCGTTGGGGAAGTCGTGCTCGAAGTCGAGGATGTTCTTCAGATCCGCGCCCCGCCACTTGTAGATCGATTGATCCGGATCGCCGACCACACAGATGTTGCGGTGCCGTTCGGCGAGGCGGCGGACCAGCATGTACTGCGGACGGTTCGTGTCCTGGTACTCGTCCACCATCACGTAGCGGAACTGATTCGCGTAGCGCGTGCGGACGTGCTCGGCCTTCTCCACCAGCTCCACCGTCTTCAGCAGCAGGTCGTCGAAGTCGAGCGCGTGGCTCTCGTGAAGTGCGTCGAGGTAGTAGCGGTAGATCTTCGCGATCTGCTTGTCGCGCGGGTTCCAACCCCGCTCCAGAACCTCGGGCCCCTCCATGAGGTTCTTCGCGTGGCTGATTCGAGACAGCGCCGCACGCGGCTGTACCAGCGCGTCGTCGATATTGAGCTCCTTCATCGCCTGCTTGACGACCGAGAGCTGATCCGACGAGTCGTAGATCACGAAGTCGCGCGACAGGCCGATAGCCGGTGCCTCGCGCCTGAGGAGCCGTGCCGACAGCGAGTGGAACGTCGAGATCCACATGCGAGAACAGTCGGTGCGCAGGAGCGCCGACACGCGCGTCCGCATTTCCTCGGCGGCCTTGTTCGTGAACGTCACGGCGAGCACCCCGTCGGCGGGCGCCAGGCCCGAGGCGACGATGTGCGCGATGCGGTGGGCGATCACACGCGTCTTGCCCGATCCGGCGCCTGCCAGAATCAACACGGCGCCATCGGCCTGCAGCACGGCCTCGCGCTGCTCGGGATTGAGTCCTGACGTGAAGTCCATTCGTGCTGCGCCGAGATCCATCCGTGACGTCGCCGTGGGTCGTGTGTAGCGCAGGCCTTCGGGCCTGCCAGCCGTGTCGGGTATTGATCGCGGAGATGCCGGTGGGGTGAATGGGTCCGCGAGACGCGTGCGACAGCTCTATTCTAGCAGCCGGATCTGTGCGCGAGGGCCCGTACTTCGCATTTTGCACTTCGCACTACCGTTTCTTCCTCCGGGCCCACCCCTCCTTGTTCACCTGCCGCCCGCGGGTGATGGCCAGCGCCTGGTCGGGCACATCGTCGGTGATCGACGAGCCGGCGGCCACGTACGCCCCTTTGCCGATGGTGACCGGCGCGATGAGCTGCGAGTCGCTGCCAATGAAGGCCCCGTCGCCGATGACGGTCTGGTGCTTGTGCGTGCCGTCGTAGTTGCAGGTGATCGTGCCGGCGCCGATGTTGACGTTGTCGCCGATCGTCGCATCGCCGAGGTACGTCAGGTGACTCGCCTTCGACTTTCGGCCCAGCGTGGCCTTCTTCAGCTCGACGAAGTTGCCGACGAGGGCCTCGCTTTGGACCAGGCTGCCGGGGCGCAGGTGGGCGAAGGGGCCGAGCACGGCGTCGGACTCCACCGTCGAGTCGGTGATGACACAGTAGTTGCGGATGGTCACCCGATCGCCCACCGTGGCGTTGACCAGTCGGGTGCCCGCATGGATCTCGCAGGCCACACCGATGATCGTGCGGCCTTCGAGGTAGACATTCGGATGGAGCACCGTGTCGGCGCCCACCTGGACATCGGCCTCCACATAGGTCGTCGCCGGATCGATCAAGGTGACGCCGGCAGCCAGCAGCTCTTCGTTTTTGGCGTTGCGCACGAGACGTGACACCTCCGCGAGATCGCGGCGACTGTTGACGCCGCGAATCTCGTCTGCCGAGCGTACCCTGAACGTCGAGACGCCCAGGCCACGCCGGCGATAAATGCCAATCAGATCGGGCAGGTAGTACTCGCCCTGCACGTTTTGAGGGGCCAGCGCGGCAATCGCGTCGGCCAGCGGCTCGAGGGCCAGCGCGTAGATGCCGGCGTTGACCTCCGTGATGGCCCGCTGGGCTGGCGTGGCGTCGCGCTCCTCGACAATGCGCGCGATGGCGCCGTCCTGCCGCACGATGCGGCCGTAGCCAAAGGGTTGGTCGAGATCCGCCGTCAACACTGTCGCCGCCGCGCGATCGTCCCGATGCCGCGCCAGCAGCGCCGCCACCGTCGCCGCCGACAGGAGCGGGACGTCACCGTAGAGGAGGAGAACGTCGCCCCGAGCCCCCGCCAGCAGCGGCAGGGCCTGCAGCAGGGCGTGGCCGGTCCCCAGCTGTGGTTCCTGCACCACGAACTGAACGGAGAGGTCGTCCCGGTACGTGGCCCTCACGATATCGGCCATATGACCCAAAACTACCGTGATTGACGTGGGACTAGCCGAGCGCGCAACCGCCAGTACGTGGGACAACATCGTCCGTCCGTTGATGCCGTGCAGCACCTTGTGCCGCGTCGACGACATCCTCGTGCCTTTGCCGGCCGCTAGCACGACGACGTGGAGGCCAATATCGGTCATTTAATCGAAATCGCTTTCGTGCGCTCGATGATCGCGTAGACGGCCTTGCTCGAGAGCGAGCAGGCCGCGGCGACCCTGTTAATGGCCTCGCGACGCTTGACCTGTGGATCGGCAGTCACCTTTTCGAACAGCGCGGCGACCTCTGCGTCGCTGTGGGGCGCTGGAGCGTCGGCCGCTCCCGCCTTTTTTTGGGCAGATACCAGAACAACGAACTCGCCCCGGCTCGGAAGGCTGGTCATGGCATCCTCGCGCGTCAGGTCAGACAGCCATCCGCGGTGCCAGGACTCGTGGAGCTTGGTCAGCTCATGGGCAATCACGACGTACCGGTCCCCACACGACGCCGCCAGGTCCCCGAGCAGTCCGATCAGCCGGCCCGGGGCCTCGAAAAGGACTGCGGTGCCGGAGCCAGAACCAAGCTTTTCTGCCAGCCAGCGCTTCCGTTCACCCGCCCTTGAGGGGGCAAAACCGAGAAATCGGAACTCATCTGTTGGCAGCCCGGAGCCTGTGAGCGCTGTTGTTAGGGCTGATACCCCAGGAACGACCTCAATCTTCAACCCCGCGTCGATCGCCTGCCGGACGATCAGGTAGCCGGGATCCGACACCGAGGGCATGCCGGCGTCGGTGACGACCGCCAGCTGCAGCCCGTCCCGGACTTGCTGCACCAGCGCGGGGACACGGCCCTTCTCGTTGTGTTCGTGCAGGCTGGTCGTGCGGGTCGTGATCCCGAAGTGGGCGAGCAGATGGCCCGTGCGGCGTGTGTCCTCCGCCGCAATCAGGTCGACTTGCTTGAGCACCCGCAGGGCGCGCAGCGTGATGTCTTCCAGGTTGCCGATGGGCGTGGCGACCAGGAAGAGCGATCCGGGCATAATGAAGGGTTGGTACCTATTGTACCATTGGCTCTTTTGCCGCCCATGTATTCTTCCGAACCGCTGCCCCACTTCGTCGACGACTACCTGCGCTACTTGCAGGAGACGCGTCCGACGCTGGCGTCCTTCGATGGCGTACACCTCCACGACGACCTGCTCGAAGACCTCAGCCGGCAGGCGATCGAGACCGACGCGCGCGCCCTGTCGAGCTTTGCCCGTCGCCTGGGAGAGATCGATCCGGCCAGCCTTGGGCCTGTGGAGGCGGCCGAGCAGCCGATGCTCGCCAACCACGTGCGTGCGCGGATCTTCGAGCTCGAGGAGGTCCGCACCTGGGAGCGTAACCCGCACCTGTACGCAGACATCCTCTCGTCGAGCCTGGCCGCGCAGGCGATCTTCGCCTACGCCCCAGCCACCGAACGGGCCCGACGGGTGCTCTCCAAGCTGCGCCAGACGCCGCGCCTGCTGCAGGCGGCGCGCGACAACATCAAGGAGCCGCCGGGCATCTTCGTGAAGGTTGGCGTCGACACGTTCAAGGGCACGCTTCGCTTCATCGAGCGCGATCTGCCGCGTGCGCTGCGCGAGGTGGACGACCTCCACCTGCTTGGGGACCTCGCCGATGCCTCCACCGAGGCGTCCAACGCGATTCGCAGCTACGTGGACTACCTCGAGACCGAGCAAGCGTCAAAGGGGCGCGCGACCTTCCGGCTCGGCCGCGACAAGTTCGAGCAGAAGCTGCGCCTGGATGAAGGGCTCGGCGGCCTCACCGTGGAGCGGCTGCTGGCCATCGCCGCGCGCGAGCTCGACCGCACCGGCGAGGAGTTTCGCCAGACGGCGGCCAAGCTCAATGGCGGCGATCCCGACAGCGCCTGGGAGCAGGCCAAACAGCGACATCCCGAACCCGGCGCGCTGGTCAAGACCGCCCAGGCACAGCTGGTCGAGCTCGAGGCGTTTCTCGAGAAACAGAAGCTGGTGACGCTGCCGGCCAGAGAGCCGGTGACCGTTGCGCCCACGCCGGACTTCTTCCGCTGGTCCACCGCCAGCATGTGGACGCCGGGGCCGTTTGAAACGCGGCCTTCGCGCGCGTGCTACTACGTGACCGACGTCGATCGATCGTGGACACCGGAACGTCAGAGAGAACACCTGCGCGACTTCAACCTCGGCACGCTCTGGTGCATCTCGATGCACGAGGTGTATCCCGGGCACTACCTGCAGTATCAGCATCTGCGATCGGTCGAGTCGAAGGCGCGCAAGTCGCTCTTCTTTGCGCCGGCGACCTTTGTCGAGGGCTGGGCGCACTACGCCGAAGAAATGATGATCGAGGCCGGCTTTGGCAGGAAGGACCCCTTCATCCGCCTCGGGCAGTTGCAGGAGTCGCTCATCCGCCTCGTGCGCTTCATCGTCTCGATCCGTCTGCACACCGAGGACCTGTCGGTCGAGCAGGGCGTGCGCCTGTTCCGCGAACGCGCGATGCTCGAGGAAGCGACCGCGCGGCGCGAGGCCGAACGCGGCGCCTTCGACCCGACCTATCTGGTCTACTCCGTGGGCAAGCTGATGCTGCAGAAGCTGCGCCGGGACGTGGAAGTCAAGCAGGGCGACACGTTCTCGCTCCGCACGTTCCACGACACGCTGTTGAAGCAGGGCAACGCGCCGTTTTCGGTGCATCGGAAACTGATGCTCGGAGATGTCGGGAACGTGCTGGAGTAAATGACGCCGGGTGCTGTGGCGGCGGGGCTTCAGCCCCGCATTCAGGTCAAGAAGGTTGTCGTTGAATGCCGCTCTATGAGTATCGCTGCGAGTCGTGCGAACACCAGTTCGAGGTGATCCAGAAGTTTTCCGATCCGCACGTCAGCGTGTGCCCGAAATGCGGCAGCGGCCCTGTGGTGAAGCTGATCTCGTCGCCAGCCTTCACCTTCAAGGGCACGGGCTTCTACATCACCGACTACGCGCGGAAAGATCAGGGCAAGTCGGGCGAGTCGAGCGACAAGTCCGACAAGACGGACAAGACGGACAAGACGGACAAGTCCGACAAAGCCGACAAGGGCACAGAGTCAAAGCCGGCCGCAAGCGACACCGCCTCGACGCCCTCGACCACGACGACGCCCAAAGGCGATTGATTGGGCAGGGTAGGGAACCATTGGGCGGGTATCAACCGTTGGGCGGGTTTCAAACCCGCCCCTCCAGGACTGAACGCAGATAGTCCCTGAAGGGACCCGAGATGTCGGGGCGCTTGAGGGCGAAGTACGTCACGGCTTTCAGGAACCCCAGCTTGTTGCCGGTGTCGTGCCGCACGCCGTCGACCTCACAGGCGTAGATGGGCCGCGAGCGCAACAGGTGCCGCAACCCGTTGGTGAGCTGAATCTCGCCCGTGCGGTCTTTCGCGGTTTCCTCGAGCGAGGCGAAGATGTCCGGGGTGAGGATGTAGCGCCCGATGATGGCCAGGTCCGACGGCGCCTGCTCGACCGGCGGCTTTTCCACCAGATCGGTGACGCGATACACGCCGGCCGGCAGCGACGGGTCCGGTTCGTACGCGATGACGCCGTAGCTCGAGATGTCCTCGCGCGGTACGCGCTCCACGCACAGCACCGGTCCGTGTACCCGGTCGTAGACGTCGATCATCTGCTTGAGCGCCGGCGGATCGGCGTCAATCACGTCGTCGCTGAGGATGACCGCGAAGGCCTCGTTGCCGACCAACTGGCGCGTGACCAGCACGGCGTGCCCCAGCCCCAGCGGCTCGCCTTGTCGCACGTAGGCGAAGTTGATCAGGTTGGAGATCTTCCGGACCTCCGCGAGCATCTCGAGCTTGCCGCGCGACTCGAGGAACGTCTCGAGCTCCACCGACACGTCGAAATGATCCTCGATCGCGTTTTTGCCACGCCCGGTGACCAGCAGGATGTTGTCCACGCCCGAGGCCAGCGCCTCCTCCACGCCATACTGGATGATGGGCTTGTCCACCAGCGGCAGCATCTCTTTGGGCTGAGCCTTGGTGGCTGGGAGAAACCGCGTGCCAAGCCCGGCGGCGGGAAAGACCGCTTTACGGATACGCGTAATCGTCAATCGTCAATCTCCAATCGTCAGTATAAGATCCTGTCCCCATGCTCGACGCAGGTTTCCTTCGCGACCACCCCGACCGTGTCCGTGCCGCGCTCCAGAACCGCGGCGCCGATCCCGACACGATTCTCGGTCCCCTGGCCCCGCTCGACCAGCGCCGCCGCGCCCTGATCCTCGAGGTCGAGACGCTCAAGCGCGAGAGCAACGCCGCCGTCGAAGACGTCGCCAGGCGTAAGAAGGCCGGCCAGGACATCACCGCGCAGATTGACGCCAACCGCGCACGGGGGCAGCAGGTCAAGGAGAAAGACGGCGCGCTGCAGGCCCTCGAGGACCAGCGGCGCGCGCTGTTGTTGACGATCCCCAACGTGCCGCACACCTCGGTGCCCGTGGGAGACGGCGCCGGCGACAACCTCGAAGTGCGCCGCGTCGGCCAGCCACGCGTCTTCGACTTCGAGCCCAGAGCGCACTGGGACCTCGGCCCAGAGCTGGGCATCCTCGACTTCGAGCGCGGCGCCAAGATCGCTCGCACCCGATTTACCGTGCTGATGAAAGACGGCGCCCGCCTGGCCCGCGCGCTCATCAACTTCATGCTCGATCTTCACACCCGCGAGCACGGCTACACCGAAGTCGAGCCGCCGTTTCTTGCCAACAGCGCCTCCCTGATCGGCACCGGCAACCTGCCGAAGTTCGAGCAGGACCTCTTCAAGATCGCCGGCGACTGGGACCTCTTCCTAGTGCCCACGGCCGAAGTCCCGCTCACCAATCTCTACCGCGGCGAGATCCTCGACGGCCGCACGCTGCCGTTGCGCTACGCGGCGTACACGCCGTGCTTCCGCAGCGAGGCCGGATCGTACGGCGCCGACGTGCGTGGGCTCATCCGGCAGCACCAGTTCGACAAGGTCGAGCTGATGGCGTTCACCACGCCGGAACACAGCTACGACGAGCTCGAACGCCTGACGGGCAACGCCGAAAAGGTGCTGCAGCTCCTGGAACTGCCCTACAAGACGATGCTGCTGTGCACGGGCGACATGGGGTTTGCGTCGGCCAAGACGTACGACATCGAGGTGTGGCTGCCGAGCCAGAAGAGCTACCGCGAGATCTCGTCGTGCAGCAACACGGAAGCCTTCCAGGCCAGGCGCGCCAACATCAAGTACCGGCCAGCCGGCACGGGAAAAGCCGAGAGCGTGCACACGCTGAATGGGTCGGGCCTGGCGGTCGGACGCACCCTGATCGCGATCCTGGAGAACTGCCAGCAGAGCGATGGGTCGGTGACCATCCCCGATGCGCTCCGACCCTACTTCGGCAAGGAGCGCATCACGAAGGGCTGAGGAGCGGCTCGCTTGCGCTCGGCACCGATTGACAGAGTGATGACGCCGCTGACGATTCTGTAATCACAGACGCCGCGCAGCCGTGTGCAATTGCCCGTCTTGCCCACGATTCTGCACGCGTGCGTCCGAAAAACGTCT
The DNA here is from genome assembly GCA_016650245.1 of Vicinamibacteria bacterium. Classification (GTDB taxonomy): domain Bacteria; phylum Acidobacteriota; class Vicinamibacteria; order Vicinamibacterales; family JAENWD01; genus JAENWD01. The sequence goes on from JAENWD010000364.1 coordinate 8,195, forward strand.
GGTCCGTGTCTTGCTGTAGCCCTGCGGGGCAGCGCCTGTTGCGCTGGGCCACTTGAGTCACCACTTCTATGGTTGTGCGCCTGACCGGCCGCCGCGACGGCCTGTTACTCGCTGGTCTCGCCCTCGCCCTGCTCACGGTCTTTGACCAGTCGATCGGGTGGGTGCTCGAAGTGGCCCACGAGGTCGAGGTCAGCTACGGGATGCGGCTCCTGCCGGCCCTTGTCGTGCTGACGGCCCTCTTTGTCGCGCATCAGCATGCCAAACGGCAGGAAGCGCGGGCCGAGGCCGCGGCGGCCGCCTTGATTGCGCGCATTGCGCACGAGCGGCTGCGTGAGCTCGAAGGGCTGCACCTGCTCGGGCAGCAGCTGGCCGGCGCGCTCTCGATGGATGCGATCCAGGCGGCGCTCTGGCGCCATCTGCCCAACATGACGCAGGAGCACGACTCGTGGGTCGCCATCTGGAACAGGGACCGCGTGAACGTGCTCATGGACACCGCAGACCAGGCGCCCGACCGACTCGATGAGCGCACGCGCCAGCTGCTCGACCGCTGGCGCTGCAGCGACAGTGTCGAGTCGGCGCTACGCGATGACGACGGCTGCTGTTTCCCGCTCATGGTGGCGGGCATCCCAATCGGCGTGCTCGGCATCATCGAGCGGCAGCTGCCTGTGAGCGCGAACACCGAACGTGTGCTGGCCGCGGCATCTGCGCTGATCGCGGTCACGGTCCGCAACGTGCAGCTGTTCCACGAGCTGCGCGAGACTGCCGTCACGGACTCGTTGACTGGATGCGTGAACCGCGCGCACTTCATCGAGGTGATGACCGCCGAGTTGCGGCGCACCCGACGCACCGGCTCGCCGATGTCGCTCATCATGATCGACCTCGACGGGTTCAAGCACGTCAACGACCAGGGCGGTCACCTGGCGGGCGACATGGCCCTTGCCGCGATTGGCAGACGCACGAAGGAACTGCTGCGGCACAGCGACCTCCGCTGCCGCTACGGCGGTGACGAATTTCTCATCCTGCTGGCCGACACCCCGGTCGCTGGCGCCTTGCACGTTGCCGAGGTGCTCCGCCGCGAGATCGAAGCGCTGGCCATCCGACCCTCCGGCCGCGAGGCCGTCGTCACCGCAAGCGTAGGCGTGGCCGCTGCCATACCGGGCGAGATCGATCCCGGCCTTTGCATTCACCGCGCCGACCTCGGGCTGTACGCCGCCAAGCGCGCCGGCCGCAACCGCGTGGCCGCGTACGAGGCTGACGCCGTCTCCGCTCCCGGCGACCGGACACTGGCGAAGTCGGCGTAGCCGCCTCGCTACGCTCGGCGGCGGGCGGCGCTTCGCGCCGGGGGAACGCCGGGGCGCCCGCTTCGCTCAAGGTGGCGTAGCCCCAGACCAATCAGCGAAATCGGCGGCATCTGCGGATGGGCCTCTCCGCGTAATCCGGTACAATCCGTGGAATCCCAAACGGAGGGATGGCCGAGTGGTTGATGGCGGCGGTCTTGAAAACCGCTGTACCCGAAAGGGTATCGGGGGTTCGAATCCCTCTCCCTCCGCCAGCTTTCGCTCTGTTGCCGGCGAAGGCTGGACAGGACCAAACGAGAGCTTGAACAAACGCTACCTCCCGACGAATGTAACGATCGCTGCGACGATTGCAGCCGCTACCAGTGTGACAACCGACGCCAACGCCCAGCGGCGCGTTAGAACGTGATTCGCGCCCTGATAGACATTGGGGACCAGCCCCCCCAGGACCACGAGCGCAAGCAGATCCCAGTTACTCTCGCCGCGCGCGAAACTCCGATAGGCGACCGACACCAGCACGCCGAAGGACATGAGGAGATATCCCCAGCGATAGCTGGCGTTTTCGACCGCCACCGTACGCTCGTCGCGTTGCACAGACATCGGGTTCATTGGCGATCTCCTTCGAGAAAGAACAACTCGTCGACGCGTTTGTCCAGGGTTTCGGCAAGCTGAAACGCGAGAAGAGCCGACGGGCAATATTGGCCGGTTTCGATCGAGCTGATCGTCTGCCTGGTAACCCCGGCTCTTGCGGCAAGCTGCTCTTGCGACAACTGCCGCTCCGCTCTTGCAACTCTCAGCCGGTTGCTCAGCCGCCGCACTCCCATCCTTCACCTCCTACAGAATAGTATCGTTAAAATTGTCACAATGTCAAGTACGAATGACTATTTGACAAGTATTCATGTCGTCAAAGACGCTTGAGCGACCTGAGGCGAACCGTCGGTGCGCCGGCCGAGCTTGACGCCGCAGCGCGTTGGAACGAGCCTTACTCTGACCGTGGAGGCATGACGATCAGTCGCGCGGATTAGGGCACTCGTCTTGCTTCCTCGAAACGCCTGGAGGGTTCATGTCGACGCCGTGCACGCCAATCACTTGCCCAAAGTGTAGCGATCCAAACCCGGCTGTCGTGAACCGCAGCGACGGTCTGAGCAGCTATCGATGCGACAAGTGCAGTCATCAGTGGACCGCATCCACGCCGACGGGCCAGGACGATGAGCTGCCGCCGCTGCCAGCCATTGGCGCCACCGGCGGGTAGTCGCGCCACTAACACAAGCGTTGGGTTGGGGTGGTCGCGCCGGGCGCTGGCGGCGATAGTTGTTGCCTGCACGGCCGGGTGTTCCGGCGCCATCGATCTCGACCTCGACACCCGGGCGCGACCGTGCACGGGTGTTGCGGTGGCGGGACGGCCCGGGGTGACGTGGTTCACGCCGGCAGCCAGCAAGTATCGTCGCGAGCTCGACGCCTGGTGCGCCACCGTCGGCACGCCGATCGTGCACGAGCCGCCCACGCTCTCCACGACTCCACCAGGCCGACACATTGTCCTGATCTCGTGGAACGTCCACGTCGGCGGCGGCGACATCGTCGCGCTCACCAGTGATCTGCGGTCGGGTCGGCTCACCGCAGGGCAGGTACTGCCATTCGTTCTGCTGATCCAGGAAGCCTTTCGCACCAGCGGCGACGTACCGGAGCTGCCGGACATTCAACCCGTTCCGCCGCGCATCAGCCCTCGTCCGCCGACCGGCCGGCGCGTGTCGACACCTGACCTGGCCAGACAGCTCGGCTTGCACACCTTTTACGTGCCGAGCATGCGCAACGGACGCGGCCGTGACGAGCGACGTGAAGACCGCGGCTCCGCCATTCTGTCGACGCTGCCATTGGACGACCTGCACGCCATCGAGTTGCCTCTGGAGCGGCAACGCCGCGTCGCCGTCGCGGCGCGGATCAGCGATGTGAGTGAAGACGACGATCTCTGGCTGGTCAACGTGCACCTCGAGAACCGAACGGGTGTACGTCGCCTGTGGCTCGAATCGCCCGCCGCACGCGTGCGCCAGGCCCGGGCGCTGGTGAAGAAATTTCTGCCCGACGGCCCCGCGGTGCTCGGCGGCGACCTCAACACCTGGGCGTCCAACGAGCCGACGATGGAGTTCTTGAAGGACGTGTTCGACACGCCCGTGGGCGAGGATCCTCGCGCCACGCTGCCTGGCGTCGGACGCATCGACTACCTGTTGGCGCGTCTGCCGTCGGGCTGGACGATGACCAGCAGGCGGCTCGACAGCCGATACGGCTCAGACCACTACCCGGTTCTCGGCATCCTCACGCTTCCGTAGAACACGCTGCGTTTGCAGGCCTGAAGGCCTGCGCCACACACCTAGGCCAATAGCGACGTGATCGCCTTCCCCTTCCCGTCCCGCGTCACATAAAACGGCCGCTGCTCGACCTCGTACGCCTGCGTCGGTGCGATCCCCAGCGTGCGAAAGATCGTCGCGTGCAGGTCTTCGATCACGACGCGGTCCTGAATAGTCCGGCAGGGACGTTCCTCGGCCGTGACGCCGTGCAGGTGGCCGCGCCGCACGCCGCCGCCAAACAGCAGCACGCAGCCGGC
>JAENWD010000365.1 GCA_016650245.1 Vicinamibacteria bacterium
AGAACGATCGCCCTGACTCTCGCGCTGTGCGCTGTCGGCGTCACAGCAGGCCTTGCCGCCGCGGATGCGCAGATGGGCACGTGGAAGCTGAACGCGGCCAAGTCGAAGGTTGTCCCGGGGTTGGGAAAGAACGACACGGTTATCTACGAGGCCACGGGCGACAACGTGAAAATCACCGTGGATGGCACCGATGGCGCCGGCAAACCCGCGCACAACGAATGGACCGGCAAGTTCGACGGCAAGTTCTACCCGGTCACCGGGGATTCGAGTCTGGACGAACGGTCGTACACAAAGGTCGACGACCACACGTTGACGTTCATCAACAGGAAGGCCGGCAAAGAAACCATGACCGGCAGGATTACCGTCTCCGCCGACGGCAAGAGCCGCACCGTCACCGCAACCGGCACCGATTCGACAGGCAAGAAAGTCACGGGCACCTCGGTGTTCGACAAGCAGTAGCCATTTCGGATGCCCTTCCGTTCAGTGTTGAACGGGAGGGCATCGGCACCCGAGGCACGAGGCTGGCAGCGTAAGTTCCTGCTTGTCCGCCGTAGCCTTGGCGAAGGCGGGAGGCTATCTGCGTAAGGTCCCGAGGCTATCAGCGTCAGTTCCGGAGGCTAGGGTCTTGCCCGTCCGCATGACGGCATGATAGCATGATGGCATGAAAACCTCAGCTGCAGCCGCCCCCGAGGTCGTCGAGATCAAGGTCGTTGGCAAGAGCGGGCAGATCTCGCTCGGCAAGCGGTTCGCCGGCAAGACACTTCGTGTCGAGCGACGGCAGGATGGCACCGTGGTGCTGACGGCTGTCGCGATGGTGCCAGAGCATCAGCTCTGGGCACTCGAAGAGCCGCACCGTTCCCGCATCGAGCGCGGTCTATCATGGGCTGGGGCGACCGCCCCTCGGGACACCGATATCGACACCTTGCGCAAGCCGATGGCGAAGCGGGCCGGAGCGGCACGTGGCCGCCGCCGGTAACCAGATTCGCCTCGACCTCAACAGCCCCGAGTTCCAGGACGTCCTGTTCCGCCTCGATGTGGGGGAGTTGAAGCAGGTCGTCGCGTCGTTGCGCCGGCTGCGTGAGTTGAGCTGGAACGCCCTCTACCGGCACACGGGGTTTCGCTGGGAAGCGATCGCGCACATCAAGGCGCCCAACGGCGGCAAGGTGTACTCGCTCCGACTGAGCCAGCGAGTTCGAGCGGTCGGCTTCCGCGACGGCGATTACCTTCGGTTGATCTCGCTGCACCCCGACCACGATTCCGCCTATCAAGCGTGAAGTGAGGCTATCTCCGTTAGTTCCGGAGGCCAACTGCGTACGCTCCTGAGGCCCGAGGCCCGAGGCCTGAAGCCTGAGGCTATCTGTGAAAGCTCCGGAGGCTCTCAGCGTCAGTTCTTCCTTCTGTCGTTTGCCAGACTTCTCCCGACGATGCTAGCGTCGTCCCAGCGTCAGTTCGGCACATCGGCACATCGGTACATCGGTACATCGGTACGTAGGCCGGAACTTCAGTTCCGGCGTTGTTGCGTAACATTCTCGCGCGACAAGGAGGCGGAGCTATGTCCAGACCGAAGCAGAAGAAGGGGACACGAGCGACAACCGCGGAGGCGCGGGGCGCAGTACGCGAGTTGGGACCCTCTGCGGGGCTTCATACGCTGGGCGCCCACCTGCGCGCGGCCGGCGGGGAAGCTCGTGCGAGGCAGATGATGGCGATGCTTCCGGAAGCGCTGGCGGTGACGGCTGCGGAGGCGCCGTTTCGGACTCGTCCGTATGCCCTTGGCACCGACGCGCCGCGGGGTCGACGTGTTGTCGATACGGCGTGGGCCCGCGTCCTGTGGAAGGACCTCGGCCCTCGAGGGGCAGCGGAGATGCGCGTAGTGGGATGTGCGCGGCTGATCGGGATTGGCGTGGAAGTCGCGGACCGGGGTCGGCCGGGCCGCTGGGATTTCATCGACCTGCTTGGAATCGACAGCCAGAATCGTCTGCCGGTGGTAATCGAGATGAAGGGGACGCGGTCGGCTTCGAGCCCACTCGGCGCACTCGTCGATGCCGTCGCGTACGGGCTCGCGCTCAAGAAAGCCTGGCCGCATCGGCTGCGAGCCGACTGGGCGCGCGCCGTGAAGGAAGCAGGGTTTGGCGAACCGCGGCTGCCGGTGTTTCTGGACCGGCTCACGGTGATCGTCGCCGCGCCCGACACCTACTGGCGCGCACGCGAGGAGGGGCAACATCCCAGTCAGAGGCGGATGTCGACGGCCGCGCTGCAGACGGTGCATGCGTTTGTGGATGCGCTGCAGTATCAAGGCTTTGACGCGCACTTTGCGAGCCTGAGCGAGCGGAAGGTCGGCGGGCGAGTCTGTGGGCTCGAGGCGAGGTATCACTCGCTTCCACGTCTCGGTGCCTCGGACGGTTTAGCGCATGGGACGACGATGTAAGATCGCGCCAAATCCCGCAGGCATGGCCTTCGCATTTGGACCGCCTGCCGTCTGAAGTGCCCAGACGGCAGGAGGGTCCCGGCTGTGAATGAGAAGACAATCGTCGAACGCGTGAAAACGTTGGAGAACGAGATGGAGTTGCTCAAAGAGCTGCCTGCGAAAGTCGACCAGCTGGGCAAGCAAGTGGGGAGTCTCACGCTGAGAGTCGCCGGCGTCGAGTCGCAAATTGTGCAACTCCGCGCCGACATGACCGATGAGTTTTCTGCGATCCGAGGTGAGCTGAAAGGTGGTCTCCAGGCGGTGCGAACTGAACTGCGGGAGGACATCGCGTCCCTCGGGCGGGAAACGGCAGCCGGATTCCTGCGTGCCGGCGTCCAGATGCGCGCGCTGTTCGAGGAGCACCTCGGCCGCCGCGCCGTCATCGCCGAGGGCAACCCGACGCCCGACGCACCTCCCAGGCAGTAGCGGGAGAGCCAGAGGCCGAGGCCCGAGGCTGGCAGCGTCAGTTCCAGAGGCCTGAGGCCTGAGGCCCGAGGCTATCTCCCCGTCGTCCAGAGGCTATCAGCGTTAGTTCCCGAGGCTAGGTGAGTAAGTTCCTGAGGCCCGAGGCCGTCTGCATCAGCTTCCGAGCGGCACTCCATCCAGCGCCGCGAGAAACGCGTTGATGTCCCTCGGCCTGTCCTCCATCCTCGCCGCCAGCGCCGACGACAGCAGCACGCTCAACTCCAGCGGGCAGTCCGGCCGGATCGTCCGCGCGTCCACCGTCAGCCCCGTCATGACGGCCGACACCGTCGTCACCAGGTCTTCGCGCAGGAAGGGATGCCGCCTGGTCAGCGCCTCGTAGAGCGAGACGCAGAGGCTCCACAGATCCGACGCCTCGCTGGGGCGATGGCCGCTCAGCACTTCCGGCGACATGTACGGCGTCGTCCCCACGAACTGGCGGCCCGTCGACAGCGCCGCGTCGGGGCCCGGCACTACAGGCTGCGTCGACAGATCGCTGAGGCGGTCGTGCATCATGGGCGACACCATCTGCGCCGCGGTGAGCTTGGCGAGGCCGAAGTCCATCAGCTTGGGCACGTCAGCCGCGGCGTAGCCGATGTTGCTCGGCTTCACGTCGCGGTGCAGCACGCCGATGCCGTGCAGGTGGCGCAGCGCCTGCGCGATGGCGCGTCCCGCGGTGACGACGTGCGCGATCGTGATGGGGCCGGCCGCGACGCGATCGGCCAGCGTGCCGCCTGGCAGGTGCTCCAGCACCAGCACCGGCGCGCCCCGCCACGACTCGGCGCCGTAGATGGACGCCAGGTGCGGGTGGACGACTGACGCCATCGCGCGCGCCTCGCGCCGCAGTTGCGTGGCCTCGCCCGCCGACAGGCGTGGCAGCGTCTTGAGCGCCACCGCGCGGTCGAGCGTGAGGTCGTGCGCCTTGTAGACCACGCCCATGCCGCCGGCGCCGATGCGTCGATCGACGGCGAACTTGCCGGCCAGATGTGTCGGCAGCAGCGAGTCGTGCAGGTCGCCGCCGCAGCGACGGCATTGCGCCGCGCTGCGCGGGTGCACGCGGCCGCAGCGAATGCACTCCTGTGCGGCCGGCTGGTCGTCGCTGGCGGCGCCTTCCGTCACGACATCGCCGGATCCGCCGAGCAGGCGCCGGTCGATCGCCAGCGCCACCGATGCGGCGACGGCCGTCAGCAGTTGCCGGTCGTCGGCGTTGAAGGGCAGCTCGCTGCGCTTGTGTCCCAGCGTCATCACGCCGAGCAGCGATCCCGTGGGCGCGCGCAGCGGCACCAGCAGGCGAGCGTGCGTGTCCTCGAGCCATTGACGATCGCCGGACGGCAATCGCGCCAACGCGGATGGCGAGTCGGGCTCCAGCGAGATGTCCAGTGGCGCCGCCGAGCCGGCCAGCAGCGCGGCCAGCGGGCTGTCGGTGGAGAGTGGTGGCAGGTGTTGCTGCGGATCGCGCAGCACGGCGCCTTCCGGATCCTGGATGCTCAGCCCGACGTGTTGCAGGTGGAGCGCGCGATCGACTTCTGCCGTCACCAGCGTGGCCAGTTCCGGCAGGTTCCGCGCGTGCCCGCTGCCGGAGGCCAGCGTCAGCAGGATGCGG
>JAENWD010000366.1 GCA_016650245.1 Vicinamibacteria bacterium
CGTCACTGCCTACTTACCCTCGACGATCGTCACGTTGTGCTCTCCCAGCGCGTCCTTGAACTCCTTGAAAACCTTCTCGCTCACTCGCAGCACGGCCAGGTCCGTGGCGGACTTGATCGTCAGCCAGTTGCGCGGGTCCTTGCCCATGTACATCGGCATCGACGCCGCCCCGGTCGCCGCGGCGCTCGGGTTGCCGGCCGCCGCCGGTGGCGCGGCCGTCAAGGTGTGCGTGACATCGAGGCCCGCGTAGTCGAATGTCTTGATTGGCTTCTTTGCCACCGGATCCACGATCGTGAGCCCGGACGACTCGAGCAGCACGTTCACCGTCTGTTCGGGCTGGCGCGCCTTCATGTCCACCAGCTTGATGCCCGAGAACTTCTTCGAGGCCTGCGCACCAACCGTTGCCGCGCCAAACGTCATCGCGGCCACGGCCGCGCCTGCAAGAATCATCCGCATCGGGGATCTCCTCGGAGTTGAAGAACGAAAAAGAGACGTCAGTAGAGCACCTTTGCCTCGCCGTTGTCCGCGACCAGCTTGTCGACCAGTACGAGGATCGCGTCGCGCCGGGCCATCAGCGCAGCGATCTCCGCGCCGCCGATGAACGGCTTGGTCTTGGCGGCCACCTCGTCTTTCGTGAGCGCACGCAGCCTGTCGAGCAGCGCGCGATCGCACCGTGCCACCTCGCCGGGCACCAGCAGCTTGCGCGAGCGGCGGAAGGCCCGGGTGAAGTCGATCATCCAGAGCTTCCAGTCGCTGGTGATGAGCATGTTACCGGTGTTCCGGTCGGTGTCGGCAATCAGCTGCGCAAACAGCCGCATCCGGTACATCTGGCGGTTCCAGGCCTCGGGATCGGGCGGCTGCAGCTTCAGCTTCAGGCGTTCCCCCTCGTCCCACTTGACGTCGTCGACCCACCACGCCAGCGAGCCCTTGTGGTGATCCACCTCGCGCTCCACGGTCACGGGCATCATGTCGTCGATGCCCAGCATCGCGGCCAGCTGATACGCCGCCAGCGTGTACTTGTACGAGTCGACGAAGTCAAGTTCGGTCCGGCCGTCCTTGAACTTCAGGATCGCGGTGTGTTCGTCGACGGCCGAGAACGCGGCGTCGTGGGTGAGGGTCCCGTCGGTCAGGGTGAGGCGGATTGGGCGGGTGACGCCCTTGGGGATGTCCTTGCTGGAGGTAATCCGCGCCGTTCGCAGGAACTGGGCCTTTTCCTCGAGCGAAAGAGTCGTCTGGGCGCTGGCGCCCAGGGCGCAGCCAGCCACGAGGGCCGCCGCCACGAGCATCCGCCGCCCAGCCTGATTGACCGTCATCAACACTCCCCGATCGTTCAAACGACGACAACTATCCCGGCGCGGCAACCTGGCAGTCAACCGTTTGCCCAATGGGGTAATATGTGCCCGGCCGTCGGGAAAGTCTCAAAGGTCGGGCAAGGTTCTTCCAAGGAACTTCCAAGTACCGATGCCGGTCCACTTTGGCGAGTTCGTCGTCGACTTCGAGGCCCATCAGCTCCTGAGCGAGGGCCGATCCGTACACCTGACGCCGAAGGCCTACCAATTGCTGGCCCTCCTGGTCGAGGCCCAACCGCGCGCGCTCTCGAAAGAAGAGTTGCAACATGGCCTGTGGCCGGCGACTTTCGTGGATGAAGCCAACCTCACGGTTGTCATGGCGGAGCTGCGAGCTGCCCTCGGCGACGACGCCAGGCATCCCAGGTACGTGAGAACGGTGTACGGATTCGGGTACGCGTTTGCGGCCCCCGTCACCCTGGAAGCCAGGGGGCTGGGACATCCGCGTGAACCCGGCGATTGGTGGCTGATCTCGGACGACCTGCACGTCAAACTGCACACCGGGGACAATCTGGTTGGCCGCGAGCCGCCGATTGGCGTGTGGCTGGACTCGGCGAGCGTGTCTCGCCATCACGCCCGCATCGTCGTCGACGGTGGCAGCCTGTCCCTGGAAGATCTTGGCAGCAGACACGGCACGTGGGTCAACGGCCGTCGCATCACCGGGCGGCTCGAGATCGCCGACGGCGACGAGCTGCGGTTCGGACCGATCGTGATGCGCCTGCGATGGGCCATCGTGGCCACTTCGACCGAGGCCTTGGGCCCGGCCTGACGCGCACGCGATGACACTGGCCAACGGGACTCTACGTGTCGCCCGAGCAGACGCGTGGGCAGGACGCGCACCCGCGCACCGACCTGTGGGCCCTCGGCGTGATGCTGTACGAGATGGTCAGGCGGGCGGCAGCAGTGTCAGGTCACTGAGGTCTTTGGGACGGCCAGTGGCTTTCTTGTTCGTGATGAAGTCGTCGCGGCCGATCACCGGGACGACGAGCGTCCCGATCGGGACGTCGATTCGCCCGGGCCAGGCGTCAGCAAACGTGACGCCGCTGATGCTCGACAGGATGTCGATTCGACTGGGTGGGAGGCCAATCTGGAAGACGGTGTCTTCCGTGGAGAGGTCCTCGATCGTCAGGTCGCGCAGAGACGCGCCAAATCGTGCCAGCGCCTCGAGCACTCGAGCCGCGTTCTCCGGCGTCGCCCGTATCCAGATATCGAGATCGCCCGTCGCCCGTGGGGCGCCGTGCGCCGCCAGCGCATGCGCACCGACAACCAGAAACTCAACGCCCGCCTCGCACAGTGCGGACAACATCTCGATGAAGTCGCGGTTCATCGGTCGACCCTTCCTTGAACATCCAGGCCTGAAGGGCGAGTTGCCACATCATCGCGATCCGCTCCGATGGCGTGAGCCGCAACAGGTAATCCGTCCGCCCCTTTTCCGAGAGCGTTGTGCGGCGGACAGGGATCTCACGTGGCACGGACCAATTGTACCTGACGAGACGCGGCACCCAGAATCGTCGAGGGCCGTCATGAGCCGCTGGCGCTACTTCAGACCAGTCACCTGGTAAAGGCTGTACAAGGACCGAAGGTAGACGTAGGCGTACGACTTGCCGTCGGGCGTCACACGGACGTCGGCCACGCCATCGACGCCCACCGTGTCGCGCGGACCAAACTCGCGCACGAGCGTTTGCTGGCCCGTCGTCACGTCGAGTGCGAAAATTCGCGCCGGGAGCCTCCCCTTCCGCACGAACAGCACGCGCCCGTCATCGCGCCATCGTAGCGGCGCGACCTGCGTGTCACCGCCTGTGATGGGCTTGGGCTCGCCCCCGTCCACCGGGAACAGCATGAGTCGCCCGTCGAGATCCGCGGCGATCCCCTTGCCGTCCGGGGTAAGCGTGTTCGCCCGCTCTGAGACACCTTCGGGAGTGACCGGCCGTGGCGCGCCACCAGCCACGTCCTGGACGTACATGCGCTGGCCCTTGCCCTCCTCGAATCCGGCAAACAGAATGCGCTTGCCGTCCGGGAACCAGCCTGCCCACGAGAAGGCTTTGATGGTGTGCGCGGGCAGGGCTCGTGGCTCGCCGGCGCCGGTCGGCAGCACCAGCAGCGTGTTCTTGACGAGATCGATGGCGAGCGCCCATCGGCCGTCGGGCGACAGAGACTGGGCCATGCCCTTGCCGAGACGGACCGCCGCAGACCGATCGGTGCCCCGCAGATAGACGGCGTAGCCGGCGCCGCCTGCCACGCCCTGCTCTCCGAACAGGACCTTGCTGCCGTCGGCTGAGATGTCAGCTACCCACGAGAAATCCATCCACGTGAGCTCGCTCTCCTCGGTCGCACCCGGCGCCAGCGCCATGATGGAGGGCCGCCGGCTGCCGTGCGCCATGAGCACTCGTCCGTCCGGCGCGATGTCTTCCAGGTCGAGGCTGCCAGGTGCGCTCATCACCGTGCGCACTTGCCCTGCGAGTGTGGCCGCGAACAACGCGTGGTCGGTTCCGGCGGTCTTGCCGCCACCACCAGACGCGCTGAACCAGACCTCGCGGCCGTCGGCCGTCCAGTGCGCGCCGAAGAGGTCCTCCCAGCCGCTCGACAGCGTCGTACGGGTCCCGGCCAGGTCGACGACCACGACGTCCCCGCGGCTGTCGATCGCCACCGGGTGCTCGAAGAAGGCCACCCGGTCGCCCTTTGGCGACACGCTCACGTTGCTCAGCCACCCCCGCGCCTTGTAGAGGACGCGGCCGATGGGAAACTCCAGGCTGTCGCGACCGCCCTCGATGCGCAGGACGGCCAGCGACTCGCCGTCGGGCCCCCAGTCGGCCGATCGCACGTTTTCGAGCACCTCGCGCGGCGCACCGCCCCCGATGGGCACGCGGGCCAGCACCGGGTCTTTCCCAGGCCGGTCCAACAGGACGGCCATCTCGCCGTTGCGCGAGATGGCCTGAAGGTCGGCTCGGAGGCCGAGCGGCCGGGATTCCGGGCTTCCCGGCTGCGTCGAGTAGAGCTCGAGGGGGCCGCCTTCCCAGTTGGCGGCATAGACGATCGTGCGCCCGTCAGGCGCGAACCTCGCAAAGCTTACGTTGCCGCGCCTGAAGGTGAGCGGCTCGAAGGTCGGGGCCGTCGAACTGGCGGTCGATCGGCCGGCCAGAAACAGCGCCGCGCCGCCGGCCGCGGCAAGCGCGGCAACTGCTACGGGCCGCAGCCAGCCCCTGCGGCGGGGCGATAGGGTCTCGGCCTCGGCCACGCCCTGACTCGAGAGCCCGGACAGCGCTTCGATGTCAAACGCGATATCACGGGCCGACTGGAAACGTTCTTCGGGGTTCTTCTCCAGGCAGTGCAGGACGATCCGGTCCAGGGCGGGCGGCAGCGGCTGGCCCTGGTCGCCGGCCGGCGCCGGATCCTCCTTGAGGATCGCGTTCATCGTCTCGACGGCTGAATCGCCCCGGAAGGCGCGCCGGCCCGTCAGCATCTCGTAGAGCACGACGCCAAACGAGAAGATGTCGGAGCGGTGATCGACGGTCTGCCCGCGCACCTGCTCGGGCGACATGTAGCCCACCGTCCCGAGCACCGTGCCCGCGCTGGTCTGGGGGCCGGCCTGGGCGAGCGCCGTCTCGGCCTCGACCGCCGCGCCGGCCTGCGTCAGCTTGGCGAGGCCGAAGTCGAGGATCTTGACGCGGCCGTCGCGCGTCACAAAGACGTTGTCCGGCTTGAGGTCGCGGTGGACGATGCCTTTGTCGTGAGCGGCCGCAAGGCCCTTGGCGATCTGTGTGGCGTAGTCGATCACCTTACGGTGCGGCAGCGGCGAGTCGCCGATGCGTATGCGGAGCGTGTCGCCGTCGAGCAGCTCCGACACGACGTAGGGCGTGCCCTCGTGGCTGCCGATGTCGAACACCGCGAGGATGTTCGGGTGATTGAGCGCACCGGTCGCCCGCGCCTCCTGCTCGAAGCGGCGCAGTCGTTCGGCGTCGGCTGCAAACGACGCGGGCAGGACCTTGACGGCCACTTCGCGCCCAAGGCGCGAATCGTGCGCGCGATAGACCTCGCCCATGCCTCCGGCGCCAAGCGGCGCCACGATCTCGTACGGGCCGAGTCTGGTTCCTGTGGTCAGTTGCATGATGATGTGTGGCGGCAGTATGACATGTAGCGCAGGCCCGCTACATCTCGCCCGGCTTTCGCCGCCGCATATAGTCGCCGCATGATCGGGCAAGCCCTTGGTCCGTACCAGGTTCTTGAGAAGCTGGGCGCCGGCGGCATGGGCGAGGTCTATCGCGCGCACGACTCCAAACTCAATCGCGACGTCGCCATCAAGGTCCTGCCCGAGGCGTTTGCCGCCGACGCGGAGCGCCTGGCGCGCTTCACGCGCGAAGCGCAAACGCTGGCCGCGCTCAATCACCCCAACATCGCGACCATCTACGGCGTCGAGGAATCCGGTGGCGTCCGCGCGCTCGTGATGGAGCTGGTCGCCGGCGACGACCTGTCGGTGCTGATCGCGCGCGGGCCGATCCCGCTCGTCGAGGCGCTGCCCATCGCCCGGCAGATCGCCGAGGCGCTCGAAGCCGCCCACGAGCAGGGCATCGTCCATCGCGACCTCAAGCCCGCCAACGTCAAGGTCAAAGACGACGGCACCGTCAAGGTGCTCGACTTCGGCCTCGCCAAGGCGATGGAGCAGCCTTCGGCCCTCGGCCTTCCGCCTTCGGGGCTGTCGCAGTCGCCAACCATGGCGCACGCGGGGACGCAGGCGGGCATGATCCTCGGCACCGCCGCCTACATGGCGCCAGAGCAGGCCCGCGGCAAGGCCGTCGACAAGCGTGCCGACATCTGGGCCTTCGGCGTCGTCCTCTACGAGATGCTCACCGGCGCGCGGCTGTTCGACGGCGAGTCGGTCGCCGAGACCCTCGGCCTGATCTTCGCGCGCGAGCCCGACCTCGCCGCGCTGCCCCCGGCCACACCCGCAAGCGTGCGCGCCCTGATCGCGCGCTGCCTGGTGAAGGACCCGCGGCAGCGCCTGCGCGACATCGGCGATGCACGCCTGCAGATCGACGACGCGTTGGCGGGCAGGGGAGAGCAGCCACGCGTCGCCGCGCCTGCGGTGCTGGTCGAACCAAGGAAGCCGTGGGCGCTGTGGCTGGGCGTGCCGGTGATTGCGGTGGCGGCTGCTGCACTGGGCTGGCTCGCCAGGCCGGTCGCGTCGACGCCGCTGGCGCGCCTGTCGATCGCGATGCCGTCGGGGCACCAGGTGACGACTTTTCCGGCCATCACCAGCGATGGCCGGGTCATCGCCTACGCCTCTGGCCCCACGGCCGCGACGTCTCAGCTGTACCTGCGCACGCTCGACGACTTCATCGCGCGGCCGGTGGCCAACAGTGCCGGCGCAGTGTACCCGTTCTTCTCGCCGGATGGCCGCAGCATTGCGTTCTTTGCGGGCGGAAAACTCCGGCTGGCGTCGGTCGCCGGCGGTGCGGCCACCGATCTCGCGCAGGCGGCCACGCCGTGGGGCGGCACGTGGGACACGCAGGGCCGCATCGTCTATACAACGGGCCTGGGGTCCGGGCTGTGGCGTGTGCCGGCCGACGGCGGCACGCCCGAACAACTCACCAAGCCCGACGGCGCCGGCGCGGGATATGCCCATGTGTTTCCTCAGCGTCTGACGGGCTCGCGCGATCTCCTGTTCGCATTCTGGGGACAGACGTTCCACAACGCGCTGTTCTCGGAGACCACGGGGACGTGGCGTAACGTCACCACGCCGATGCGATCGCTGGCGGGCGCCGCCGTGTACGCCGCCAGCGGTCACCTGCTCACGAACGACAGCGCCGGTGGTGTCGCGGCCGCGCGATGGGACGGGACCTCGATCGTCCCGATCAGCGCATTCACGCCGGCGATCGAACATGTCCACTGGGGGCTGAGCACCGAGCGCTCCTGGATCAACGTCTCGGACACAGGCACGGCCGTGTATGTGCCTGGCAACCCGTACGACCGTCATCTGGTGTGGGTCGACCGGCGGGGCGAGGTGCGTCAACTGTCGGGCGAGGCCGTTCTGACGCACCAGGCGACGCTGTCGCGCGACGGTCAGCGCGTGTTGTACGGCAGCATGCGGGCGCAGTGGGTCATGAATCTGCGCACGGGCACCCGTACGCGGCTCATCTCCGACATACGGTCGTGGCACGGCGGATGGCTGCCCGGTGACGAGCGCATCGTCTTCAGTTCCAACAAGGACGGCGACTGGGACCTCTACACCATCGGATCGGGCGGCGGCGAGATGACGCCACTGCTCAAGAGACCGTTTGCCCAGCACGTGCAGGCCGTCGCCCCGGACGGCTCCATCGTGTTTCTCGAGCGGCAACCGGCAACGGGATCCGACTTATGGACGCTCGCGCCGGACGGACGCACCACGCCGCTGGTGGTCACGCCGTTCAATGAGGAAGATGCCAGTGTCTCTCCGGATGGCCGGTACGTCGCCTACGCATCAGACGAGTCGGGCCGCAGGGAGATCTTTGCGATTCCCGCATCGGGTCGGGGCGAGCGCGTGGCGATGTCCATTGATGGCGGCACCGGGCCCGTGTGGTCACGCGATGGCCGCGAGCTCTTCTATCGCGCAGGCGACGACCTCATGAGCCTGCAGGTGAACACGACGGGCGCCCTGGTGCTCGGGGAACGCAGGAAGCTGCTGAACGTGTCCGCGTACGACCCCGGCTACTTCCACGACTTCGACGTCTCGGCCGATGGCCAGCGGTTCCTGCTGATTCGCACCGAGCCGGAGTCGCGCCCCATTCGACTGGACATCATCCTCAACTGGTTCGACGAACTGCGGAGGCAGGTGGGCTGAAGTATGCTCCACCGCATGGGTCGAACCATCCGCCTGTCCCTTCGGATTCTCGCCGCGTGGCTCCTGGCAAGTGGGCTCTTTGTCCACACGGCCTCGCCACAAACCCCAAAGCCAGCGTTTCCCGATCGGCTCGCGCTGCCTGCCACCGACGAGGATCTGCCGGGCGCGGGACCCATCCGCCGGTATGACTGGTTCCAGAAGCTCTGGCACGAACGTCGCTCCGCATGGGACGCCGAACGCGCGAAGGACCAGGGCGCCGTGGTCTTTCTCGGCGATTCGATCACGCAGGAGTGGAAGCAGCTCGGCGCGGCCTTCCCCGGCGTGAAGATCGCCAACCGCGGCATCAGCGGCGACACCTCGCGCGGGGTCCTGATACGCCTGCAAGGCGATGTGCTCGCGCTCAACCCCACGACAGTGGTGCTGCTCATCGGCACCAACGACCTCGAGGAAGGAGCGACGCCCGAGATCGTCGCTGCCAACGTGAAGCTGATCCTCGCGGAACTCAAGCGCCACAACCCGCGCATGCCGATCATCCTGTGCCAGGTCTTTCCGAGTACGGCGACGCTCAAGCGTCCCGCCGATCAGATCAACGCGATCAACGCGCTCTACCTGGCGGCGGTCAAGAACGACGCGCAGGTCATCCCGCTCGACACCTGGCGCCTGTTTGCCGACGCCAACGGCGATGCGCCAGCCAGTGAGTTTCCCGACCTGCTGCATCCAAACGCGTTGGGCTACGCCAAGTGGGCAGCGTCGCTCCGTCCGCTGTTTGCAACGCTGCGACTTGTCGAAACCACGCCAGACGTGTTCACGCCCGAAGCAGGATTCGAGAGTCTGTTCAACGGCCGCGACCTGACGGGCTGGGGATATCGCCCGACTACCGAGGCGGACAAGGCGAGCGCGAAGAAATGGCAGGCGTCGGATCCAAACGCGCCGCCGTGGCCGATTGTCACCGAGCCGGTGGCATTCGACGGGCTGACATCATCGCCCGACGGGCGCTTTGTCGTGATCAACGGCCGGCTCGTGGTGACCACGCCGCCCGAGGGCCGGAAGATCCAGCAGCTCTACACCACCCGGGAGTTTGGCGACGACTTCGTGCTGAAGCTCGAGTTCCGCGCAACGCCCAACGCCGACAGCGGCGTCTACGTGCGCGGGCCGCAACTGCAGTGTCGCGATTACGGGCTCGCCGGTCCCTTCAAGGGCCTGAAGAACTACAAGCCACAGGAGTGGAACGAACTGGTGGTCACCGTCCAGAACGGCGTGGCGCGGGCGACCAACAACGGAGAAGTCCTCGACGTGGAGCTCAAGGTCCCCGAGACTGGCCCGATCGGCGTCGAAGGCGATCGCGGGCAGATGGAGTACCGGCGCATCCGGATCAAGCGGATGCCCCGCTAGGATGGTCGAGGTCGGACGCCCGCGTTACCATGGGGCGGTGAACACTGGGGCAAGTCCAGGTGGTCGCGCTGAACCGTGCCCCCGCGGATCTCGGCGGATACCCGCCACCATCCGGCAACGCAAGCGCACGGCTCGCCGAGCCTCGCCGATGACCGACCACGAGCTTGTCGCGAAGAGGCTTGCGTTCATCGAGACGTGCGTGGGCGATCTGCGTCAGGCTGTAGAGCCATCGCCGGACGCAGCGTGCAGCTGAAGGAGTACTCACGCGGGTAGAGGACAGGTCGAGAAGTTCGCTGGGATCGCTGCCGCGGCGGGCGGCGCTGGAGGAGCTTTTGTGATCGGCCGCGCTCGCATGAACAACCCGCCGACGATCGGGTCCCTTTTGGCGCTCCTGCTCATGGGCGTCCCGCTCGAGGCGCAGGCCCCGCCGCTCCCGGTCCCGCGCACGGATCCCAGCGGACCGGCGGTCACGTTTGACTTCCCGGGTATGCGCGTAGGCGTAGGGGAGTACGAGGAAGGGCCGACGGGAACGACGGTCTTCTACTTCCCCAAGGGTGTGAAAGCGGCAACCGACGTGCGCGGCGGGGCACCGGGCACGCTCAACGCCGACGCCGTCCGGCTGGCGTACGAAGCGCCGATGATGCAGTCGGTCGTCTTCTCTGGAGGCTCGTGGTACGGCCTCTCCGCCGCGACCGGAGTCGCCAATGAGCTCAAGGTGATGCGCGCCGAGCAGGGGCAGCACGACTTCATTGCCGGCGTGCTCGGGGCGATCATCTTCGATGTCGGCGGCCGCCGGTTCTCGCGGGTCACGCCAGACGATCGGCTCGGCGCGGCGGCGGTCCGTTCGGCGCGCGAGGGATGGTTCCCCCTGGGTGCGCGCGGGGCCGGACGCTTCGCGATGCAGGGCGTCTTTTTCCTCGACGGCCCCCTCGCGGACGCCAGTCGCACGTGGGCGCATTCAGGCCAGGGTGGCGCCTTCCGCCAGATTGGGCCGACCAGGATCGCGGTCTTCACGGTGGTGAACGCTCTGGGCGCGATCGTCGACCGGAACGGCAGGGTGTTACGGTGCCGTCGCAACGTCGCGACGGGTGACTGTCCTGCTATCTCGTCACTCTTGAAGGATCATCTGGCGCGCGTGCAACGACGTGGTGGAGGGACTGGGCCCACCGGCAACACGACACTCACACTCGTGGTGACCAACCAGAAGCTGCCGTACGCCGACCTGCAACGCCTTGGCGTGCAGGTCCACACCTCGATGGCTCGCGCGATCCAACCCTTCGCGACCGAGGAGGATGGAGATGTGCTATACGCGGTCACCACCGACGAGGTCGACAACCCGTCGCTGCCGTCGATCCAGCTCGGCGCCATCGCGTCGGAGCTTGCCTGGGATGCGGTGCTGAACAGCGCTCCGGTGCTGCCTCCGACATCGCCACGCACTCCGACGACACTCAGCGCGGAACGTCTGGCGGAGTCGGTGGGAACCTTTGCGTTCCACGGGGGAGGCACGCTCTCGGTGAGTACCGGCGCCACCGGGCTGGAGGCCAGGTTCACAGGCGACGGCCGGATGTACTTCGCCGCGGACCGCACGTATCGCCTGACCCCGATCGCCGAAGACCTTTTCCTCGTGGTCGGTCCGGCCGAGGATGTCATCCGGTTCGACCGTCGTGCCGGTCGCATCGTCGCCATCACCCTGAATCCCGGTCCATGGGCCCAGTCGGCGAACCGCGGGATGCCCCGCTAGCGCGGACCCTGCCTGGCCTCGTCGAGCGCACGGCGCAGCAGATCGGCGAGATCGAGTTCGCGAGCCCCTTCGCGCAGGTAGCCTTCGTCGAGGTGGCCGCCCACCCGGATGAGACCTGTGACGTCGGTCCACTGTCGCTCCGAGATGTCGCCGCCTCGCCGAAACCATTCGAGCTTGGCCAGCACGGTGTCCTCGGGCGAGGAAACCGGAATGGCACCGCCGCCCTCGAGGGGCGCCGGTCGCACCCGGGCGAACGCCCGACGGTCGAAGGGGCGGTCCTGCGAGACGAACACGTCCACCTTCACCATCGTGTCGAGATGAATGACGTTGAACGACCCACGCATGGCGATCGCCTCCGTGAGCCGCTGTTCGGGAACGTAATACGCGCCGCGCAAGGTTGACGCCAGGGGCGCAGCGTGGGCGGGGAGCAGTTCGGCCACCACGTCGGCATCGATGCTGGCCCGGGGGATGCCGTGTGCGGAACTGGCAATCGAGCCCCCCACGAAGTGACGAACCCCGAGCCGGAGCAAGGCATCGAGCACGGGCGCGAGGGCGACGAGAAGGTCGGGCTCGGTCACGCCCTTCGCGCCGCAAGGTCCGCGCGTAATTCTTCGGCGAGCTGCGACCCGTAGTGCAGGGCCACGAAGCGAATACCAACCTCCTGCGGCGAGGCACCCGCCAAGCTGCGAGCCAATCCGCCTCTGGACAAGCCCATCACGGTCCGGCTCAGCGAGAACGCGAGGCGGAGGCGCCGCTGGGGGGTGGCGCGGCGCAACAGCTCGAGGTGAACCCGCGCAGCTTCGGGATCGGTGTCACTGAGCCCGTGTTCCA
>JAENWD010000367.1 GCA_016650245.1 Vicinamibacteria bacterium
GCTCGCTGCGAATGCCCAGCGGCGTGCCGGTCCCGTCGTAGTGCTCGAGCTGCCCCAGCACACCCGGAGCGCAGGTGGCGAGCACCGGGATACCGCGAAGCACCTCGTGGCCGAACTCCGGATGCCGGCGCACGACCTGGATCTCGCCGTCGGACAGCGGCTCCGCTCTGGACAGCAGCGTGTCCGGCAGCGTGAACTTGCCGAGGTCGTGCAGCATGGCCGCCCGCTCGAGCGTGTCGAGGTCGGCCGGGCCCAGACCGCGGGCGACGCCGAGCGCGCGGCTGAGAGCGGCCACGCGTTCAGCATGGCTCGCGGCGGCCTGGTTGCGCAGCCGCAGCCCCGCCAGATAGTTGTGCGCCAGGCCCTGGGCGGTTTCGGCGGGCTGTGACAGCAGCAGGCGAACTTCCAGCGTGCGCTCCACGATGGCCTGCTGCAGGCCCGCCGTGCGACCGGCCTCGAGACGGATCCGCCGTCGGTCGGCCGCGCGCCCGAAGGCGCGGACCAGCGCGTCGGCCCCAAAGGGCTTGACCACGTAGTCGGCTGCCCCGGCCTGCATTGCCGCAATCACCGACTCGACGTTGGTCGTGCCCGTGATCATCACCAGCGCGATGTCCGGATCGCGCTGCTGTATGCGCCCCGCCAACGTGAGGCCGTCCATGCCCGGCAGCCGGATGTCGATCAGGACGATGTCGAAGCGCTCGCGCGTGAGCCGCTCCAGCGCCTCTTCGGCCGTTCCCGCCATGTCGCACACACTGCCGGCGCGCTTGAGGATCTTTCCGGCAAGGCTGCGTACCCCCGGCTCGTCGTCGACGATCAACGTCCGCATGATCTCAGCGTCCCTTCTCACCAGTGCACACGGCGTCCACCCGACACGTCTGGTCGTACCCTAAAGGTATCGGCATCGCCGGCGCCAGTCTGCACGGGAACGCCTGCGCCCCAGCCGCTCCGATCTGCTGGGGGCGTGCCGCTCGGCCGATAGGGCAATTTGGGAGGGGACCACGGAGAACCGTATGGCGGAGTCTGGACCACGGTCGGGCCGTGTGCTGGTGGTGGACGATCAGGCACCCAATCGCGTCCTCATCCGGACGATGCTGGCGCGCGACGGCCACGAGGTGCTCGAAGCTGACGGCGGTCACCTCGCCCTCGACATCGCCCGCGACGCCGACCCCGACGTCGTCATCCTCGACGTGTTGATGCCCGGCATCGACGGGTTCGAGACCTGCGCCGCTCTCAAGCAGCACGAGCAGACGCGGCTGACCCCGGTCGTCCTGCTGACGGCCCTCAGGGACCACGCCGACAAGTTGCGCGGCATCGAGGCCGGCGCGGACGACTTTCTCAGCAAGCCCGTCGAACCCCTCGAGCTGAGCGCGCGCGTCCGGTCACTCATTCGATTGAAGTCGTACACCAAGGACCTGGACTCGGCCGAAGCCGTCATCACGAGCCTCGCCCTGACCATCGAGACGCGCGATGCAGCGACCCAGGGACACTGTCAGCGTCTGGCGGAGTACGCCACAAGGCTCGGACGCGTGCTGGGCCTGAACGAGGACGACCTGTCGGCGCTCGAGCGGGGCGGCTACCTGCATGACATCGGGAAGGTCGGCGTGCCCGACAGCGTGCTCCTCAAGCCGGGCCTGCTGACGCCTGCCGAGTTCGCGCAGATGAAGACTCACACGCTCATCGGCGATCGGCTGTGCGGCCAGTTGCGCTCGTTGCGCCGGGTACGGCCCATCGTGCGGCACCATCACGAGAAGCTGGATGGCAGCGGTTATCCAGATGGTCTGGCGGGTGACGCCATCCCGCTGCTGGCGCAGATCACGGGCATCGCCGACATCTACGACGCGCTCACGACGCCGCGCCCGTACAAACCCGCGTTTACGTCCGAAGAGGCCCTGGCGGAGATCTACTGCGAGGTCGACCGTGGGTGGCGCAGCCGCGAGCTCGTAGACGCCTTCGTGCGAGCGATAAGTGACGGAGTGCAATGACACCGCGCTTCTCCTGGTGGTCCAACCTGCCTCTGCGCATCAAAGGCCTCGTCGTCGTCACGATTCCGCTCGTCCCGCTGCTCATCACGACCGGTGTCGTGCGCGCCGTGCTGAGCGACTCGCTCTCGTTCACTGAATTCGGCCTCAGTCGCGCGCTCATAGCCATCTCGATCGGCTCTGGCGTCTCCGCGGCGGGAAGCCTCATCGCGATGCTCCTGTTCACGACCGGCGTGGCGCGCCGGATCGACCGGGTCAGCGACAACGCGGACCGTCTGGCACAACGCCGCCCGCTCGTCCTTTTTCCTCCCGCCGATGACGAGATCGGCCTCCTGGCCGCAAACCTGCAGAGGGCGGCGGAGGTGCTTGAGCAGCAGAGCCGGGAGCAGATGGCGGCCAATGCGGCGCTGCGCGACTACGCCGAGCAGACTCGGGACCTGTACGACCGGGCGCCGTGCGGCTATCACTCGCTGGACCGCGACGGCCGCTTCATCGCGATCAACCAGACCGAGCTCGACTGGTTGGGGTACACACGCGACGAAGTGATCGGGCGGCTCACCTTCTCTGATGTCGTCACGCCGGCGAGCCGGGAATTCTTCGCCGTTGCCTTCCCCGTCATGCGCCAAACCGGGGCCGTCCGCGACGTCGAGTTCGAACTGAAGACCAAGAACGGACGCGTGCTGCCGGTCAGTGTCAGCGCCACTGCGGTGCTGGATGCCGACGGTGCGTTCGTCGCGAGCCGTTCCAGCGTGTTCGACATTGCGAAACGCAAGGCGGCCGAGGAAGCCCTGCGGCGGAGCGAGGCGCGCCTGTCGGCCATCCTGCAGACGGTCGCCGAGGGCCTGCTCATCGTGTCGGCTGAGGGCAAGATGAGTTACTGGAACCCGGCGGCGGAGCGACTGCTGGGGCTCAACCGCCAGGCCATGGCAGGCCAGCGACTGACACCCGACCATTGGCAGGTGCGGGACGCGGCGGGCCAGCCGCTGCCATTCGATATGTGGCCGGTGACGCGCGTGTTGAGGACGGGAGAGGAGATCGTCAGCGAGCAGATTCGCGTGCATCGCGCGGACGGCAGTGAAATCAGCCTGTCCATCAGCGTCGCGCCTCTACGCGACGGTGAGGGACCCGTGGTCGGCGCGGTGGCGTCGTTCGAGGACGCCACGGAACGCCGCCTGGCGGCCGAGACCCTGGCCCGGGCGAAGGCCGACGCGGAACGCGCCAACCTGGCCAAGAGCGAGTTCCTGTCCCGTATGAGCCACGACCTGCGAACGCCACTCAACGCCATGCTCGGCTTCGCTCAGCTGCTCGAAGCCGAGGCGGATGGCGAAGGCCGTCGCGACGAAATCAGGCAGATCCTCAAAGGCGGCGAGCATCTGCTGGGGTTGATCAACGAGGTGCTCGACATCGGCAGGATCGAGACGGGCCAGCTGTTGTTGTCTCCCGAGCCGCTCTCGGTCGCCGAGCTGGTTGAGCACATCCTGGGCCTCGTGCACCCGATCGCCGACCAGCACGGCGTGACGCTGGTCGGCCTCGGCGACCAGTTCGACCGCACCCACATCCTGGCCGACCGTCAGCGCTGTCACCAGGTGCTGCTCAACCTGCTGTCCAACGCCGTGAAATACAACCGGCCCGGCGGGTGGGTGACCGTCTCGGCGGTGGAAGCACCACTGCAACGGCTGCGCATCGCGGTGACCGACACCGGCGCAGGCGTCCGGCCCGAGAAACTGGCAGCGATGTTTCGGCCCTTCGAGCGCCTGGGGGCCGAGCGGACGTCCATCGAAGGCACGGGTCTGGGCCTGGCCCTCTCGAAAGGCCTGGTCGAGGCGATGGGCGGCACCATAGGCATCGACAGCGTGGTCGACCAGGGCACAACCGTCTGGGTGGAGTTCCCGCTCACCGCGCCAACGCTCTACGCGGTAGCAGCGTTAAGCGCCCACCCATCCCTCGCGGTAGCGGACCCCCTCGTGCGCGGCGAAGTCCTGTACATCGAGGACAACGCGCCAAACGTGCGCCTGATGGAGCGCCTCCTGGCCAAGCGCCCCGGGATCCGTCTTCGCGCCGTGGCTCAAGGCCGGCTCGGAATCGAGCAGGTCCTGGCCCAGCGGCCCGATCTCGTGCTCCTCGACCTGCATCTTCCGGACTTGCCCGGCGAAGAAGTCCTGCGGCGGCTGTGGGAGAACCCCGAC
>JAENWD010000368.1 GCA_016650245.1 Vicinamibacteria bacterium
GCCGCTCGAGGAGAGCAGCGCAGGATCGCGCTGCAGCGTGATCAGCGTCTGCAGGCCGCCCAGCCAGTAGCCGTTCTGCTTCAGGCTGGTTTCCAGCTCGCGTTTCTCCTGCTCGCGCACCTTGGCGGCGTCCTCGGCGGTCGGGCCCTCCGCGGCCAGGCGCTTCACCTCGCCCATCACCGCGGTCGTCAGCTTCTCGGCATTCTCCGGCGAGCTGCCGAAGCTGATCGTCGAGGTGCCGTATCCCGGGCTGGGCAGCGTGTTGCTGTAATCGGCCGAGACGCTGTAGGTGCCGCCCAGGTCTTCGCGCAGCAGGTCGCGGAGGCGAATCTGCAGCAGCGACGCCGCGCCGTCGGCGATCGTCTCTTCCTCGAGCTTGCCGCCGGTGTCGGCGAAGAACGTGATCACCGTGTCGCTCTTCTGTTCTTTCCCCTTCTCGACGCGGATGCGCTCCACGCCTGACGGGAAGACGAAGTTCAGCGGCTTGTCGGTGGAGATCCGCGTGCCCGTGGACGGCAGCGCGCCGATGTACCGCTCGATGAGCGGCGTGATGGCTGCCTGGTCGAACGTGCCGACGATCAGGAAGCTGAAGTCTGCGGCGTTGGCAAAGCGCGTGGCGTAGGCGCGCGTCATGACGTCCTGCCTCAAGCCGCTCACCGCGTCGGTCGTGAACGGCCGCACCAGGTGGCTGTTGCCGGTGTTGAGCGCGCGCAGCCGATCGCCAAATACCGCCTGGGGGTTCTGACTGCGGTTGGCCACGAGTGCCGAGAGTTGACGCTTCAGCAGATCCATTGTCTGCGGGTCGTCGTTGGGCTCGGTGAACGTGAGATACAGCATCTGCAGCGCGGTCTCGAGATCCTGCGGCCGGCTCGATCCGCGCACGCCCTGTGTGGACAGGTCGACGAACGCGCCGACACCCACCAGGCGCCCCGCGAGGATCTTGCCGATCTCCGGCGGCTTGAGGCCGCCCACGCCGCCGAGGCTGACCAACGAGGCCGCGAGGACCGTCTCCAGATACTCGGGCTCGGGCGCCGTGGATGCGCCGCCGCGCGCGACCGCGCCCACCAGCACCTGATCGTTTTTGAAGTCGGTGGGCTTGAGCCATACCTCCGCGCCGTTGGACAACGTCAGCACCGTGGTCCCGATGGCGTCGATGGTCCGCGACGAGGTGACGTTGCCGGGCGTAGGCTTGCTCGTCAGCAGCTCGGTGCGGCTGAGGGTTTCGGTCCACGGCGTCAGCGTCGCGGTCGACGCGCTCGTCAACACGCCGCGCAGATCGGCCTCCGACGGCAGCGTGACACCGGCTTTCTCGGGCGAGGTCGCCAGGACGACGCGGCTGTTGTCGTCGAGCAGTTCACGGGCTGCCGCGCTGACTTCGGCCAGCGTGATGCCGGGCAGTTGCGCCTTGGTGAGCTCGTACTCGAACGCGATGCCGGGCATCGGCTCGTCGTCGAGGAAGTTGCCGACGTACTCGCGCGCGTAGCCAGGGCTTTCTGTTTTCTCGCGCTCGGCGTACGCGCGCTCGTAGCTGGCCAGCACCGACCGCTTGGCGCGGTCCAGCTCGCCGTCGGTGAAGCCGAACTCGCGCGCCCGACGCGCTTCGACCAGCAGCGCGTCGAGCCCTTTGGCAATGCCGCCGTCGGTGGTGCGCGCGCCCAACGTCGTGGCCGACGTGTCCACCGCCAGTTCTTGCGATCCCGCGCCGGCGCCGAGAAACGGCGCGTCGGGCCGCTGCGTGATCTCGCCGAAGCGCAGGTTCAGCATCTGGTACATCAGCTGCCGCACGTGGTCGCGCCTGTAGTCTTGGGCCGAGCCCTGGGACAGCTGCGGCCGCTTGTGCAGCACCGAGACATTGGACGCCTGCGCCTCGGCGTCGGCGGCGATGTTGACCAACGTCTCGGTGTGCGCCGGCACGCCGCGATTCGGCTCGGCGGCAGCGGCACGCGCGGGTGCCAGGGTCGCAAACAGCTCGCGCACCTTCGGGACGATCGTGGAGGGGTCGATGTCGCCGACCACGACGACGGCCATGCGGTCGGGGCGATACCAGGTCTCGTAGAAGTCCTTCAGGCGCGCGGCGGGGAATCCGCGCAGTATTTCTGGCGTGCCGATCGGGATGCGCTCGGCGTAGCGCGACTTGTAGTAGAGGACCGGCGCCTGCTTTTCGAGCATGCGCCACGACGCGCCTTGCCGCAGGCGCCACTCTTCGATCACGACGCCGCGTTCCTTGTCGATTTCCTTCGGGTCGAGCGACATGCCGCCGGCAAAGTCGGCCAGCGCGAGCAGGGCCTTGTCCACCAGCCCTTCCTTGTCGGTGGGCACCTGCAGCATGTAGACGGTCTCGTCAAACGAGGTGTAGGCATTGACGTGCGGGCCGAACCGTGCGCCGGCGGTCTCGAAAAACGACACCAGCTCGCCGGGCTTGAAGTGCCTGGTCCCGTTGAACGCCATGTGCTCGAGCATGTGCGCGAGGCCGCGCTGGTCGTCGTCTTCAAAGACCGATCCGGTCTTCACCGCCAGCCACACGAGCACACGCTTTTCCGGGCGCGTGTTCTTGCGCACGTAGTAGCGCAGGCCGTTGGGCAGCGTGCCGATGGTCACGGCCGGGTCGGCAGGCAGCGGGCCGGTCGTCGCGACGGCAGGGGCGGGGGCCGGCGCCTGGGCCGGCAGCGAGGCGTGCGCGCCCAGCGCCAACGCCAGAAAGGCCAGAATCAGGCGAGTCATGCCCTGTAAGGTTATCCTTTCTTACCGATCATGGCGCCGTCGCCAGTCATCAACCTCGACCGTGAGCTGGATCGCCTGTTCCAGGCGCCGTTTGCCGAGTTCGTCGGCACGCGCAACGGCGTGGCGGCGATGCTCAGGAAAGCCGGCCGGGCCGACGAGTCCGCGCGCATCCGGGGCCTGGCCAAGCCGAGCTACACCGCCTGGCTGGTGAACCAGTTGTATTGGAACGCGCGCGATGTGCTGGACGCGTTTCTGAAGGCGTCGGACCGCGTCCGCGCCGCCGATCAGGCGCTGCTCGAGGGCCGCAGGGTCGCAGGGCATGCCGACCTGGTCACCGCCCGAGCCTTGGCCCTCGATCAGTTGATGACAAAGGCGTCGGCGCGCGCGGCCGAAGAGGCCACGCCGCTGAGTCCCGCGTTGGCCGAGCGGCTCAAGACGACGCTCGAGGCCATTGGCGCGTTTGGCAGCGGCGAGGCGCGCCATGCGCGCGGGCGCCTGCAGGAGGATCTGGACCCGCCGGGCTTTGCCGCGTTTGCCGCGCTGGCCAGCGGCGCCAAGCAGGCGCCGGGTGCTGGACGCAAACCCGCGCCGGCTGCGCCGGTCGAGCCGCCGCGCCTGGTGGTGGGTCGATCGGTGGGGCTCGATCACGACGCGCGGCAAGCCGCCGCCGACGCGCGCGCGGCGCTGCACGAGGCGCAGGCCGCGGCAGCAGGCGCGCAGGACGCGTCCACCTCCGCCATCGAGGCCGAGCGCAAGGCGCGCCTGGCCGCCGACGCTGCCCGCGCCCGTTTGGCCGAGGTCGAGCGCACGGTGAAGTCCGCCGAAGCCGAAGCCGCCGCGACCACCGCCGCCTTCAAAGCGCGCCAGGCCGAGGCACGCAAGGCCGCGATGGCCGCGGCAGCGGCGGAAAAGGCACTAGACAGGGCCCGCGGCCGACATTGACGTCAATCTCAGCGCCTTCTCCGATCCGGCGTCGCGATATATCCACGCCGGGCCCGAACACGATGCCCCGTGCGTTTCACGCGGACGCGGATGCCATGAAACTGGCTGTCGTTGGCGTGCGCGGGCGTGTAGCCCAGCGTGTATTGCTTGTTGAGCTCGTCGGCGATCCGGGAGGTGGCCGCGCCCAGCTCGCTGGTCTCCTTCACCACTTCGGTGTAGCCGCCGGTGTCGTCGGTGACCTGGCGCAGCGAGTACGGGTTGATGCGCGTGCGCAGGGCGCGCGGGTCGTCGCGGTCGATGCCGATGGCATACACGAACGCGTCGGTCCGCAGTAATCGAGACCTCAGATCCCGTATCTGGATGTCGCTGGCCGTGTCCGCGCCGTCCGAGATGACCACCGCCGCTCCGCGCTGGCGATGCCGCTTGTCGAGCAGCGGCAGCGACGCGTTCACCGCGTCGTAGATCGCCGTGCCGCCCCAGCCGCGCAGCGCGTCGAGCGCCGGGGTGACTTTGGCCGGGTCGTCTGTCCACTGGGCCGCAATCGTGGGTTGGTGGTTGAACACCACCAGCGAGTACTCGTCGTCTCGCGCCAGCAGCTCGAAGAGAAAGCGGTCGAGCGCCTGGCGGGCGTCGGCGAGCCGCAAGCCGACCATGCTGTCGCTCACGTCGAGCAGGACGGCCAGGCTCACCGGGACCCGCTCGCGCGTGAACTGGGTGATCGTCTGCGGCAGCCCGTCTTCGAACACCTCGAACTCGTCCTGCGCAAGATCGGTGACGAGTCGTCCCTCGAGATCGGTGACGGCCACGGTGACCGTGACGATCTCGATGCTGGATTCGAATCGCTGTGCGGGCGCCTGCGCCAGCATCCCGCGCGAGCCGGCGAGCATGCCGAGTGACAGCAGCGCTTGACGACGAGTCAGCACGAGAAAGCGGCCGCGGGAATGGACATGTGGTGGCTGAGATGCCTGGAGCAGCGATAATACCCCGAACCTTGAAGCGCCCGAGGCCCGAGGCTAGGTGCGAAGAACTCGAGGCTATCAGCGAAGCTCCTGAGGCCGAGGCTGGAGTGAACATGCAGTTAGGTTGGATTGGCACCGGCATCATGGGCCGGTCGATGTGTGGCCACCTGCTGGCGGCCGGTCACAGTGTCACCGTTTTCTCGCGCACCCCGTCGAAGGCGGAAGAC
>JAENWD010000369.1 GCA_016650245.1 Vicinamibacteria bacterium
AGGCCGGCCCCGAGGCCGATGTCGCCGACGTGCTGACGTTTGCCACGGCCGTGGCCGCGCTGAAGTGCCGGTCGCTGGGCGCGCGCGACGGCCTGCCGCGGGCTGCGGATGTGGAGCAGTTCCTGCGCCGTTGATCCCGGCGCTCAACCTTTCGCCCGCCTCGGCTGTCTAAGGTAATCGAGGCGGGGATTCGAGCCGTCGCCAACGTTGCTGCGCGAATGCCTGTGAGCCGTGAGACCTCGCACCTGTGGACCGCACAACGCAGGCCGGAGTGGCGCCTGACCGTGGTTCGCCCAAACGACGAGCCGGCGGCCACGCCCGCGACTCTCGACGGCGCCGACGACCGCGCGCTTGCAACGCGCGCCGCTGCCGGCGACCGCGATGCCTTCGACGTCCTGGTCATCCGACATCAGCGCGCCGTCTACCAGGTGTGCTTTCGCTTCGTGCGCGATCACGCCGAGGCCAGCGACGCGATGCAGGACGCGTTTCTCAGAGCGTGGCGGGCGTTGCCGAGGTTCAAGGGAGACGCCGCGTTTGCGACCTGGCTGTATCGCGTTGCCGTGAACACGTGCCTGTCACGATTGGCCGCTCGGCGGCCGGCCGCCAATCCCCTCGCCGACGCCGCCAGCGTCGGGGACCCCCGCCAGAGCCAGGCGGCCTCGATGCTCCAGCGTGAGCAGGCGGCCGCCGTGCGCAGGGCAGTGGACCAACTGCCGGGCCGTCAGCGCGCCACGGTCATCCTCCGTGTGTTCCACGATCTGCCGCACGCCGAGATCGCCACGGTGCTGGGCAGTTCCGTGGGATCGGTGAAAGCCAACTTCTTTCACGCGCTGCGGAATCTGCGTCGTTTGCTGGGCGGGGACGGCACACGATGAGCCACGATCTGTCTGACGACGAGATCGTCGAGATACTCAAGGCGACCGACATGGTGCCCGAGCCCTCGCCCCTGTTCTGGGACCACGCCGCGCGGCGCGTGCGCGAGTCGGTCGATGCGGAGCCGGCGCGACGATCTGCCTGGTTGGGCCGGCTCGCCTGGACCGGAGGCGGGCTTGTCGCCGCGTCGCTTGTCGCGCTGCTTGTGTTGCAGCCGCGTCCATCGACTGCACCGCCGCGTGCGGCATCCGTGGTGCCAGCGCCGGCACTGGCCGACACCGCGCCGCCAGACGACGACTCGTGGACATTTGTGGCGTCGCTGGGCGGCGAGCTAGACGTGGACGCCGCCGCGCGGGCCGGATTGCTGGCACTTGGCGAGACGACCGACCGCGCGCTGCAGGCGCTTGACGCCGACGAGCGTGCCGAGCTGGCGACGCTGTTGCACAGTGCATTGGCAGGACCGGAGATCTGAGATCGTGACCGCGCACACAACGTGGATGGCCGACGCGAGCAGGGCCGCGGCGCTGGTGGTCGCGCTGGCCGTCGGCGTGTGCGCGCAGACGCCCTCGGCGCCTGGCGAGCCGGTCGTCGATCCCGAGCGGATGTCGCCGCGCGAGGTGCAGCGGCTCTTTGACGCGTACGTGGCGATGCAGGCGCAGGAACGCCTGCAACTGAGCGAGACGCAGTACCCGCAGTTCCTGCCACGGCTCAAGGCGCTGCTGGACCTGCGGCGCAGCAGCCTCGCGAATCGGCAGGCCCTTGTCGCCGAGCTGGGACGGGCCAGCCTTGGCGGCCCCGCCCGCCGGACCGACGAGGCGGCGCTGGGCCAGAGGCTGCAGCAGCTGCGCGCCTTCGACGAGCAGACCTCCGCTGACCTGCGGCGCGCCTACGAGGCCATCGACCAGGTGCTCGACCTGCGGCAGCAGGCGCGCTTCCGCGTGTTCGAGGACCAGATCGAGCGGCGCAAGGTCGAGCTGCTGATGCGCGCACGCCAGAACGTCCGCAACCGCGCCCAGCGCGCCCCCGCCCGCTAGCCCGGCCCGAGGCTAGGTCAGTCGCACCGAGGCCCGAGGCCAGGTCAGTCGCTCCCCGAGGCCCGAGGCTAGGTGCGATGTACTCGAGGCCCGAGGCTATCTCCCGTGGTACTATCGGTATGCCAGTCCCTGCTGAGGATTTCCTTCCGATGCGCCACGTACCAGTCCTTGCTCGCGCGCCGATTGCGTGCGGTCTTGTCGTCGTCGCGCTGGCGGCGTCGGCGGCAGCCGATGCGACGTGGTCGCGCGCCGATGCCGACGCCTTCTTGGCCAAGATGGTGCAGATTGCCACGCACGGCCTGGCTGAGAAGCGCCCGGCCAAAAAGACGACGTTGCTCGAGCGCGAGCTCAACGCGTACATCAGTGTGCACGGCAAGTCGGACCTGCCAGCCGGCGTGGTCGATCCGACGATCTCGATCCTGCCCGACGGCCGGCTGACGGGGCGCGCCACCGTGGATCTGGACGCCGTGCGCACGTCGCAGGACCGCGGCATGCTCAGCCCGTGGACCTTGCTACGGGGGCAACTGCCGGTCGAGGCGATCGGGCTCCTGCGGACACAGAAGGGTGTGGGGGCCTTCACTCTCGAGTCGGCCAATGTCGGCGGCGTGCCCGTACCGAAGGCGATCCTGCAGGAACTGGTGACGTACTACTCGCGCAGCCAGAGCCAGCCGCAGGGCATCAACATCGAAGCCCCGTTCCAGCTGCCGGCGCACATCGTGGAGATTCGCACGGCCCAGGGACAGGCGCTCGTGCTCCAATAGCCGCTTGGCGATGAGCGACTCGGCTGCCTGGCTCGCGACGCCCCTGCAGTTTCTCAAGGGCGTGGGCCCCCGCAAGGCCGCCGACTTTGCCAGCGCCGGCCTGCACTCGGTCGAAGACCTTCTCTATCGATTCCCCCGTCGGTACGAAGACCGAAGCCGGCTGCAGTCGATTGCCTCGCTGCGCGAGGGACAGACCGTCTCGATCAGCGGCGACGTGATCACCTGCGGCCTGCGTGGCACCAGGCGCCCCGGCTTCCGCATCTTCGAGGCGCTGATGCGCGACGCCTCCGGGACGGTACGGCTGGCGTGGTTCAACTCGGCGTTTCTCCAGGACCAGATCCGCGCCGGGCAGCGCCTGGTGGTCTACGGCACGTTCGAGCGCAATCAATACAGCGGCCTTCAGATCACCAACCCGCAGTTCGAGGTCGTCGAGGCCGACGAGATCGAGACGCTGCACACGGGCCGGATCGTTCCGGTGTACGAGCGCGCGCGGTCCATCACGCCGAAGATGCAGCGCCGGCTCGTGGCCGAGGCGCTCGAACCGCTGGGCACCGACCTGCCCGAACCGCTGCCGGACGGCATGCGCGCACGCCTGCACCTGCCGCCTCGGCACGACGCCCTGCGCCTGGCGCATTTTCCACCGGTCGACGCATCGCTGGACGAACTCAACATGTTCCGCTCCGCCGCGCAGCGGCGGCTGATCCTGGAAGAGTTCTTCCGCTTCCAGGTGGGGATGCTGCTGCGGCGTCGTGAAGCGGATGCCGAGCGCAAGGGTCACACCATTCGCGTGGACGATCGCATTCGCGCCGCGCTGCGCGCCGTGCTGCCGTTCAAGCTCACAGCCGGACAGCGCGCGGCGCTCAAGCAAATCGGCGAAGACATGCAGCGGCCGCAGCCGATGAACCGACTGCTCCAGGGCGACGTCGGCGCGGGCAAGACCATCGTCGCGGTGCTGGCCGCGGTGCTGGCGATGGAGAACGGGCTTCAGGCCGCCTTCATGGCCCCGACCGAGATTCTCGCCGAACAGCATGCGCAGACGATTCGGCGGTTGCTGGCCGAAACGCGCTTTCGCATCGAGCTGGTCACCGGCAGCGTCCCGGCGGCCACACGCAAGCACCTGGCCCGCCAGATCGCAGCCGGGCAGGTGGACCTGGTCATTGGCACGCACGCCCTGGTGCAGGAATCGACCGCCTTCCACGCGCTGGGGTTGGCGATCATCGACGAGCAGCATCGGTTCGGTGTCCTGCAACGCGCGACGCTGCGTGCCAAGGGCCTTCGGCCCGACATGCTGGTGATGACCGCGACGCCGATTCCGCGCACGCTGGCGTTGACAACGTATGGCGATCTCGATGTGTCGAGCATCCGCGATCTGCCACCGGGCCGTCAGCCCGTTCAGACGATCGCCAGGCCCGGCTCGCGGCGCGACGAGACTCACGCGTTTGTCCGCGGGGAGCTCGAGGCGGGGCGGCAGGCGTATGTGATCTACCCGATCATCGAGGAGTCGGAGAAAGTCGATCTGCGCGCCGCCACCGAAATGGCCGACACGCTGGCGCACGAGGTGTTTCCGGCCTTCCGCGTGGCCCTGCTGCACGGGCGGATGAAACAGGAGGCCAAGGACCGTGTGATGCGGGCGTTTGCATCGGGCGAGATCCAGATGCTGGTGTCGACGACGGTGGTGGAGGTCGGCGTCGATGTGCCAAACGCCACCGTGATGCTGGTCGAGCACGCCGAGCGGTTCGGCCTGGCGCAGCTGCACCAGTTGCGCGGCCGGGTCGGCCGTGGCGTGCACCAGTCCACGTGCGTGCTGGTCTACGAGTATCCGATCTCTGAGCAGGCGCAGGATCGGCTGAAGGTCATGACCGAGACCACCGATGGTTTTGTCATCGCCGAGAAGGATCTGGAGCTGCGCGGATTTGGCGACCTGTCGGGCACGCGCCAATCAGGAATGCCCGCGTTGCGCCTGGGCGACCTGCGTCGCGACCACGCGCTGATGGTGCAGGCACGCGAGGAGGCGTCGGCGTGGCTGGCGAGCCACCCCGACGGCGAGCGGCTCGACGAATTGAAGCGGACGTGGATCGAGCGCTTCGGGCTAGTCCAGGTCGGCTAGCGACAGGGTTATCTCCTGGCCTTCTGACCTCCTGTGCAAGCCCAAGCATGAAACCAACGCCTCAGATCAGGATCATCGCCGGCAGCCTGAAAGGGCGGCGCCTGGCCAGCCCCGACTGGCCGGGGTTGCGTCCCACCTCGGACCGGCTGCGTGAAACATTGTTCAACGTGCTGGCAGACACGGTCGTCGGCGCGCGCGTCCTCGACGGGTTTGCAGGCACTGGCGCCGTCGGCATCGAGGCCATCAGCCGTGGCGCGTCGCATGTCACATTTCTCGAACGGGATCCTCGCGCGCTCGACCTGATCGGAGAGAACCTCACGCGCTGCGGCGTGACGGGCGGCTATACTATTCTGCGCGCGGCTATGGCGAGTGCCGGCCTGGCGGGGATGCCTGCGCTGTTCGATGTGGTCTTCCTCGATCCGCCCTACGCGATGGCGCCCGACGAGGCCGTCGAGGCCGTGGCAGGTGTGGTCGCACCCGGTGGCCGGCTGGTGATCGAACACGCGCGGCGCAGCACTTCTCCCGCATCTGTTGGCGGGCTCGCGCTGACCCGCACGTTGACATGTGGCGACAGCGCGTTGTCGTTCTACAGGCACGAAGGCCCGGCGGCCGAATTGGCATGAGCATGAACGAGCTGGTCGAACGCATCGCGGTGTGCCCAGGGTCGTTCGATCCGCTCACCAACGGCCATGTGGACCTGGTCACGCGCGCGGCGCGGCTCTTCGATCGAGTGGTCGTCGCGATTCTGGTGAACGAGCAGAAGACGGCGCTCTTGTCGGAGACCGAACGGCTGGCGCTGGCCCGCGAGGTATTTGCCGGCGAGCGCCGAGTGCGCGTCGATACCTTCGATGGGCTGCTGGTGGACTTTGCCGGGCGCGTCGGCGCCACGGCGATCGTGCGCGGCCTGCGCAGTGCGGCCGACTTCCAGGACGAGTGGCCGATGGCGGTGACCAATCGCCACCTGCAGCCGGGCGTCGAGACCGTGTTCCTGGTGCCGGCGCCCGAAGTGAGCGCGATCAGCTCGCGGCTGGTGAAGGAGATCTGGCGGCTTGGCGGGGACATCAGCGGGTTGGTCCCGGGTCCCGTCGAGACGCGCATGCGTGCGCTGGGCCCCGTGACCCGCGCGACGCCGTAAGGAGAGCACGCGACATGCTGGCGGAAAGGATGGGGCGGATCTCGGCGTCGCCGACGCTGAAAGTATTGGTGGAAGCCGACAAACTGCGGCAGCAGGGCATCGACGTGGTCGAGTTCGGCGCCGGCGAGCCGGATTTCCCGACGCCGACACACGTGAAGGCGGCGGCGCACGCGGCCATCGACGGCAACTTCACGAAGTACACCCCGGCGTCCGGTACCAGCGAGCTGAAGCAGGCCATCTGCGCGCGCTACGCCGCCGACTACGGCGTGATCTACACGCCCAACGAGGTCATCGTCACGGCCGGCGGCAAGCAGGGTCTCTACAACGCCGCCCTCGTGCTCTTCGGCGCCGGCGACGAGGTGATCACGCACGCGCCGTGCTGGCCGACGTTGCTCGAACAGGTCAAGCTGGCTGATGCCACGCCGGTCGTCGTCGACACGCACGCCGACGACGGGTTTGCGATCACGGCCGACGCCTTGCTGGCGGCCGTCACGCCCGCCACGCGCGGCATCATCATCAACTCGCCGTGCAATCCCACCGGCGCGCTGATGACCGAAGCCGAGTTGGAGCGGCTCGTCGACGGCCTGGCCGGGAGGAACATCTACGTCATTTTGGACCTGTGTTACGAACAGCTCATCTACGAGGCGATTCCGCACAACCTGCCCAGGGTGCTGGCCACGAAGTGGCGCGACAAGACGATCCTGTGTGGATCGGCGAGCAAGTCGTATGCGATGACTGGCTGGCGATGCGGGTGGGTCCTGGGCCCCGCCGAGGTGATCGGCGCCAGTAACGCCTTGCAGAGCCACTCGACGTCCAACGTCTGTTCGATCTCGCAGAAGGCCACGGTGGCCGCACTCAATGGGCCGGCCGACACCGTCACCGCAATGCTCGAGGAGTACCGGGTCCGGCGCGACCAGCTGCACGCGTGGCTGACGGCGGACCCGCGCCTCAAGTGCGTGAAGCCCAACGGCGCGTTCTACCTGTTCGTCGACATCTCCGCCCTGCTGACACCCGACGGCATCCGCACGTCGGCCGAGTTTGCCGAGCGGCTGCTGCAGGAGGCGCACGTCGCGCTGACGGCGGGCGAGGCGTTCGAGGCGCCGGGCTTCCTGCGCATCTCGTACGCGACCTCGATGGACCAGCTGAAAGAGGGTGTCAAGCGCATCCTGGCCTTCATCGGCACGCTCGAATTGGAAGGGAAAGTGCCGTCCGTGTCCCGCGCGTAGCACCTGAAGCACCTTGATCCCCGAGTCCTTCGTCGAGGCGATCGTCGGCGTCGTCGGGCCGGAGCACATTCGGCGCGATGAGGCATCGCGCCTCGCGTACGGCACAGATGCGCTGAGGTGCGGGCATCCGGCCGATCTGGTCGTGATGCCTGCCTCCGCCCGGCAGATCGCGGCAATCGCGCGTCTGTGTCACCAGCTGCGCGTGCCGCTGGTGCCGCGCGGCGCAGGTACCGGCTACACGGGCGGCGCCGTGCCGCTGCACGGCGGCATCGTCGTCAGCCTCGAGCGGCTCAATCGCATCCTCGAGATTGACGACGAAAGCCTGCTTGCCGTTGTCGAACCGGCCGTGATTACCGGCGATCTCCAGGCGGCCGTGGAAGCCCGCGGCCTGTTCTATCCTCCCGATCCCCAGAGCCTCAAAGAGTCGTCGCTGGGCGGCAACATCGCCGAGTGCGCCGGCGGCCCACGCGCGTTCAAGTACGGCGTCACCAGGCGCTATGTGCTGGGGCTCGAGGCGGTGCTGCCGACTGGCGAGATCATCCGCACGGGTTCGAAGGCGGTGAAAAACGTCGTCGGATACGACCTCACGCAGTTGCTGGTGGGTTCGGAGGGCACGCTGGCAATCGTCACGCAGATGATCCTGCGCCTGGTGCCCAAGCCACCGGCGGTGGCGACATTGCGGGCCTGTTTTGTGGACGTGCCCGCCGCGGCCCGCGCAGTGTCGGCTCTGATCCGCCGCCGCATCGTTCCGGTGACGCTGGAGTTGGTGGACCAGGACTCACTCGACGCGGTGGCCGCTTACGCCGGCACGCGCCTGGCCCCTGAAGGCACCGGCGCGCTGCTGCTCGTGGAGGTCGACGGCATGGCCGAAACCGTCGCCGCCGAGGTGGCGGAAGTGGCGGCCGGCTGTCGCGAGGCCGGCGCGCTCGAGGTGCTCGTGGCGCGCGACGGCGCAGAGCGCGAGCAGCTGTGGCGCGTGAGGCGTGAGCTGTCGTACGCGCTGCGGCCGATTGCACCGCAGAAGATCAACAACGACGTCGTGGTGCCGCGCGGGCGCGTCCCAGAGCTGTTCGCGCTGGTGGATCGGCTGCGCGCGACCTACGGCCTGCGGATCCCGTGCTTCGGGCACGCCGGCGACGGCAACATCCACGTGAACATCATGATCGACCCCGCAGATGCCGGCCAGGTCGAGCGCGCGCGGCAGGCGGTGGGCGATCTGCTTGCCGGCGTCGTCGCGCTCGAAGGCTCGATCAGCGGCGAACACGGCATCGGCTTCTCGAAGGCGCCGTACCTGGGGCTCGAGTTGTCGGGGGACGTGATCGACCTGATGAAGAGAGTGAAGCAGGCGTTTGACCCGCACGGGATACTCAATCCGGGCAAGATCTTTCCTACTGGTTCGTGACCAGCAACACGCGCTCCAGATCCCTTTCCTGATCGGGATCGAGCAGCGTCCTGAGTTTCACCGCCGACGCGTTGAAGTACAGCACCTCGCCCAGGACGCGGGTCTTCAGTCCGAGTGGGCCGGCGATGCGTTCGAGCTCGTCGGCGCCAATGACACACAGAACGGGCGTTGGCAAGCGCAGGAACTCCGCGACGTGCTGCTCGGACGGCAAATCGGTCTGCGTCACGCCGGTGTAGAAGACCAGGTTGCGCACGAAGACCCGGTACGTCCCGATCGTCTGGCTCTTCGTGCGGTATTGACCCACCAGCGCCGCCATGTCTTGAACTGGATCGCGACCGGCGGGGGAGAGCCCGTACTGAAGGCCTCCCAGCAGCAACGCTCCTGCGATGGCGATCGCGCCAGGCACGAAGTGGGAGCGTTTGGCCAGGGCCGAGCCCAGCGCCACCAGCGCCGCGAGTCCGATCGCGGCCACCGCTGCCACCAGGAACATCGTCGGCACCATGACAATCAAGGGGCGTGCGCGGTAGAACAGGGCGGCCTGCGTGGCCAGCAGCACGGCGATCACCGCGGCCGGAATCTGCAGGACCGGGTCGCGCCGGTCGCCGTTGACCACGACGCGCCGGCGGATCGCGATCGCCAGCAACAGGGCCAGCGGCGGCAGGATGGGCAGGATGTAGCGCGGCTGCTTGCCGATGGAGGCCGTGAAGAGCAGCAGCGGAAGTAGCGCCCAGACCGCCAGGCGCAAGGTCAGCGCCGAGACCTTCTCGCGCCGCTCGATGAGAGCGCGCAGCGGCGGAACCGCGGCGGCTCCGAGCGGCGTCCAAGGCAGCATGCCACCGACGACAATCGGCACGTAGAACCAGAACGGCCGAGGGTCGTTGAAGCGGCTCGTGGCGAAGCGCTCGAAGTTGTCGCCCAGGAAGAAGCTGTCCACATAGGCTCGGCCGTGCGCGAACGACATCGCCACGTACCACGGCAGGCCGATCGCGGCTGCCAGCGCCACGGCCACGATCGCACCGCCCAGCGGCACGCGCAGTCGCTGGCGTTCGAGCCACCAGGCCGGCAGAATGGCCAGTGCCGCCACGACCAGTCCGATGGGGCCCTTGGTCAGGAAGGCGCCTCCGGCGGCCGCCCCCGCCAGCGCCAGCCAGCGCGTGGCGCGCGGATGGTCGTCGAGGGTGCCCACCAGCGTCGCGTACACGGTGAGGGTCACCAAGAACGCCAGCGGCAGATCCGGCAGCGACAGCCGTCCGATCGAAAAATACCCGAAAGTGGTGGCGACGATGGCGCCAGCCAGCAAGCCCGTGGGCTCGTCGCGCCAGCGGCGGCCGGCCGCGGCGGTCACCAGCGCGAGCCCGAGGCCTGACAGTGCCGCCCACAACCGCGCCTGGGCCTCGCCAACGCCCGCGACGGCATAGGTGCCCCCGATCAGCCAGTAGTAGAGGACCGGCTTCTGGAAGCGCGTCTCGTAGTTGTAATACGGCGTGAGCCAGTCGCCGCGTTCGCGCATCTCGCGCGCGGCCTCGGCATAGAAGGCCTCGTCGGAATCGCCGATGGCGGGACGCCCGAGCCCGGCCAGAAACGTCACGCTGCAGAGCAGCAAGAGCAGGACAGTCGCACGCCGCACAACCCGTCGATTGTATATTGGACCTGAGGGGTCCATCACCGATGCCGCTGCCAGTTCCGCCTCGCCGCGTGGCCGTGATCGGCGCGTCCGCCGATCGCCGCAAGTTCGGCAACAAGGCGGTCCGGGCGTTTCTCCGCCAGGGCTATGACGTCGTGCCCATCAACCCGCACGAGACCAGCGTCGAAGGCCTGAAGGCGTATCGATCGGTACTCGACGTCCCCGGGCCCATCGACATGGCGACGGTCTACCTGCCGCCAGAGGTCGGGCTGTCCGTGATAGGGGAGGTCGCGCGCAAAGGCATCGCCGAGCTGTGGCTGAACCCCGGCGCGGAGAGCCCGGCGCTGGTGGCGGCCGCGCGGGCGCTTGGCCTGTCGCCTATCGAAGCCTGCAGCATCGTCGGCATTGGCGAGACGCCGTAGGATTCTTGACACCTCCGAGAATCGACTCCTATACTGACGGGTAGTCCATCAGGGCACCCGCATTCGCGGCGGCGGGCCCCCAACCTCCCCGTTTGGCTATTCTCGAGAGCATCCACCCGGCAGTAACCACCTATGGCGAACCACAAGCGGCAGCCGCCCGCCTCCCGCGGCGGCAATGGCGTCCCCGATCCTCCCGACTCTGCGCCCACCGAGGTCGCCGACGCACCGGCCGGTGAAGGCGTCCGCAAGGCCGACCGGTTGAACATCAACGATCTGAAGGACATGAGCATCCAGAAGCTCACCCAGATCGCCAAGGACCTCAACGTCGCCGGCTTCAGCGGCATGCGCAAGCAGGATCTGATCTTCCAGATTCTGAAGGCGCAGACCGAACTGAGCGGCTTCATCTTCTCGGAAGGCGTGCTCGAGTTGCTGCCCGACGGCTTCGGGTTCATGCGGGCGCCGGACTATAACTACCTGCCTGGCCCCGACGACATCTACGTGTCGCCGTCGCAGATTCGCAAGTTCGATCTGCAGACCGGCGATACGGTGTCCGGGCAGATCCGTCCCCCGAAGGAAGGCGAGCGCTACTTCGCGCTCATCAAGGTCGAGGCTGTCAACTTCGAGAGTCCGGAGGCGGCGCGCGACAAGCTGTTCTTCGAGAACCTCACGCCGCTGTATCCGCAGGATCACCTGCGGCTTGAGACCTCGGCCGAGAATCTGTCAGGGCGGGTCATGGATTTGATGACGCCCATCGGCAAGGGCCAGCGCGGGCTGATCGTCGCGCCGCCCCGCACGGGCAAGACGATGCTGCTCCAGAGCATCGCGCAGTCGATCACCAAGAACCACCCCGAGGTGTTCCTGATCGTTCTGCTCATCGACGAGCGGCCCGAGGAAGTCACCGACATGCAGCGCTCGGTGGACGGCGAAGTCATCTCGTCCACATTTGACGAACCGGCCCAA
>JAENWD010000370.1 GCA_016650245.1 Vicinamibacteria bacterium
AATCGTCAATCGTCAATGTCAGCGAAGCAGCTTCTCCATTTCATCCATCACCCGGTTCATCTTCTTGATGGTCAAGTCGAGAGGCTCGCTGGTCGTCATGTCCACGCCGGCGTCTTTCAGCAGGTCAATCGGATACTTCGATCCGCCCGAGGCCAGGAAGGTGCGGTATCGCTTGACGGCCTCCGGGTTGCCGCCCAGGACCTTCTCGGACAGCGCGGTCGAGGCCGTAAACGACGTCGCGTACTGGAACACGTAGAACGGTCTGAAGAAGTGCGAGATGTAGGCCCACTCCTGGGCGACGTAGTCGTCGACGATGGCGATCTTCTGGTCGTGGCCGTAGTACTTGCGCGTGATCTCCAGATATAACTTCGACAGCGCGTCGCCGGTGAGCGACTCGCCTTTCTGCGCCATCTCGTGGATGCGCAACTCGAACTCGGCAAACTGGGTCTGGCGGAAGACGGTGCCCTTGACACCTTCGAGGTAGTTGCCCAGCAGGGCGAGCCGCGCCTTCGGCTCCTGGATCTTCCCGAGCATCTGCTCTACCAGCAGCGCCTCGTTGAAGGTGGAGGCCACCTCGGCGACAAAGGTCGCGTACCCCGCCGTCTGGTACGGCTGGTTCTTCGTCGAGAAGTAGCTGTGCATCGCGTGACCGGCTTCGTGGGTCAGCGTGGACATGTCGTCGTACTTGCCGTTGTAGTTGAGCAGCATGTACGGGTGCACGTCGTACGCATAGCCGGCCATATACGCGCCGGACCGCTTACCGGTGGTCGGGTAGTAGTCGATCCAGCGCTCCTTGAACGCCCGATCGAGCGCCTGGACGTAGTCGTCGCCGAGCACGGCGGTCGTGCGCTTCACTTCGTCTTGCGCCTGCTCGACGGTGTATTCCAGGGGCACGCCGGTGACCAGGGGCGCGTAGAGGTCGTAGTAGTGCAGCTCGGAGAGGCCCAGGATGCGCTTGCGCAGCGTCAAGTACCGATGGAACGCCGGCAGATGGGCGTTCACCCCGTCGACCAGCGCCGTGTAGACCGTCGGCGGGATGTTGGGGCCGTCCAGGGCCCGCTGCAGCGTGGACTCGTAGTTGCGCGCACGCGTCTGGAACAGAGCGCCCTGCACCGCGGTGCTCAGCGTCGACCCAATGGTCCGGCGATAGCTGCCGAGCGCACCGAAGAAGGCCTCCATGGCCTTGCGGCGGTCATCGCGGTCGGCCACGGCCCGGGCCGCTGAAAATCCAGCGATGTCGA
The DNA here is from genome assembly GCA_016650245.1 of Vicinamibacteria bacterium. Lineage (GTDB taxonomy): Bacteria > Acidobacteriota > Vicinamibacteria > Vicinamibacterales > JAENWD01 > JAENWD01. Next base: position 1,242 of record JAENWD010000370.1, read on the forward strand.
GCCGGACCTCGGTGCCAGAGGCCTGCTTCACGGTGGGCCACGGCAGGTCGGCGTTGAGGAAGATGCTCGAGACGTTGCCTGCGCCAGAGGCCATCGGCAGCGTCTGCGCCAACAGGGCCTCCTCGCGCGCGCTGAGCGTGTGGGCCTTGCGCCGCAGCACGTCGCGCAGGGCGAACGCGTAGGGCTTCAGCTCGGGCGTGGCGGCGATCCACGACTCGATGGTCGTGGGATCGAGCGTGAGCAGCTCCGGCTCGACAAACGCCCAGGCGGCGCCGAACTCGGCGGCCACCTGCGTCATCTCGTCGCTCATGCCCTGGTAGCCCGACACGCGCGTGTCCTGGTCTGCCGAAAGGTTGGCGTAGGCGAACAGCCGCGCCAGCGTCTTTTCCTGCGCGGTCTGAGTTGACAACGCTTTGACCAGCCGGGACGCCGACTGCCCCAGCGTGCCAGTAAACCCCTTGGCCTGGCCGAAGGTGGCTGCCAGCTTGACCTTTTCGATGCGCCAGGCAGCGTCGGACGGGTACAAGTCCACGAGATTCCACTTGTACTTCTGGTCGATCGCCTCGCGCGTCCGCTCCTGCGCGATTGCTCCCGCGGCCAGCGCCAACCAAAGCACGCCGACCAGCCTCCATCTCCAACGCATACGTATCCTCCAAGGGGCGGTGAATGCAGGGCTAAAGCCCCGCCGCCACAAACTGCCACAACTGCGGGCGGTCGCGACTCTGCCAGCATATGCCAGCACTCTCGACATAGAATGCGAATCGTCCCGGGAGGAACCCATTGATGCGCTGCCACCCACTCGCCCTGCTCGCCCTGCTCGCCCTGCTCGCCTCGCCCGCGCACGCGCAGGAGCCACTGCGCATCATTGCCTTTGGCGCACATCCAGACGACTGCGACATCCGCTCGGCCGGGGTCGCCGCCAAGTGGGCGGCGCTGGGCCACAAGGTGCGCTTTGTTGCCGTCACCAACGGAGATGCCGGGCATCATGAACAGGGCGGCGGGCAGCTGGCCATGCGGCGCCGGGCCGAAGCCATCGAGGCCGGCCGTCGCATCGGCGTCGACTACGTCGTCCTGGACAACCACGACGGCGAGCTGGTGCCCAGCCTCGACGTGCGCCAGCAGATCATCCGTCAGATCCGCGAGTGGAAGGCCGACCTGGTCCTGGCCCCGCGACCAAACGACTACCACCCGGACCACCGCTACACAGGCGTGCTGCTGCAGGACGCCGCCTTCATGGTCACGGTGCCCAACATCGTGACCGAGGTGCCGGCGCTGAAGAAGAATCCCGTCTTTCTGTACTTCGAGGACGGCTTTCAGAAACCGGCGCCGTTCCGACCCGACATCGCTGTGTCCATCGACGACGTGGTGGACAAGAAGGTCGACGCGCTCGACGCGCA
>JAENWD010000371.1 GCA_016650245.1 Vicinamibacteria bacterium
ACTGATCTATCGCACCCAGGGCCACGTCATCGCGGTGGCCGGGGGAGTCAGGCCGTGACTGGGAGCGCGACACCGACGCTGAAGCAGGGAACTGCGCCGGTCGCCGCGACACCGCGCTGATCTGCCACGCGACTATCGTGCGCCGTGCGCGAGTACGAGACACTGTTCGGCAGCCATGCTCGGTCAGACTGGCCCTCACCCCCGACAGGCAGCGGCAATCCCGCTGGTACGGTCCCCGGCGGGGGATGTCCGGATTTGCCTGATCCGGAGACGCGACAGCGATGCATGGGGCATTCCCAAGGGCTTCATCGATCCCGGCGACACCGCTCTCGAGGCGGCGGTCACCGAGGCGTACGAAGAGGCTGGTGTCACCGGTCAAGTGATCGGCCAGACGCTCGGCACCTACACCTACCGCAAGCGTGGCACGACGTTGGTCGTCGCCGTCTTTCTGATGGAGGTGCTGGCCGAGCAGGCCACCTGGCCCGAGATGCGGTGGCGCCAGCGCCGATGGTGCACGCTCGAGGAGGCAATGTCGCTGCTCAATGGGCACCCAGTGCTTCCGCTGCTCAGCGATGCTCGCGAGACGATATTGGAGGGCCTCGTGTAGCGGTGCTCTCCTCCGCGGTGCCGCGCTGCGGGTGGGCTCTGCTTCACGTGGCGCCGCGATCGCGCTTGACCGCCGTGGTGAGGGTCGCTGCCCGTCCGCGCCACGCGGTCAGCATCGCCCTCACGTTGTCCCACCGCTCCTGTTCGGCCCGGACGAACCGCGCATACGGCGCCAGGCCGTCGGCCAGACGCTGGGCTCCCCGCTCCTGCGCCGCCTGGAACTCACTTCTCAGCGCCTCCCCGAGTCTGGCGCGCAGGGCCGTCACCTTCTCGCGCATTTCGCCGCGCGCGCGGCGCCGCTTGGCCGGGATCACCAGCAAGCCCATAGTGGCGAGCACGCCAGCGGCCAGGATGCCGGTCACGTCGGCACCGGCAGTGGTGGCGACGGCTGCCACCAAGGCGCCGAGTCCGAGCGCACTGGCGCCCAGCGCCGCGGTGGCAGCGACGGCCGCACGCGCGCCGTCGGCAATCTCGCTCGACTCGCGCCGCCGGTCGTACGTCTCCACGACGCGTTGCGCCTGCCGGCCCACCGAGTCGAGCAGGCGCGAGCGATCGGCGTGGAACGTGCCAACCTCGGCACCGCCCAGGATGCGATCTCCGTGCTCCCGCTGCCGCGCGGCCAGCTTGGACGACAGCGCCTGCCACTGGCGAAAGTCCTGGTCCACGAGCCAGTCGATGAGCTCTGACACGCGCCGATCCACCTGCCCAGGCGCGTCGGCTACGACTCGCACCTCGAACTCCTGCTGCACGCGCGATTTGTTCAGCAGGTCGAACACACGGCCCACGCGCAGCGTGTCCTCGAAGTACTGATGTCCCCGGGCCTCCATTTCGAGCAGCACGTTTTCGACCGCCATCATGCGCAGCTCGAATCCCTTGGCCAAATCCTCGCGCCACAGCGCGAGCTGGCCTTCCACATCGGCGAGCACCGAGAGGTCCGTCCCGAGCAGCGTGAGGCGCCCGGCAGCGACGGCCTCGTACCGGCGCGCGAGTGTGTCGCCCACGCCCACCGGGTTGCCGAGCTTCAATTGGAAGCGCGCGTCGTCGTCGAGCGTCTCGTGGATGTAGCGCTCGAGCGGCTCGAAGCGGCTGTCCCTCCACATCGCCGGCTCGCCGTGCTTGGCCCGCGCCGCCAGCCGGGCGCTCACGGGGAACACGTCGGGGGAGGCGCCAAGCAGGCGCGCGGCCGCGGTGCGCACGTAGTCGACGACCTCTGACAACTCGCGCTCGTTCTGGAGGATATCGACCTTGTTGACCACCAGGACGATCTTCTTGCCCCAGTCGCGGATGACGTCGAGAAACACGCGCTCGGTCTCCGTGAACGGGCGGTCTGCAGAAGTGACGAACAGCACGAGGTCGGCTCGCGGTACGAAGTCAATCGTCAACCGCTCGTGGTCCCGGTCAATC
>JAENWD010000372.1 GCA_016650245.1 Vicinamibacteria bacterium
CCTTCCCCCGGGGCTGGAACCCGGGTTGAGTGAAGAAGCGTTCTTCGAACCCGCCAACAACACCTATCCCTTCGGCTGCCACATCTCGATGCTCGAGATCGACCGCGAGACCGGCGAGCCGACGCTGCTGAAGCTGGTGGCCGTGGACGATGCGGGAAACCTGATCAATCCGCTCATCGTCGAAGGACAGATCCACGGCGGGCTGGCGCAGGGCATCGGCCAGGCGATGATCGAGGAGGCCGTCTACAGCGACAACGGGCAGCTCCTGACCGGCTCGTTCATGGACTACGCGCTCCCGCGCGCCACAGATTTCCCGCGCTTCGAGCTGCACGCCACGGTCACGCCCACGCCAGTGAACCCACTCGGGGCAAAGGGCGTGGGCGAAGCCGGCACCCTCGGCTCGACGCCGAGTATCGTGAACGCGGCAGTCGACGCGCTTGCGCAATTCGGCGTGACGCACATCGACATGATGCTGCGGCCCGAGAAGCTGTGGCGCATCATTCACGGAGGCCAGGCGTGATCCCGACGACATTCGAGTACGCGCGCGCTACCTCGCTCGACGATGCGCTGGCGAAGCTGAAGGCGGCTGGCGGCGCCGGCAAGTTCATCGCCGGCGGCCACAGCCTCGTGCCCCTCATGAAGCTGCGCCTCAGCGAGCCGCAGGTGCTGATCGACATCAGCCGCATCCCGGACCTCGCCGGCATTCACGAGCGAGACGGGAAGATCACGATCGGCGCCGCCACCGTGCACCATGACGTCGCGACGTCCGCCCTCCTCGAGGCGCGGTGCCCGGCCGTCTCCGAGGCCGCCGCGACCATCGGCGATCCGCAGGTGCGCAACCGCGGCACGCTCGGCGGCAGCGTCGCGCACGCGGATCCGTCGGCCGACATGCCGGCCGCGCTGCTGGCGCTGGACGCGGAGATCCACCTCAAGGGGCCCAAGGGCTGGCGTGTGGTGAAGGCGACGGACTTCTTCCAGGACCTGTTCACGGTGGACATGAAGGCCGACGAGATCATCGTGAGCGTTCAGTTCGCGCCGGTCAGAACTGCGGCGTATGCCAAGCTGCACCAGCGTGCGTCGCACTACGCGATCGTCGGCGTCGCGGCGTCGCTCGAGGTGAGCGCCGGCACGATCGTGTCGGCACGCATCGGCTTGACCGGGGCCACGTCGCACGCGTGTCGTCTGACCAACGTCGAGCGGGCCCTGGCGGGCCAGCCGTTGTCGAACACCACCATTGAAGGCGCCGCACAGGTGGCCGGGCAGGAACTGGGCGAGGTGAACTCGGACATCCACGCCGGTGCGGAATACCGTCGTGCGATGGTGGGGGTGTTCACGCGGCGCGCGCTCACGGCCGCGATGGCTCGCGCGTAGTCCCTGCCAATACATGGCCCTGTCGTCAGGCACGCGCCTTGGCCCCTACGAAATCCTCTCGGCCCTCGGCGCCGGGGGAATGGGCGAAGTGTATCGCGCGCGCGACACGAGGCTGAATCGCGACGTCGCGCTGAAGGTCCTGCCGCCGGCGTTCATGGCGGACGCCGACCGCGTGGCGCGCTTCCAACGCGAAGCGCAACTGCTCGCGTCGCTCAATCATCCGCACATCGGTACAATCTACGGTCTTGAAGACGCCGGCAACGTGCCGGCCCTGGTGCTCGAGCTGGTCGAGGGCGACACGTTGGACGATCGCGTGCGACGGGGTCCGCTGCCCCTTTCGGAGGCGTTGGCCGTCGCGCAACAGATCGCCGACGCGCTCGACGCCGCCCATCGGGCCGGGATCATCCATCGCGACCTCAAACCCTCCAACATCAAGGTCACGCCCGACGGGGTGGTCAAGGTGCTCGACTTCGGTCTCGCAAAACCTTTTGCGGCCGAAGGGTCCAGCCCGGACTTGTCGAAGTCCCCCACCACGATGGCGGGCGGGACGATCGCGGGTGTGATTCTCGGCACCGCCGCGTACATGAGCCCGGAGCAGGCGCGAGGTCAGCCGGTCGACAAACGCACCGACATCTGGGCCTTCGGCTGCGTGCTCTTCGAGATGCTGACGGGCTCCTCAGCGTTCATACGCGAGACCGTCACGGACACCATCGCCGCCGTCGTCCGCGCCGAACCCGAGTGGAAGGCGCTGCCGGCCGATACGCCGGACAGCATCCGGCGTTTGCTGACGCGTTGTCTCCAGAAAGATGCCAGGCGGCGGCTTCACGACATTGCAGACGCGCGGATCGAGATCGAAGACGCGATCGCCGCTCCGGCCGAACCGGCTCCGATGCCGACGCCGCGACGGCGGTCCAGCCTGCTACTCTTTGCGCTGTCGCTCGGGATTGCGATACTCCTCGTCGTCTTCTGGGCGGCGCGCGATAGGTTCGGAAAGCCGGCGGATCTGTCGCCGCCGGATACGCACGTCATACGTCTCACGGATCTTCAGGGCCTCGAGGAGTCGCCGGCCATTTCACCAGACGGCAGGTCGGTGGCGTTCACCGCCGGCGTGGGCGGCAAACGACAGATCTTCGTGCAGCTCATTGCTGGCGGCGCGCCGCTGCCAATCACGCGCGATACAGTCGATCACGAGTGCCCGCGCTGGGCGCCCGACTCGAGCTCGATCCTGTATTTTTCGCCGGCGGCATCAGGAACCGTCCAAGGGAGCATTTTTGAGGTCCCGGCGCTTGGCGGCGTGCCAAGACGGGTCGTCAACAGCGTGGGATGTGGCGATGTCAACCCGACGGATGGGCGGCTTGCGCACTTTCGGCTGGCGAAGGAGGGCATCCAGCTGGTGACTGCACCCAGGGATGGTACCAGCTTCGACGTGGTCGCCGAGTTTGCGGCCGCCACGTACTACTTGTATCCCCGCTGGTCACCGGACGGCAGATGGATTGCCCTTCAGCGGGGAGACAGCATCAGGTTCGACATTTTCGTGGCCCCGGCAACTGGAGGGCAACCGCGGCAGTTGACGCACGACAACAACATGATGAGCGGTCTTGCCTGGCTGCCCGACAGCACGGGGATCGTCTACAGCTCGAGCCGCGGCGGCACGATGCCCTATTTGCCGACGTTAGGCTTGTGGCACGTGACGTTGCGTGATGGAAGCGTTCGGCGAGTCACATCGGGAGAGACGTCGTATGTGAGTCCGGACATCTCCAAGAGTGGCACAGTAGTGGTCAGCCGCATGAGGCTGCAGACCGACATCTGGAAGTTCCCAGTCGATGGTCCGCCCGCCGAGAATGTGCGCCGCGGCGTTCGTGTGACGCGACAGACCGGGCAGGTCCTCACACCCACGGCTGGCCCAGGCGACAAAGAGGTCGCCTTTCTCTCCGACAGCGGCGGTCACGCAAACCTGTGGGTCGTGAACACCGAAAGTGGCGGGTTGCGACAGATCACGCACGAGCGCGATCCGAACGTGGCCGTGGGCGTCCCGGTCTGGTCGCCTGGCGGCCGCGGCATCGCGTTTGTCTCCTCGCGCGGCAACCAGGGGTTGACGTTCGGAGTCTGGCTGGTGGATTCGGATGGAAGCAACCTGCGCAACATCGTGAACCCCGGTCTCGGCCCAGCGTGGTCGCCGGACGGCCGCTGGGTGTATTACTCGACGCGGGGCGGCGCCGCGGATGTCGTGCTGAAGAAAGTGCCTGTCGACGGAGGGCCGGCCGTCACCGTGAGGACCGAGCGGCTGCGCAACGTGATCGGCTTGGATGGCACAACTCTGTACTATTCCTTCGAGCGGCCGCTCACCGATGGCACGCCGGAATTCGAAATCAGGGCCGCCACCCCAGAGGACGCGCCGTTCCGCGTACTCGCGCGCATCCCAGCCTCGCGTGTGCCGATCTGGCAGATCGTCAGTCCCGCGCTGTCCCCCGACGGGAAATGGATGGCCCAAGCACTGACCGACGGGCTTACCACCAACATCTGGGCGCTCTCGACAACGACCGGCGAATGGCGCCAGATTACCGACTTCGGCGACCGCACGACGTTCATCGCCCGCCGCGTGTCCTGGTCGTCCGACGGGCGCTCTATCCTGGCCGCGGTCGCAGAGGGCGATTCCGACATCGTTCTGCTTGAAGGACTGGCCAATGTCGGGCGCGAGTCAGCGAGCGGGAATTGAGGGTTCAGGTGCCGGGCGTAGGCCCTGCCAGTCTTCCCTGCAGGCACCCGAAGAAGCGGTCCAGCATCATCTTCGAAACGCCGCCAATCAGGCGCTGGCCCAGGCGCGCGATCGGGCCGCCCGTCTGCACCGTGCCAGTGACGTCCACAATTGTCGTCGCGCCGTCCGCGCGCAGCGTGATGGCGGCGCTTCCCTTCACGAACCCTGGCCGCCCCTGCCCCTCGGCGGTGAGGCGGTACGACGTGGGCGGCACCAGGTCCGACAGCGTGACGGTGCCGTCGTACGTGCCGGTGATCGCCGCCAGCGCCACGGTGAGCCGGGCGCGGTAGCTGTTCTCGCCGTTGGGCTCGAAGCTGTCGCAGCCTGGAATGCAGGAGGAGATGACCGCCGGGTCCATCAGCAGGGCCCAGACCTGGTCGGGCGGCACGGGAAAGGTGTAGGAACCGGCGATATCCATGGCGTGTTCAAGTGTAGCGCCAGGTCGCGACACCGGAGAGGCGACCACGAACAGGAAAGTGCCAGCTATCCTTTCTTACTCTTGCGGGGCGTCCCGGACAATTCTTCACGGATGTCGGCGGGCGGCTCCTGGCCTGGCTGCTGAGCCTGCCCCTCGCTTTCCATGTTCGACACCTGATCCTGGGTCGTCGCGTTGGGTTTCGAGGTTGGATTCTTCGGATCCAGCGGCGCGTTCTTGCTGCCGGCTGGGTGATTCTTTCGTTCCTGCCTGAGTTGTTTCTGGTCCATGTTTGCACCTCGCCTGCCGCTCGAAGCAAACGAGGTGCCGGATTTGCGCTGGCGCGCGACATCGACGAACCGCTACTCCTGTTCCCGGAGCAACGGCTTCACCGTGTACTCCGCGGGAAACGACCGCATCGTGTCGGGCCAGCAGTACTCTTCCAGCTTCAACTGCTCGCGCCGCCGGCCGATCAGACGAACGTAGCCGCAAAACCTTCCGGCGTCGGCTTCGAGCGCCGCGATCTCCGTGGCGTTGTCCGGGGCGACCACCTTGTGAGCCGGCCCGTCTTCATGCGGTGCAGCCATGGGCCATCGGTGATGTAGGCGTGGTACCGCTTGCCCTGGAACAGCTCGCCCAGGTCGCCGCGGCAGCGGACCCAGTCGGCCTCTGACGCGTATCTGGATCCACCGGCGTCGACCCCGAGGCTGCCAAGCAGCGCGGCGCGGAACTGACGAAGGACGCCGCGCAGAAGGCGGGCGAGGCGGCCACGAGGCTCGAGGAAGCCGTGGGTGAAGGTACCCTGACGGCGAAGATCAAGTCGACGATGGCGCTGGATGACAACGTGAGCGCGCGCGCGATCGACGTGGACACGTCGGGAACTGTCGTGACGCTGACTGGCATCGTGCAGTCTGTCGACGAGCGCGAACGCGCGGTGCGGCTGACTCGCGAGACCCAGGGGGGGCACACAGGTGATCGACCGGCTCGAGGTGAAGGCCCCGTAACGGGCTGGATGCCCATGCGACGAAGAAGTCTGGCCGTGGGGGGACCGGTGGGAGTATAAGGGTCGTGAACCTTGGTTTGGAAGTGAGGCTGAAATGATTCGAGTTGCCACCCTGACGGTTCTTGCTGCCATGTTCATGGCAGGTTCTCTGCTGCAGGCTGACCAGGGCGCCGGCGCTGCTCCCACAGCAGCCGCCGTCGCCCAGGGGCAAAAGGTCTTTGCGTCCCAGAAGTGCAGCCTCTGTCACGCGATTGCGGGCAAGGGCAACAAGAACGGCCCACTCGACGATGTGGGCACCAAGCTGTCAGCCGCCGACATCCGGGCGTGGGTTGTGACCCCCGTCGAGATGAGCAAGAAACACAGCACCACCCGCAAACCCCCGATGAAGTCGTTTGCCTCGCTGCCGCAGGCAGACCTCGACGCGTTGGTGGCGTACCTGCAGTCGTTGAAGAAATGACGCACTCCGTCAGGAGGAAATCGCATGGGTGATCGAGTCGCCGACACGGGACCGGCGCGACGCGATGTTCTCAACTGGCTGCTGGGGAGCTGGCTGGTCGGTGTGCTCGGCTCCATTCTGTATCCGATCGCGCGCTATCTCGTTCCCCCTGAGCTGCCTGAAGCGGCGCCTCCGTCCGTCGTCGCCGGAAAGGCAACAGCGCTGGCCACCAATTCCGGCCGGATCGTCGCGTTTGGCACCGCGCCGGTCATCGTGATTCGCACGCCTTCGGGTGAGCTCTGCGCCTTCTCTGCCACGTGCACGCACCTGACATGTACGGTGCAGTATCGGCCAGACCTCGAGCACATCTGGTGCGCCTGCCACAACGGCCATTACGATCTCAATGGGCGCAACATCGCAGGTCCTCCGCCTCGCCCACTTGATCGCTTCGATGTCACCGTGCAAGGCGAGGACATCGTGATCGTTCGCAGAACGTGATGCGACGTCGTCTCGATGCCTGGGTCCGGGAGCGGCTGCCGCTGGAGCCGCTGGTCGAGGCGGTCCGCCACAAGACCGTGCCCCAGCATCGATCGTCGTTTGCGTACTACCTGGGCGGCATGACGCTGTTCCTGTTTGGCATTCAAGTGGGAACTGGCGCGTTGTTGCTCCTGTACTACCGCCCCAGCGCGAGCGAAGCGTACGAGAGCGTGCAGTTCATCATGACGCGCGTCCCGTTCGGCTGGTTGGTCCGATCGATTCACGCGTGGTCGGCCAACCTCATGGTGGCCGCGGCCGTCGCCCATCTGGTCAGCGTATTGTTCCTGCATTCCTACCGACGGCCGCGTGAGCTCACGTGGGTGAGCGGCGTGCTGTTGCTCGGCCTGACCCTGGCGTTTGGATTCACCGGCTATCTCCTGCCGTGGAACCAGCTGGCATTCTTCGCGACTCGCGTGGGGACGGACATGGCCGCGGCGGTGCCCTTTGCCGGCGACTTCCTCGTCCGGTTCACTCGCGGGGGTGCCGATGTGACTGGCGCGACCCTGACGCGGCTCTTCGGCATGCATGTCGCCATCCTGCCCATGATCGCGACCGTGCTCGTCGCCGTGCACCTGCTGCTCGTGCAGGCGCACGGCATGAGCGTGCCACCCGGCGTCGAAAGAAACGCGCAGCAGGCAGGGCGCCCGATTCGGTCGCTCCCGTTCCTGCCGCACTTCGTTCTGCGCGAGTTGTTTGGCTGGACCGTGGCGCTCGCCCTGCTTGCGGGCCTCTCGGCGTTCTATCCATGGGAGTTGGGCACCAAAGCCGACCCATTTGCGCCCGCGCCCGCCGGGATTCGGCCGGAGTGGTATTTCCTGTGGATGTTCCAGGTCTTGAAATACGCGCCGGCGACGCTGTTGGGAATCCCCGGTGAGGTGCTCGTGTTTGCCGGGCTCGGAATCGGCGGGGTGCTCGTGCTCCTGCTCCCGTTCTGGGCGAGCCGCACTGACCGTTGGCGGCGCGCGCTGGTTGGAGTCGCCGCGTGTGCGCTTCTCGTGATGGCCGCCCTGACGGTGATCGCGTTGATGGCAGACGGAGGCGCACACAAATGACGACCCTGCGAGTCGTGATCGGCTGTGCGGCAATGCTGTTCGCGTCTGTGGGTGTGGTCCAGACACAGGATCGCGTGGAAGCGGCCCGCAAGGCCTTTGAAGGCGATGTCCACATGGCGGCAGGCTTGCAGTGCGCCGCCTGCCATTCGGGGGGGGGCGACGCCGCGGCATCGAGTTATGCGGTGGAGCGCACTCGGATTGCGCCGATGTGTGCCAGGTGTCACAGCGATCCGGCCTACATGCGGCAGTTCGATCCGCAAGTGCGAACGGACCAGTACTCGCAATACCTGACGAGTGCCCACGGCAGAGATATGGCGCGAGGCGAGCTCCGTGTGGCGACCTGTTCAGATTGTCATGGGGTCCACGGCGTGGTCCGTGCGTCGGACCCCCGCGCGCCGGTTGCGCCGTTGCACGTGGCCAAAACCTGTGCGACGTGCCACGCGGATCGCGTGCGGATGGCGGCGTTTGGGCGCGAGGCAACGCCTTTTGCCGACTGGTCAACCAGCGTGCATGCGACGGCGCTGTTGAAACGCGGCGACACTTCGGCCCCGGCTTGCAGCACGTGTCATGGAAGCCACGGCGCGACGCCGCCGGGCGTGACCGAGGTGGCGAACGTCTGTGCGCAGTGTCATGTCCGAGAAGCGGATCTGTTTCGCGCCAGCCCCAAGAAGGCCATCTTCGACGGGATGGGTCAAGCCGAGTGCCTGGTCTGCCACGAGAACCACGCCATCCACCAACCGGCTGACGCATGGGTCGGCCTCGAGCAGGGCGCGGTTTGCGCCACGTGTCACGATGCGTCCACCAAGGGCGCGCAGACGATCAATGGCGTCCGGCTGGGCCTCGACGCCCTGACACGCGGTCTGGCGAGCGCGGAATCCGTCGTGGAGCGGGCCAGGCGTGCGGGCATGCTCGTCGATGACGCCCGCGTGATGCTCCAGGAGGCGCGCGAGCACCAGATTCAGGCCCGTGTGCTCGTCCACACGTTCGCAGACAAGCCCTTTGCGGATGTGGCCGCCAAAGGCCTCGAGGCCGTGCAACGAGCCGAGCGCGCTGGCGAAGTGGCGTTGGAGGAACTACAGTATCGGCGACGCGGCCTCGCGGTGGCTACTCTCGTGATCATCGGCTTTCTCATCACTCTGGGCTGGAAAATCCGTCGGCTCGCAGCGCCCGGGTCGTAAAGCCGCCGCCCGATCAGGTTGCCCGTTTCTTCGCGATCCTCGGGCCGATTATGAGCGCGCCTCCGTAGAGCGCGAACGCCACGAAGAGCAGCGACGGTGGCGAGGTGCGGAAATCCTCGAGAAGCAGCTTCAGCGCGCCCCAGGCCAGCACCGGGTACAGCAGCGCGCCGAACTCGTGCGTCAACACTCTCCCCCCGAGCCACGCCACGACGATCGCCGCGGCGGCGAGCACGCCGGTGCGCACGGTAGCCACCATGGCCGCGAGAAGCGGCGCGCCCCACTCCGGCGGCAGCATCGATCGCGTCACGACGACGCAGACGCCGGCGACGCTGGCGGCGACGAGGCAGGCCAGGGCCCAGCGCGAGACATCCGGTCCATCGCCCGCCGCACGGCCGGGCACCGGCGTCGTCAGGAGCCAGCAGAGCGCAATCGCGACGAGCACCGCCCATGCCGCCGGGCGGGCGGGCGCCCAGGGAGCGTCCGCCGAGGCGAACAGCCCGGCCAGCGACGCCGAGGCAAGGCCGCTCGGGACCGCCGCGGCTGCGACGTACACGACCGAATGCACGGCCAGCGTACCCCGGCCGAAGCGACGCGCCGCCCAGCCCGCCAGCACGGCCAGCGATGCCCAGAGGACGCCGAGCAACGGCCCGCTCAAGACGAGGCCCGAGCCGGTCAGCGCGAACACGAGGGCCAGCGACGTGTAGAAGTAGAAGTTCGCGCCGCCTCCCTGCTGCCGATCGACGAACGCGAACGCCGCCCCATAGCTGGCCTGCGCCAGCATCAGCAGCGCCACTCCGAGTGCGAGCGTCCCGGTGCCTGTCCGGTAAGCGACGAGCATCGCGCCGCCGAGACCCGCGAACAGCATCGCACCGGTCTGCACCACCTCGAACGGGAGCACGTCGCGTCCCCGGACCAGCGTCCGGACCGCGATGCTGCCGAGGTACCCGACGAGCAGCAGCACCTGGACCGCCACCACCACGAACGGCGCATCCCGCGGCGGCGTCGTCAGGGCGCGTCCGACGAGCCCGACGACGGCGAGGTCCGCGACGAGCGCGGCAACCCACCGCAGCATCGTCCACTCGAGGTCGTAGCCGAGCCACAGCGTGGCCACGCCAAGCGCGATGAGAAACGACGCGAAGGCGATTGCGCCGTCCGTCATGACGAGCAGCAGGAACGCGAGCCCGCAGGCGCCGATCGTGGCGACCCAGGCGAGCGCGTGCAGCTGTCGCCGCCACGCCGTCACCAGCACCAGGCCGGTCGTCGCCGTCAGCGCGACCGCGCCCGCCTCCGGCGTGAGCAGGGCGAACCGCGTCGTCGCCTCCCACAGCAGCGGGAAGCCGACAAGGACGGTGCAGGCGCCGAAGAACGTGGCGCTGAGCGCGTGGCGCGGCGCGACGCGCCAGGCGACAAACGTCCAGGCTGCGGCGTATGCGAAGCCGAGCGCCGCGCCGGTCGTGCGATCGAGCGTGCCCGACTCGGTCAACGCCCTGAGCAGGTAGGCCCCGGCGAAGATGACGAACGTGCGCCCGATCAAGGTGAGCGTGCCAACGACGTCTGTGCTCGAGGCCGTGACGGACGGGGTCTCGGCGTGCGCCGCGGCCACCTGCATGACTGGCTGCGCCGGTGACCCGCCTTCGAGCAACTCGAGCCGGCTTTCGATCTCGGCCAGCGCGCGCTCGACGCCGCAGAGACGCGCCTCAAGACGGGCGAGTGGTTCGGTCATGGGTGTCCTCCCGGTGCGCGAGCGGCTCAGCACGACGCTCCATGTCCGCCCAAGGCGGCAGCAGGCGTACCAGGCCGGCCAGGATGGCAAACGGCAGCACCATCAGGATCACGGCGGGCAGCAGGCCCTCGCGCGTCGCAAAGGCCATCTTGTACGTCGTGTAGCCGAGGAAGCTCTTCGAGAAGAGCTGGCCGCCGATGACGACGTTCCAGCGCATCGCGAAGATGCCGACGAGCGTGAGCACGCCGGCGGTCGCGTAGATGCGCCGCCGCGTGCGCTCGCTGAACCGGTGCACCTGCACGCTGGCGAGCAGCACGAGGGGCACGAGCGTGCCGAGCACGATCTGGATCAAAATGTGCGAGACGTACAGGCGCGTCTTCACCATGAAGTCGAGCGCGCGGAACGACTCGTCGGACTCGTAGATGCGGTGCAGCAGGTCGAGCATCTCGAGCGAGAAGTCGATGATGAAGGCGTAGAACAGGTACCGGGCGATCGTGTCGAGGCAGGCGAAATCGAGCTGCAGCCGTCGCGCGCGCGTGAGCGCCATGTAGAGCAGCATCACGAGCGCGATGCCAGACACGATCGCCGAGAAGAGGAACACGATCGGCATCAGCGGCGAGGACCACCACGGGTTGGCCTTGACCGATCCGAAGATGAACCCGACGTAGCCGTGCAGCAGGAACGCCGACGGGATGCCGATGACCGTGAGGACGTACCCGATGCGCTCATCCACTCTGAGCGCGGCGGGGCTGATGTTGTCCGAGCCCAGCGTCATCACCGCGTAGACGCGGCGCCTCAGCCCCGTGCTCGACCGCCACGCCAGCACCAGATCGCGGCGGTAGTCGAACCAGATCTCGAGCACGAGCACCGCCATCAGGTACCAGAGGTAGACGAACCCGAACATCGCCATCGCCGACTGGCTGTGCGGGGTGACGTACATCTCGAGCGACCGCTCGGGGTGCCCGAGGTGCAGCTGCAGCGGCAACGGCGCCACCAGCAGGAACGCCAGCGCCGTCAGGAGCGCGAGCCGGTAGGTCGGCTTCACGACATGCACGTTGAACACGCGCTCCAGCGAGGCCAGGATGAACGCGCCCGCCACCAGGCCCGTGATGAACGGGTAGAGCACGATGAGCACGCTCCACTGCAGCTCGATCTCGTTCGGATAGATGAACCCTTCCACGCCAGGCATGCACCCTCCTAGCGGACCGCGCCGTCGAGCGCGTTGTAGTAGACCTTGGCGCCGGTTGCCATCTGCGGCTTGAGGACGTGCACCGCGTGCGTCTTCAGGAACAGGTGCACCGGGTCTGACGGATTCTTCAGGTCCACGAGCTGCCGCGCGCCGGTCGGGCACGCCTCGCAGCACGCGGTCGTCAGGCCGCGCGTGATGCGGTGGTAACAGAGCGTGCACTTGTCGGCTGTCATCGTGCGATGGTCGATGAAGCGGCAACCGTACGGGCACGCCTGCACGCAGTACCGGCACCCGATGCAGCGTGACTTGTCGATCAGGACGACGCCGTCGGGGCTCTCGAAGGTGGCGCCGACCGGGCAGACCTGCACGCAGGGCGAGTGCGAGCAGTGGTTGCACAGCTTCGGCACGAAGAACACCTTGACGTTGCCGTCGACGTTCTTGAGATCGGGGAAGCCGTCGTAGGCGCCGTTGGGCGAGTCCACGGTCGGGTGGTCGAGATCGTCGGAGGAGACCTGGTAGCGCTCCACCCACGTGCGGAAGGAGCCCTCGTCGAGCGGCACATCGTTCTCGGCCTTGCAGGCCCGCACGCAGTTGCCGCAGCCGATGCACTTCTCGATGTCGATGACCATGCCCCACCAGTGGTCCGTGAGGCGGTAGTTCGGCGCCTTCTCTGGTTCCCCGGCGACGACCGAGTCCCATGCGAGTGCGGCGGCTCCCGTCAGCAGCAGCCACCGTCCTGTATCGGCGAGGAATTCGCGGCGATCCTGTTCCATGACGGCGCTCCTACTGCAGGCCAGGCGCGTGCGCCTTGTGGCACTCCGTGCAGGAGCCCGACTCGGAGTGCTCCTTCACGACGATCCGGGGAAAGGCCGCCGGCATACCCAGCCGGGCGGTGTGGCAGGTGAGGCAGACAATGCGCGGGTCCGGCCGGACGGGCGCGACGTCGGATTGGCCGCGCGCGTGCTGGCCCAGCGGCCCGTGACAGGCCTCGCAGCCGATCGCGGCGTGGCGCCCCGACGAGCGGACCTGCTGAACATCTCCGTGGCACTCGATGCAGCTCGCCTGGCCGGCGTATAGGGGCGTGCGCACAGCGGCGTCGGCGATGGCCCCGGCACGGAAGTGCCCGTAGACGCCGAAGTCGCGCGGCACCATCCATGACCGCCAGACAAGGAACGCGACGACGGCGAGCACGAACAGGCCTGCCATGCGCAGCACGTGCTCGTAGTCGCGGAAGCGCAATCCGCGCCCGCTGCGCTTGGTGTCCATGGCGCCGCCCTTTCGTCAGGTCGACCGCTCGTGGGTCGCGGCCGTCAGCGAGCCACACGGCACCGCGGTGCAAGGGGTGTGCCCGGCCGCCGGGGCGAAACGGGCCAGAATTACGCGGGGATTACGGCGGGGTGAGTAGAAATTCGCACTCTGGTTCGGGATTATCCGCGTCGGATCTGCCTCCACCACGGCGAGATATGCTGGCGGCGCCGGGGGCTCCCATGACCGAGATCGACCTGCTGCTCGCCCAAATCGACCAGGCGTACAACCGCCGCTCGTGGCATGGCACCAACCTGCGCGGGTCGGTTCGTGGCATGACGCCGGAGGCAGCGGCCTGGAGGCCGGGACCAGGCCGCCACAGCATCCAGGAGACCGTCGTCCACGCCGCCTACTGGAAGTACGTCGTGCGACGTCGGCTCACTCGCGGGAAGCGCGGCTCGTTTCCGCTCGAGGGGTCCAACTGGTTCCACCGGCCGCACGCCGACGCGGACGCCTGGCGAGCGGACCTGCACCTTCTCGACGACTGCCACACGCAGATGCGCGAGGCGGTCGCCCGGCTCGACTCGAGGCGGCTGCACCGCACGGTTGGCGGCTCGACGACCGTCCTGGCGTTGGTGACGGGCATCATCGCGCACGACCTGTATCACGCGGGGCAGATTCAGCTGCTCAAGCGGATGCGCGCAGACCTCTGAACGCCGGGCCACGCAGGGGCAGGCGCCGGGAGTATGATCCCGGGCGCCGGAGGACCATGCAATGACGCCCACACACGCAGCCGGGTCGAGCGTTCACGCGTTGCGCGTGCTCTCGCTCTGCATGGGCGTCTTCTTCCTGTTCATGGGGCTCGACAAGGCCGCGTGGCTGGGTGACCCGGGCCTGCTGACGACCCAACTGCGCGGGTGGCACGACGCCGCGCCAGCGCCGAGCCGTTGGTACCTGGAAACCGTCGCGATCCCTGGCGCGCCCGTGTTCGCGCGGCTCGTGCCCGTCGGCGAGCTGGCCGTCGGCGTCGCGCTCATCGCCGGGTTTCGGGTGCGACTCGCCGCTGTCGCCGGCTTGTTCATGGTGCTGAACTTCCACTTCGCGATGGGCGTCTTGCTGCGCTACAGCTACCTCTGGAACGGCTATGGCCCGCCCGTCCTGGGCGGCCTGCTGGCGCTGGCGATCGGCGGCGCCCGCCTGCCGTTCAGCGTCATGCCTCGACGTGCCCGTTGAGCCGAGGCGCTACGTCCAACGGAGTAAGGGCTTCTTCGTGTACTCCGCAGGAAACGCTCGTAGGGTGTCGGGCCAGCAGTATTCTTCCAGCGTCACCTCGCCACGCCGGCGACCGACGACTCGCACGTAGCCGAGATACCGGCCGCCGTCGGCTTCAAGCGCCGCGATCTCCGTGGCGTTGTCCGGAGCCACCGCCTTGTGCCAGTCCAGCCACACCTGCCACCCGTCCGGCATCGTGTCTGCCAGCTCGACCTCGACGATACCGGTCCGCTCCCAGTGGCGCCGCCACCAGGCCGCGGAATGGAAGGCCCAGCAGTCCTGGCTCCACCACTTCTGCAGGTGTTCCGGCACTGGACCATCGATGTCCTGCACGACGCTGGCGCCGGCCACCCCGATCGGCCCGCCCGGCTTCACGAAATGCGCCAGGTAGTTCAAGTAGAGGTCGTCGGTCCCGAAGTACGGAAACGAGTCGATGCACACGATGGCGTCGAAGAACTCCGGGGCAAACGGCAGCGAGCGGGCATCTGCGTGGAGCGGAAACACCCCGTCCTGGACGCCGGCATCACGGATGCGCTGGATGTTCTCGGCGGCGCTGAACCAGAGGTCGGTGGCCCACACCTCGACGCCAAATTCCCGCCGCAGAAAGACCGACGTCGAGGCTCGGCCGCAGCCCAGATCCAGCACCCGCATTCCGGGTCGCAGATCCAGGGCGGTCGAAAGCCACTCCACCAGCCAGAGGGCATTGGCCCCGCCGCTGGCGTTGGCCAGCACCCAGTCGGGATGGTAAAGGGATGAACGCGGAAAGCGCTCGGAGATGAGACGGTTGTTCGGGGACATGCGGGTCTTTCTGGTTGACTGCTTACTCGCTTAACCGAGCGCCAGCGCCGCCTCGACGATCGGCTTGGCCCACTCCGGCGTGTCCTGCAACGTGACCAGATCGGCCGCAGGCCAGTTGAGGCGGCCGCCCTTCATCTCCAGGACCAGCACGGGGTCTGGTACCGCTTCACCGGTCACGGCTTCTGCGCTGTTGTCGTAAACCTGGAGGTGCGTGACGTGCGGCATCAGCGTGATCAGATTCCGCTGCGCCCGCGGGTACCGCTCGCGAATCGTTGCCTCCGGAATCGCGTGGCCACCTGCCGCGACGCGGGCGCGCACTCGGGCGATGTGCAGCTCTGGCGAGGCCAGGCCGCAGAACCACACCATGACGTCGTGCGTCCGAGTCGCGGCCAGGATCTTCTCCGCGATGGTGCGGCCGCCCAGCGTCGTCTCGAACGCATGGGTGCGGCCCTCGGCGATCGCCTGATCGAGCCGGCGCACGCTCTCGGCCCACGCGTGATGATTCGCGGTCGCCTGGTCGCAGCCGGTGTCGGCCATCAGCTCGCGGGCGAACGCGTCAGGGTTGAACCAGGTGAGCCCCGCCTGCTCCAGGAGGTGACCGCCAATCGAACTCTTGCCCGCGCCATTCACACCGGCAAGGGCATAGAGGACGGCGCGTGCCATCAATAGCTCGCCCCGGCCTTGACCTTCCCGCCCAGCTTGGCTGGACCACGCATTGCCGAACGCAGGCGATCACCTGCATCCGGGGCCTGAAGCGCGGCCAGGCGCTGATCGAAGCGCCGACGCAGCGTGTCAAGCTCCGACTCGGTCCGTGACTCGGCCTCCCGCATGACTTGCCGGAGGTGAACGTACTCCTTCGCCTGAATGATCACGGCCTCGGGCTCATTGTGGTTGGTGACCAGCACCGGTCCTGCTTCGATCAGCGTGCGCATCACGCCCCGCCAGCCGCGCTTCTTCACCTCGGAGGCCGGCAGCTGAGCAAGATCTTCGATCGGTTCAAGCTTTGTGGTCATGGGGTGCAGCGTCCTCAACTTCGCCTGAGGCCATTATACCCATTATGTATCATTAGGTCCAAATTGGCCTATTTAGACCAAACCTCGGCAGCTCAAGATCGTGGAATTACGGCACGTCTCGGCACCGCAAGCCGCCGGATCACCGCCGCACTTGTCAGCTCCCTGACAGCGTCCTTCCCAACCCACCGCGGCGCGGCCTGCGGCGCGGCCGCCAGGCGGCTGGCGACAGCCACCGCGGCGGCGTTGAGCACGGGATTGCGTCTGCCGACGGCGCGCAGGGCCCAGCTCACGCCCTTCTTGACGAAGTTCCGCTCCACGTGAGCGCCGACTGGACCTGCTCCTCGACCGAGGGCTGTGTGCCGCGTGCTCCGCTCTTCACGTCGATCCCACTCGGTCACTTCGATCGTCATTGAAGGGGTCGACGCGGTAGCCGCGCTCCCGGTACATGAAGTAGTCGAAGTCCGCGGGACGGCCCGTGCCGGCGAGGTCCTGGCAGGCCATACCGACGAACGCGCCGGTGAAGTTCGGCAACCCTGGCGCCGTGGCTTCGTCAGAGAGGATGCTGGCGTCGAAGGCCTGCGGCAGCCAGGTCCAGTCCTGTCCCTCCACGCGGTGGCCGAAGTGGAGGCGTTCGAAATCGACCTCCACGCGTAGATGAACAGGCGTGCCGACTGGAATCGCGATGGGCGGCGTGAACGCGTCGGCCTGCACGTGATCGGGAAGCGCAGACATCACCCGCACGTGCCTGCCGGCCACCTCGTCGTGCGAGACGTAAAGGTAGTGGTACTTCGTGCTGTTGTAGTAGCAGACGAGACCGGCCATCTGCTGGAAGTGCTCGGGCTCGAAGTCGATCACCGTGCTCGCACTGTAGCAGTACGATTGCTGCCGCCGGGCAACCAGCGACTGCCGGAACAGGCTGCCCATCGTCTCGCGTCCGTAGAGCCGGAGGTGACCGGGACGAGCCGACAGGCTGAACAACTCATCGGGCCAGGGCGAGCGCAGCCATTGAAAGTCGATCGGCAACTGCGAGCCGTCGAAGTCTTCGCGCACTGGCACGGCTGAAAACGCCTGCGCTGGCAGGTCCGGCGCGGCGGCCTCCAGCGTCGGCAGGCCCTGCCCATCCGTGGTCCGCAGCCACCCGTCAGATCCCCACGTCATCGGCTGAATCGCTGTCTCGCGGCCCAGCGAGCAGCGGCCGCGATTGGGGATCGGCCGCCCGCACAGATAGACGATGAAGGTGTCGCCGCTCTGAGTGTCGACCAGATCGGCGTGGCCTGCGCGCTGCAGCTCGATGTCGGGACGATGCCGCGCGGTCAGGATGTACGTGTCGGGATGCAACTCGTACGGGCCCGTCAGCGAGCCTGACCGCGCCATCGTGACGGCGTGTCCCCACCCCGTGCCGCCCTCAGCAGTCAGCAGGTAGTAGAACCCGTCGCGTTTGTAGACGTGCGGCGCTTCGGTGAACCCGATC